>NZ_OY764081.1:0-352197 GCF_963667985.1 uncultured Methanocorpusculum sp. | reverse complement strand
GCCGGAACGAAGTTCTGTCCTGAATGCGGACAGAAGCTCTAATATTTTTCTAATATTCTTTTTTCAGCAGATATACCAATCAAAAATAATGGTAAGTATTTTTTAATTTAGTAAAAAAAGAAAAAATCAGGACCGGCGGATCGTTACCGACGCGGCATGGGCGGCAAGTCCTTCGGCTTCTGCCAGGATCTCCACGACATCGCCAATGGTCTCCAGCCCTTCTTTTGTAACCATCTGGACCTGCGAATGTTTCATGAAGTGGTGAACATCCAAGGCTGAGTAGCTCTTTGCATATCCGGCCGTTGGAAGAACGTGGTTGGTTCCGGACGCATAATCCCCGCAGGCAACCGGCGTGTACGGACCGATGAAAATCGAACCTGCGTGCCGGATCTTTCCAAGCGTCGTAAGAGGATCGGCGGTCTGGATCGACAGATGCTCAGGAGCGATCTCATTCATCAGATTGAGCGCTTCATCCAGATCACCGGCGATCACATAGCCTGAGTGGGCCAGAGCCTTCTCCATGATCTCGCGGCGCGGAGCGAACTCGATCTGCTGTTCGATCTCGGCTCCGACGTCCAGTGCGATTCGCTCTGATGTGGTCACCAGAACGCAGGCAGCGTTTGGATCATGTTCTGCCTGGGCAAGAATATCAGCGGCGATGAATGCAGGGTTTGCCGACTCGTCTGCAAGAACGCCGATCTCGCTTGGTCCGGCCGGAAAGTCGATCTCCGCATATTCGCGCAGGAGCATTTTTGCCTGCGTGACGAAGACGTTCCCGGGCCCGACGATCTTTTGGACCGGACGGATCGTTTCGGTGCCAAGAGCGAGCGCTGCTATTGCTTGGGCTCCGCCGACAGAATAGGCCTCCGTAACGCCGGCAATATCAAGAGCGACCAGCGTCAGCGGGTTTACCGGTGGCGGTGTGAAAAGAACGATCTCGGGAACGCCGGCAACGCGGGCCGCGACCGTGGTCATAAGGACCGTTGAGGGATATGCCGCCCGTCCGCCGGGAATATAGGCACCGACACGGTCGAGAGGCGTTGTTTTAACGCCGAGCGTGATGCCCGGTTCCGTTTCCTCGAGCCATAGCGATTTATCCATCTGGAGTTCGTGGAACCGGGTGATCCGTGCCTCGGCCTCGATCAGTGCCTGGACAAGGGCAGGATCGACCTCATCATACGCTGCATCAATCGCTTCCCGGGATATCTGAAGGGAAGAGAGTTTCTGCTTATCGAACTTTTCCGTCAGGGCAAAAAGAGCGGCATCCCCGTTGGTACGGACATCCTCAATAATCGCCTCGACTGATTCCTTTACGTCGGCCAGCGAACCGCGGCGCATCGAAACCCACGACTCAACATTCAGCGGCTGCCAAAACATGATAAACAGTATGGGTTGTGGAAAGATTTAGAGTATGGGGATTACTTTCTCTGGTCCGCTTCCCATGCATCCAGTTTTTTCTCGAGGATCAGGGCGGCCGACTCAACCAGTTTTGGACAGAGCGTTTTAAACAGGCCCTTCTCTTTGATGATCGCGAGTTCATTCTCCTTCAGAATATCGTATCCAAGAAGATCCCGGCAGAGAATCGAGCCGTGTTCCGCTTTGAACGCATCGAGAAATTCCACGGTTTTTTCATTTGTATCCGCCTTCGATTCAAGATCTTCGCCGGTGGAGGCGCCGTATTTCAGACCGATGACCATCAGCGCACCCGTGACGGCGCCGCAAACTTCGCCGTACCGCATGCCTGAACCGAAACTTCCGGCGATTTTCTTTGCGGTATTTTCATCGACACCGAGGTCGTTCGAGAATGAGGAAAACACCGACTGTGCACAGTTTAACCCTTGGGAAAACGTAGCTACTGCTTTTTTTGCATTATCCATAAGTAAATCCCTTAAAGATATTCCATTAATTGGACAAAAATCATTCGGCGAGCAGTTCGACTTCCATCGCCAGACGCCAGATCTTCCGTTTCGAACCGGCCGGCAGATCCGCGATCTGCATCATGCGCTGATAGATCGTCACCTCGCGCGATCCGGACACGAGATTGTCGGCATGCGCCACAATCTTCTCTTCGAGCGTCTCCGGGACCGCAGAAACAGGAGAGAGACCCAGAAGTACCGATTCATCCTCGGTCAGACCGGCGCCCGTATGCCTTCCGACGATTTTGACGATCTCCTCGGAAAGGTCCAGACGGCGGCAGATCTTCGCTCCTTTCGCGGCATGTTTGATCGAATGCGTCTTCGATCTCCCGATGTCATGCAGCATTGCCCCGGCATGCACTAACTCGGAATCGACCGATTCGCCGACATACCGTGCGGCGACCTCGGCAACTTTTTCGCAGTGGGAAACGACCCCGGCATCACATCCGGCGGAAAAAAGAATTTTGGAATATTCAGGCATTATCAAGTGCGGTCTGCATCTTGGCAAGGCGTTTTTTCAAGGCCGTGATGATCAGTTCGTCATCGAAATGCACCAGCATCGTTCCGCACTGAGGGCAGGAGAAGTTGGTCGTCATGGCACTATTGAAGGTCGTCGTGATACCGCAGTTTTTACACTGGTAAAAGTCGTTGGCCTCATCGTATCTCAGTCTGCCTGCCAGTTTTCCCGCCGCGACCTCCATCTCGTTACGCAGAACCATGTTCATATGATCCATACGCATAAGCCAAAGATAGGTGAGCCAGCCGGTTTCGTTGTTTTTGATTCTGCGGTACTCCGCAAGACGGTGTTCATATAAGTTATAGAGAGTGTGGCGAACCGAGTTCAGATTGATGCCGGTGAGTTCGGCGATCTCCTCGTCGCTGCGTTCCGCTTCGACAAGATCCTCGTCGGAACGTCTTGATTCGGCAAGGAACCGTGCTTTGTCGACTGCCTTAAGATCTTCACTGCTCAGCTTTTCCTCCACCCATCTGCGTGCATAGGATACATCTGACCAGCGGCGAAGGAGTTCCAGACCCTCTTCTCCGACTAGTTTGAGCAGATATTGATAGATTGCCGGATTCCCGAGTTGCTCTTCTGTGATGACCGTCATTCCTTAATAAATTGTAGGGCATCCCTAATATTTTTATCCAGCGAGGAGAAAGCATCCTCGCGGGTGGCACCCGACCCAGTCACGGAGAACATTACCTCCCCTTCTTCGAAGGATGTACCGGGGTAGGGAATGTCGGTGATCGTGCTGCGCAACGGGGACATTTCTTTTTGAATCGTGATATTTCTGGGCGCTGCAAGGATCTTTCTCACGCCGAAACACACCGGTTCGGGGCGTTTTTCCGGCAGGATGCCCATACAGGCATCGTGGTGTAAGGAAAAAAGATTCATGCTGAGAGCGGTTTCAACCGTCTCGACGGTTCCCTGGAACCGGGGATTTATTTCGATCGCATAGGCCTCGTCATCGGTCAGGACGAAGTCCACGCCGACCGAACCCACACATCCACTCTCCGCGATGATCTGCTCCGCAAGTTCCATCATGCGCTCGGCAAGCGGATGTTTGCACGGGGTCAGCGAACCGGAAAACGCATAGGCGCATGAGTCGCCGCCTCTAAGGATCTGCTCGTTTGCACAGAGAGCAAGGGCCGCATCTCCAGTCCCAAGGCATGAAACACTTGCCGGCTGGCCGTCGATCGGCTCCTGGGCCATGCAGGGAGCATAGTCGGCAAACTCTTCCCAGGCGTCGCGTTCGGCATCGGAGTGAACACAGGCATTCCGCCAGCCCCCCGCGCCGGATAAGGTCTTCATCATCGCCGGATACTCGCCCGGACCAAGCCGTTTGGGGACAGGAACGCCGAGATCTTTGAAAAAATCCTGGGTCTTTCCCTTGTCCATGAACCGTTCCGCGATATGTGCGGGAGTTCCAAGACGGTTAAATATTTCGAGAAGTTCCGCGCCGGAGGTGGTAACGACATGGTCGATATCATGCGTTTCCATCATCTCTTCAACAGCAAACGGCAGTTCGTCCAGTTCATCGAAGGCGTGATGATCCTTCGTGTACCAGATCAGATCCTGGTCGCAGAAATGATCTACTACGTAGACGTCATACCCGGCACTGGATGCCGAGGCGGCAACGTGGCGGGTCGTATATCCGGCGACGAGAACACTCTTCATGGTTTTTCTTGGTCGTGTTCGTGTTTGATCGTGGTCTTCCCGATCTTCGTCGGCAGGACTTCAAGTTCGGCATCAGGAAATGCGAGGTCAAGCTCCTTTCCTTCATACAGATGATCAAGACAGAGGGCAAGGGCGGAGATCTCGGAGTGGGGCTGATTTGCGACGGCAACATTGTAGTCGGCAAGTTCGTACAGATCGCCCGGGACTTTTTCCGCACCTACAACGATCATGACCTTCTCCTCCTTTCTGATATCAGCGATTACGTCCTGAAGCCGGAGACCGTACATCGTCAGGTGGACGACTTTTCCGCCGCTCTTTTTGAACTGATTGATGCAGGACTTCCATTTGACATTGTTTTCGCAGAAGAAGGTCCCGCCGAACCTTGTTGCGACATCGGTTATACTGTTGGCGACCTTTGCATCGTCGGCCGCCAGGTACATGCCGCTCGCCCCAAGAGCACGGGAGCTTAAACCGACATGGGTGGTGACACGCTGATCCCTTTCGGGACGGTGTCCTATTCTGAGGATATAGGATTCGGGTTTGAGATTCATTTTCGTACCTTGATGATGCCGTCTTCGATGTAGATGTCGGAGGAGGGCTGCTGTATTTCGTTCATCATGAACATATCGGTGATCGAGAGAGCACAGACGACCTCGCCTTTTACATGGATAAGACAGGCTTTTTGGAGGCGTGCAAGGGAAGCTCTGATTTCATCCTCGGAAAATCCGGACTGCTCCGCAAGTTCTGCGATCGTCCGCGTCCCATTCTCCGGGATCATATGAAACAGTGCCCAGTCCACGTCCTCATTTCTCATGTCCTAACAATTAGGAAGAGATAGACATTATACTTTATTGATTCACGCAACAGAAAAGTACAGCGTAATGGCATATACCTCCGCCTCGGATCTTGAACCTCTTGCCGATGAACTCTACGAAGCATCGGGGGATGACGATTTCAGACTCGCCGAACTCATTCGTCAGCTGCCTAAAGAGACGGCGGTCCGGCTCTGCACTTCGGATCTGACCAATGCCCTGCAGACCTACATCTACGCATTCGAGGAGGAGCCGGAGATCGCTATCTATGAAAGACTGCTGCTCCAGCCCTCTTCGCAGCTCCTGCGCGGGATCAAAATCGCCAATGTGGAGCTTTCCGAGATCATCTTCGGATTCGATAAAAAGAGTTCGCTGTTTTTCATCGCAGTCTGGGATGGAGAAAAGTTCCTGAAAGCATTTTCCGGTCCCGGGTCCTACCGGGAAGCGGTGAAGTATGCAAAAGAGATGTCAGCCTAACCTTTCGTGATCAGATCATAGCTGACATGCGCCGGCACGATCTCGGGCAGATCCCCCCACCGGCCGATCCAGTCGCCGATCACCGCATATACGGCAAAGACCGATGAGCCTTCAACTTTTTTCATGACCTCGTCAAAGTTTTCCGGTGTCAGGATATTACAAAGACCAGTCGCCCAGGCATCCGCCTTTACAGGATCATGGGAAAAACAGGTCACCGAGTCCGCGATCCCAAACGAGACCGAAGGTCCGACGGTCGCAGACGAAGTGCAGATCCCAAGGATTTCGTTCTGCGGCGGAATGAGGAATGCGAACTTCCCGGATGAAGGGGCGGCGCCTGCATAGATCCCGACCCGCAGTTCACGATTCGAAAACAGCACGATATCCCCGCCGTTGTCAATCAACCCAAAGGCGGCCCCCCGATTCTGCATCGCTTTGACGCCCGCCCAGCCGATCGTCGCCGCGACAGCCGCCATAGGCCCGACATCCGCTTCGAACGAGGCAGCGGCCATACACCGGACCGACTCCGGCGCATCTGCCGGGGCAGAAACCGGACTGTAACTCATATGAAAAAAGGGATCGGTCAGAAGATACTCTTCAAGACCGGTCCGGGCCGCGATCATCCCTTCCTTTGCCGCTTCAACATGTGAAGTATCGTCGGCAAGGATCGTGGTGATCGTTTCGCGGTACGCGAACTTCTCGCGGATCATTACTTCTGGATACTCAGGGCACGCTGGGGGCAGTAGGTCGCACATCTGCCGCAGAGGACGCACTGCTCCGAATCGACGACGAGCTGCCAGTTTTCATCGAAGGAGAACACCTGCTTTTGACAGATGCTGATGCACAGTCCGCAGTCCACGCAGTCCGTACGGCTGTGGGACACTGCATCTTTCTGGATCCGGATCGAGACCCCTTTTCTCGTAAGGGTGGCGATGAACTTTCCCGCATCGCGGTCATCGACATCGAGCAGCGCCCAGCCCTCGTCTCCGTCGATAAGGGCGCGTTCCACATTCACCATCACACCGGACCGAAGGATGGCGGCCGCGATGTTTGGATACTGGACGCCGTCCGAATCGAACTCAACCATCAGTTTCATCTTCGTCCCCTCCCGCCGTCAAGATCTCCAAGATCATAGGAGTTGAGCATGCCGAGGATATGTCTGGATGCATCGATCACGACAAGGGCGCCGATGTTGTGCTGCTGAAGGGTCCTGGCGGCAAAGTCCACCGGCGCGTCCGGAGTGATCGTGATGACGTTTTTGGTCATGATCTCGGAAACGGTAAGATCCTGCGCATCGTTCGCAAAGGCTTTGGAGACATCGTAGGTCGTCACGATACCAATCAGCCGGTTCTCCACATCGATCACCGGGAGATGGTTCGTCTCGCCTTTCAGGAGACGTTTGGCAGCCTCCTTGACGCTCTCCTGTCCCGTGATGGTCACAAAGGTCGAGACCATCATCTCGTTCACATGACAGACATACCCTTTCTCCGCCATCGGTTTGTTCCTCTTCTGGGAATCGATCGGGCGGGAAGCAAGAGCCATCGTAAAAGAACCGTTTTCGATCCGGTTCTTTAGTTCGGCCGCCACTTCGCGGGCCTTCTTGTAACTGGAGAGCGGAGAACAGCGGACCTCTTCGCCGTCGATCTCGATCGAGCCGCTCTTCAGCTTGGCATAGGTGACCTCGCGGATCACGGGTCTGTCCCTGAACGGAGTTCCGTAATCGACGATGCTCGTCTTCAGATCCTCGTCACGGACCGCGGTGTGCCGAACGATTTCTTCATTCAAGAGAGGGATCGGGATACCCACGCCGACGTACATCGTCACGCCGTATCCGGTCATGGTTGCCGCCCGAATGAAATCGGGAGACATATCCTTCATGTTTCCGGAAGTCATGAGGGTCCCAAACCCGGCTCCGGGGGAAGACTGCGTGCCTTCCCCGACAACGACGCCGTTCGCTCCGCCGATAAAGATCGGGGTTCCGGATCCGATAACCGAAAGGGTTGGATCGTTTGGAAGAGGAGAGAGACACCCGGCTCCCGAGTAGGTGATATTTCTGTGAGACGGAAGAAGGAATCCCATATAGGTCCGTATTGCCCGATCGCTCATATTGGTCGCGGCATTATAGGATTGATACGAGTTCCTCGGGTTGACCATTATTGCCTGATTCAGTTCATCTATGGTAAATTCATTGGTTATTGAGGTTCTCGGGTAGCAGTCGGTCCCTTTCGCCCGGGCGTGGAGTTCCACGGACTTTCCGGCGATAAGGTCCTCGATAACGTGGGCCCCGCCGTATTCCGAGTTTCTCGTGGTGGACTCCTGGGTCACTCCGATATAACAGTCGACTGCTGCTATTCCTGCATAGGCCTCGACGTTATTCAGCCACATTTTTTCCATTCTTATTGGGATTTCCGAGTGGCCGAAGTTCAAAAAAGCTCCGGACGAGCACATCGCACCGAAAGTGCCGGTGGTGACCACGTCCACTTCTTGGAGTGCCCCGGTAACGCCGAGTTCATCGACGATATCCGGCATCTCTTCAGCGCTGACCACACGGACACTTCCATCACGAATACGTTCATTTATTTCGTCGATGGATTTGTACATATAAATAATATTTAATCCCGCTCATCCTATATAAATGGCGTTATTTCGGGTTAGGATAATCCTGTTTTGCCCGAATTACGGCTCGGATTCCTCCACGAGGGTTTGGAACATCCCCGATATATCTTGGGATAAGATGAAGATGGGCATGCATTATTGTCTGACCTGCGGCCTCCCCGCAGTTCACGTCGAGATTGTATCCGGCAGGCGAATACATTTTATCCAGATGGTCTTTGGCGAGTCCGATTAGTTCACTCACCGCCGCATGTTCGTCAGAGGTGAGACCGAACCAGGATGATACGTGCCGGCGGGGAATGATGAGGACAAGGCCCTGCGAGACAGGGTACATATCCCATTTGACGTATGCAAGTGCATTTCCAAACAGCGGTGCATCCACTTCGCAGAACGGACAATCCATATTCAGGTCCGCGGCTTTTTGCCGAGCATTGATCGGATATCGTCTCTGTAAATGAACAGGATATCACGGATATTACTGATCAGACCCGACGAGAATCTGAAGAGTAGATAGGCAATTACGAGAATGAGAAGGAACGCCGCTCCTTCGCAGATGACATTGTGGGACCAGAAAAAGCTTGCATAGCCGGGGATCGTCGGGTGGGTCAGTTCTGTCTCGAACCAGGGGAACCACTGCCCGAAGTAGGCCATGATCACAAACACGTTTCTGAAGATATTGATGATAAAAATCGGCACGGAGACCAGAAGTGTAAGCCCGATCTTCTGTTTCCATGAGGTCTTGGTAAGAGCGATAACGCCCAAAAGGATAGCGATCGCCGTAATTCCGGTACATCCAAGGATGATCTGATCCATGTACCCATATGTCTGACCAGGAACGGTCCATATTGACTCGAACATATTCCAATCGGCCATGATATATGGAAAACTGATCATATCGAACACTTTCTGGATACAGAATACTACGACCGAGATGAGCCAGTTGCCGAGTCCGGTGAATATGGCAAACGGGGCATAGACGATCCCGCATATGGCCGCCGCATAGGTTAATTTGAGAATATGCTGGTCACGGATGAGCAGACGTTTAACGATAATATATACGAGCGGGATTCCGGCGACGGCGAGTAGCGGATAAAAAAAATTTCCCTCTTCAAGAAGGTCGGGAAGCATCAGAAGGAAGCTGAGTTCCGCCGTGATCCATCCAACAATCGCGGCATATTTATCATATTTTCCAGGAATCAGCGTGAGAAGAAATGCGACCAGACTGATGATTAATGTGCAGAGTATAAGAGTATCCAGCATATCGATGCTTATTGATTGGATATGGTTGGATAAATGGGTTTGCCAGCCGAACCTGCCGGTTTCATAAGGCTATTTAACGTTGAAAAACCAATAGTGAATTCTATGATGTTCTGCCCAACATGCGGGAAGCTGATGAAATCAAAAGACGGACAGTTGTGCTGTTCAAAATGTGGATATACCGAAACCATCACCGCCGAAAATAAGGAGCAGATGAAAAAAGTCGCTTACATGCAGGAAAACGACATTCTGATCGTGGAAGAAGGCGTGGATATGGGAACCAAACCAACAATCGCCATCAAATGTCCAAACTGTGGTCACGGCATCGCCGAGTGGTGGCTCCGCCAGTTACGCAGTGCTGATGAATCCGAAGTAAGATTCTTCCGTTGCACGAAATGCAAACATACCTGGCGTGAATACGATTAAGCATATTTTCCCCCTCTTTTTTTAAGCAACCCACACGAGTATTTATATACTAACCTGTATTAACTTATAAATATGTCAAACCTTCCCGAAGACTCGCTGAAGATTGAGAATATTGTTGCATCAACCAAGGTGAATGACAGTCTGGACCTTGTGGCGCTCGCCGCCCAGATTCCGGGAGCGGAATATAATAAACAGCGTTTCCCCGGAGTCGTCCTGCGCATGCAGAATCCGAAAATCGCGGCCCTGGTTTTCGGATCGGGAAAAGTCGTCCTTACCGGCGCCAAAAGCCTCGAGAATCTGACCAAAGGACTGGAGTACCTGGTCGCTCTCCTAAAAGAGCTCAAGATCAATATTCTGGACAACCCGACCTACACCGTGCAGAACATCGTCACCTCGGCCGACCTTGGAAGCCGCATCAATCTCAACAAGATCGCGATGAGCTTCAATCTGGACAAGATCGAGTATGAACCCGAGCAGTTTCCGGGACTCGTCTACCGGCTCGATGACCCGAAAGTGGTCGTTCTGCTCTTTGGTTCGGGAAAACTGATCATCACCGGCGGAAAGAAAACGATCGATGCTAAAAAGGCGGTCAAGAAGATCTACGAGGATCTGATCTCTCTCAAACTTCTGCAGATAGAATAACCAATACCGATTTTTCCTCTGTTTTTTAAGATGTTTGCGCCAAGAGGGCCAAAGGCTTGAAAAAATGCAGGGAGTTATCCCTGATAGGTGACTTCGAGACTGCCGTGGGCGGTAGTTTTTCCGTCGCGGAATGCCTCGATCACTTCATCCATCTTGGCATTTGCCGAGATGACCAGAGGTTCGGTCCGGCCGAACACTTGGAATAAGAGCCGGTCGGTGATCCCAAGACCGGGCGATGGGCCGTGCCAGGCATGTTCGCCGAAGTCGTTTACTCCTTGTACGGCAGGGAACGGGAATTTCGGGGCAGGGCCGGCGTCGTATCCCGGCGGGATGTAGCCGACGGATGGAATGTTCCAGACCGACCAGAGACATTTGTAGTTCTCGCCGCCGGATTTATTCTGGACGATCATGCCTACATACTGGACCTCTTTGGGTACACCCAGAAGTTCAATCTTCGGAGAGATGTTGCCTCCGTCAAAGGTACTCGACGCAGTCAGTCCATGGGTTCCTACATGAATGGTGATAGTGTCCATGATCTATACTCAGACAGGCACATTAATTAAAGTATAGATCGAGTTACTACTCCATGGACCATCTGACCATCTATACTGACGGGGCAAGCCGGGGAAACCCGGGACAGGCCGCTGCCGCGTGGCTGATTTTACGCGGCGACGAGGTTCTTGAGTCGGACGTCCTGACCCTTGGGCGGGCAACCAATAATGCCGCGGAATACTCGGCACTGAATGCCGCTCTGCGCCGTGCCGCAAAGTTCTGCACCCCGAAAGAAACCAAAGTCGAGGTCTTTTCCGACAGCAATCTGATGATCTCCCAGATGACCGGGAGATACGCGGTCAGGTCGGATGATCTTAGGCCCCTGTATGAAAAAGCAAAACAGCTGGCGTCGGAGTTTGCCTCGGTCGCCTACACCCATGTACCGCGGGAAAACGCCTACGTCGGGTCATGCGACTGGTTATGCAATAATGCTCTCGACCTCCTCTCCCTCAAATCCGCACCCGCCCGAAACAAGGCCCCGGATAAAATAGAATGCACCCCGATCGGCATCGTTCGTTCGCCCTTCGACAATACGGACGACGCACCCAGACAGGGGATCTTCACCGGCAAGCCAAGCAGGATAACGATCTATGAAAAATACCGGGACGGACTCTCCGGGCTTGCCGCCGGAGACAAAGTCTTCATCCTCTGCTGGTTCGACCGGGCGGAGCGGGACATCCTCAAAGTAAAACCGCATGGACACGGAAAAGGCGAGATGCGCGGCGTATTCTCGACCCGTGCCCCGGTCAGGCTGAATCCGATCTCCCTTACGCTTGTGACGATCATCAGCATAAATGACCTTGTCCTCACCGTCAAGGGCCTTGAGGCGCTCGATAAAACGCCGCTCCTCGACATCAAACCATACTACGCGGATATCGACAGCTGAGAAGCATCCGGTTTGCGATCTCCACCATCTCCCGGACCTCGCCCTCGCACCTCTGTTCGACCGCCCCGTACTCCTTCGCGTCTATCATCTCCCACACCTTTTTTTCCGGTAGGTTTTTTCGCACGCTCCGGAAGCAGAGCATCGACCAGCTGATTATGCGAACAGGGATGCAGGATAGGGTTCTGTGTCGGAACAAAACCGATTCCAGCAACGGAAAGATCAACGACCCGGCACTGCTGATCGTGTTGTAGATCTCTTCTGGGGAGCCACCTGATACTGGAGACATTTCATCAGCAGAAACGGCATATCGAATGTCGAGATCCCTATCCCGCAGACAACAGGATCCGCCTGGATCATCTTCTTATTCTTAACACCGTCCCACATCGCGGCAAACACCCGGTACAGGGCGGTCACCACCTCCTTTTCGCCGCCTTCGCGCCACATCCAGTAGTGAGCGTAGTCCTGGACCACCTCGCCCGCAAGCGACCGGCCGCCGTAGACCACGCCGCCAAGGAGAGTGTGCCCTTCGCGAAATGCATTCACGGCAAGGGAAGCCCCGGTCCGCTTCCTCCGGTCCATTGGCGGCACGAACGCCTCCAGATCGAAAACGAGGAACTCGGTCAGCTCGGGTTTGAAGACAACCATGATCAGACCGAAAGAGCGATCAGGCCAAGAATACCGGTCCAGATCGTGTGTACGGCGATCGCCGTAAGCAGAAGACCGAAGATCTTCGAGAGGATCACAAGCACGGTTTCGCCGAGCAGTTTCTTGATCTGTGCGGAAAAGATCAGAATCAGCCAGATACAAAACAGGGCAAGGATCACCGCGACAAGGGTCAGAAGAATACCGTCCTGAGCTCCAAGAATCATCACCGTTGTGATCGTTCCAGGCCCGCACATCACCGGCGTGCCGATGATAACGCCCGCCATGGATTTTTTCCCGATCCGGTCCGTGCTCTCCAGATTTTTGTGCCCGGCAGAGGAGCCGCCTATGTCCAGACCGAGAACGATCTGCAGACCGAGAATGAAGAGGATGATACCTCCGGCGACCTTGAAACTCTCCAGTTCGATGCCGAGAAGATCGAACAGCAGATTATTGAATATCAGAAAAGTCAGCATCAGAACGCCGGCGACGCCCGTTGCCACGAAAGCCTGCCTGATCATCTCGGGCTTTTGGAGATCCCTGGTCAGATTGATGAACATCGAGACCGAAAGAAGAGGATCGAGAATAATGATCAGCGTAAACGCGGCTGATATGACGGCTACCAGTAGTTCCAGCATAGAGATATGTAATATTGAGCGTTCCCGCATATTATACCTCGGGAAGATGAAATTTCGAGGCCGAAGACCGCGAAAATTCCATCACGCCGTTTGAGAAAAAAGCGGCACATACCGGCCGTTTGTCTGCCGTTTCCCACAAATATATAACGGATTGGGGAGTTCTATTCACATAACAGCGAAATGGCAGAGAAAGAAGTTATCCGTGTTGAAAGACTCGGTTTTCCGTTCGCAACGGACAATCCGTTTCTTTTCTGTGCTCATCATAAGGACATGTACCCGAAAGGAGAACGGGACCTCGGTCCGGCCGTCTCTCTTTCCGGCAGAAATCTGGGAAACGATTTCGTCATAAAAAACGGGTTCCGCATGTATCACGGCCAGCGGGTCCCGGGATTCCCGGTTCATCCCCACCGCGGATTTGAAACGATCACCGCCACGATACAGGGATACGTGGATCATTCCGATTCGCTCGGCGCCGCAGGAAGATATTGTAACGGCGATGTTCAGTGGATGACGGCCGGAAGCGGCTGCCAGCACGCGGAGATGTTCCCGCTCGTACATGCGGACCGGGAAAACCCGCTCGAACTTTTCCAGATCTGGCTGAACCTACCGGCAAAGGACAAACTTGCGCAGCCGCATTACCGGATGCTCTGGGCCGAGGACATACCCGTCATAACATCCAGGGATGCCGCCGGAAAAGCAAGAACGGTCCGGCTGATCGCAGGACAATGGGACGGGAAAAAAGCCCCTGACCCCTCGCCAGCGTCCTGGGCAACCGACCCCAACAATCATGTCAGGGTTCTCCTCATCAGAATGGATCCGGGAGCGGAACTTCGCATCCCGGCCGTTACTTCAACGATCTCCAGAAATCTCTACTTCTACGACGGCGATAAAATCGTGATCGGCACAAAGGAGATCGGTCCCTACTCACGGGTCGTGCTCCCGGGCGGCGAGGATATCTCGATACATGCCGGAAATGCCCGGTGTTCCCTCCTTCTCCTGGAAGGAGAACCGATCAATGAACCGATCGCCAGATACGGCCCGTTTGTCATGAACACACCTGAAGAAATCCAGGAAGCCTACCGGGACTTCCGACTGACCGAATTTGGCGGCTGGCCGTGGGATGTCCTCGACCCAGTCCATGACATCGGCGAAAACCGGTTCGCACGGTATGTGGACGGGCATATCGAAGAGCGGCGGTCTTATCACGACACCGGACTCGAAGAATGACCGGATTTCCTGGAGAAAATCACCACCAAACATCTCTTTTTTCTTTGAAAATAGGCAAAAACGTGAAATGATTTTATATAAACTCCTGCGCATTTCTGGATGAAACCACACCCGCATCTAACGCGAAGTATTATGCTTGTCCGTGCTCCATTTAATAAAGATGGATGGGAAAACATACTCCTCTCTGAAGATTGAAAATATCGTCGCCTCCGGCGTAATTGCCGAAGAAATTGATCTTGCAGAGATCTCCGAAAAAATTGACGGGTGTGAACTCAATACAAAACGTTTCCCCGGTGCAGTGTATCGTATCGACAGGCCGAAAATGGCATCGCTGATCTTCTCGTCGGGAAAGGTCGTGCTTACCGGAATCAGAAATGAAGAGTCGCTGGGAGAAGGTCTCGCAAAGGTGCTTGCCTCCCTGAAAGAAGCAGGCGTAGACGTGCTGGATGTTCCAAGAGTCGCCGTGACCAACATAGTCTGTTCCTACGACATCGGCCGGTTTATCAACCTCAACCGTGTGGTCGCGACCCTCTCTCTTGAAGCGATCGAGTATGAACCCGAGCAGTTTCCGGGTCTCGTATACCGCATCAAAGATCCGAAGATCGTTGCACTGCTCTTCTCCTCCGGAAAGATCATCCTGACTGGCGGTAAGAATCTTGACGATGTCAGAAAGGGTCTGGACTTCCTTGAAGAGAGTCTCAAAGACGTCCTGACCGAACAAAAATAATCAATCACCCGTTGTGAGATTCTCACATACATTCTTATTTTTTGTTCTTTCAATTGGGAGACGTCTGGTCTGTTTTTGTTCGATAATATTTCGGCTTTTCTATGAAAATGATGTAGTAATGGCGATCAGGACGTAATTTTGTTTTAAAATGCCTGAAAGCAGTTGATTTCTAAAAAAAGATAACTTGGTTAATTTTTATTCTTTCACTGAGATTTCAAGCCCGCCGAAGAGTTTGACGGTTTTGTTGTAGGCAACTGCAGAAATTGCTCCGGCAATCATGCCGATGATGAATCCTGCGAGTGCGTAGATGATGAAGTAGGCGAGGATGTCGACAACACCTAAACCAAGTCCAACTGTGAATCCTACGTCAAGCTGAAGATTGAACATCAGCAGGACACCTTTGATTATTCCAAGGATTGCCCAGAGGACGGCCAATACTCCTCACACAACAAATGCTGCGGATGATACACCAATATGCTCGATTTTCATGGTTTAAACCTATATTAAGAATTCACATCAGGATTATTTATAGACAACGGTTTTTTGGATTCGCCTTGAAGATATTCTAGAAGAACAATCGTGCCGGTTTTATTTAAGGGCTGATTATTATTTCCGCATTTTGGAGAATGAATACATGATGGACATCCCTCTTTGCAGGAACAGCCGGTTACCAGTTCATGGGCAAAGGTAAGAATATCTGGAAAAAGGTCTGCTGCTTTTTCAGTGAGACCTATTCCTCCTTTCACACCATCATACATAAAAATGGTTGGAGCAAGGGTATCACTATGGAATGGGGTTGCCACCCCGCCGATGTCGGACCTGTCGCACAATACATTATGCGGCATTGCAGCTATGAGAGCATGTTCGACTCCATGAAGAGATCCGGGAAATGCTTCAACACTCACTCCGCACTCCTCATCAATAATGATCCAGCAGGCCTTAGTCGTGAATTGCCTTGAAGGAATGTCGAGTTCGCAGGTAGTTACAGTCTGATCATATTCGATCACCGAATAGCCGCGTAACTGTGATGAAACCTGAACTTCCCCGTAATTTACGATAAGGTTATGATGTCTTCTGTTTTTTTCACTGGCAGTAATGGATATTTCCGTACTTATTATCGGTCGGGTGGAATAGATGTCGGATGTTTTTACTACCCTGATAATGCGGAGTTCCGGATCTATGGTTTCGACACGGTATCGTTCACCCTGATGAAAAATAACTGCCCCAAAATATGCTTCCCTGTATGCCTGATTATCATCCATGGTCTCAAGGGTGGTATTTTCATAACGTACCGACCATGAAGTTTCATTCATTTCAAAGAAGGGTGTATTCTGGGCCGGGTTTTCCCCGCCGCAGTAGACATACCCTTTCGATGTACTGGCGAGGAGATGGTTTTCTTTGAGAGATTCAATGATATCGGCGGCCGCATCCCCGAAGTACTCCCGGTCACGCTCGGCTCTGTAGGGCAGTTCGGCGGCGGCACACAGAAGATGGGATGAGAGAATATATGGATTGCAGATTCCAAGGATCACTTCTTCCTTGGGAGCATTGAAAAAGGCCTCGGGGTTTCTGGCATAATACTGATCGATGGGATTTTGCCCTGCAATAAAGGTGATGACCGAATCCTTTTGGTTTCTTCCGGCACGGCCGGCCTGCTGGAGAACAGATATCATAGACCCGGGAAACCCACTTATAACAACTGAGTCAAGACCCCCAACATCTATGCCGACTTCCAATGCGTTTGTACTGATTACTCCGGACATGCTCCCCGTTTTCAGAGCCGATTCAATCTCCCGCCGCTCGGACGGGCGATATCCCCCGCGGTAAGATGCAATTTTCCCAGCAGGCTACTCTTCCCTGCATCGTATGGCAGTGATCTCAGCGGCTTTTCGTGAACGGGTAAAGCATAAGGTCTGCATTCCTGCATGGATTTGAGAAGTTACCAGCTCGGCGGCGGCCGATATACTGCTTTTGTTCTGCGGAGAGTAGATGCGAAATATGCGTTTTGCCCGCGGTGATCCGTCATTATTTACCTCGACAAACGGCAGGCCGGTAAAGGTCTCGGCAAAAGACACGGCATTTCCTAAAGTTGCCGATGAGAGGAGAAACTGCGGCTTGGCATCGTAATAATTACAGACGCGGCGCAGTCTTCTCATGAGAAGAGCGGTGTTGGATCCGAAGATTCCCCGGTATTTGTGTGCTTCATCCACCACAATATAGGAGAGATTTGCCCAGAAATCCCCCCATTTCCCCCGCCATGCAAGAATCTGGTGGAGTTCATACATATTGGTGAGAATGATTCGCGAGGTGGACCGGATCTTTGAACGAAGGTCCTGCCGGGTGTCTCCGTCATAGATTGCCGGTTTTGTGCGTGCGCGAAGATCAGCGTCGAGAGCTTTCAGGAAGAGAAGCTGATCGCGGGTCAGTGCTTTTGTTGGATATATGAAGAGTGCAGTCGCTTCCGGATTTGCGATCAGACCCTCAAAAACGGGAAGCGTGTAAGCCAGGGTTTTGCCGGAAGCGGTTGGAGTGGTAATAATGACATTCCTCCCCTCCAAAATGTGATCGAAGGTATCCGCCTGATGAGTATAGAGTCGAATATTTTTCTCTGCAAGGTAATTCTTGAATTTATCCGAGACTGGGGAGTGAGGACTTTGAACCTTTGGATCTTTCGCCTCCTCACATTTTATGTACATATTGTCGTTATTGTCTTCATCCATAGATGGCCTCACATTCAGTTCTGAGGAGGAGAGCGAGATTTGCGACATCAAGTTCATTATGCTCAATGATGGGAATGAGTTTTGAAACGTTTTGGGTACGCAGATAATCCTGATAATATATCGGAACTAGATATCCCGGCAGGTCGTCGGTTCTCGGTCTCTGCAGGATATATTTTTCAACAGTTCCCAAACAGCAGTCGGGAATGTCCCGCCCGTATAATCTGCGGGTAGGATATAACAGATCGAAATGCAGATTGGGGGAAAGCGTCCGCTCGCCGTAATAGGAGAGGCGATTGTTCAGATACGGGACATCGAACCCTTTTCCGTTGAAGGTGACCACATGAGAGTGTTCTCTGAAGATCTGATTCGTCATATAGAGAGCGGCAGGTTCATCCTTAATATCACGAAGCAGATACTGAACGACGGTCAGCTCATTTTCTTTCCAGAAACCGCATCCAAAAAGAATGATCGGCGAATGAAACATGCCAAGAGTTTCGATATCGAAATACAGAAGATCCTCTTTGGGAAGAGCATGAGAAAAACCCAGAAGGAGCGGGTCATTCCCTCTGTGCGCCTCGTGAAAAATGCGGCAGATATCTTTTGGAGTGTCATTTTCAATAACATCGGCGATCTCGGATGCACTGTCTTTCCAACAGGTATCTCCCAAATCAGTGAGAAACATGCACCCTTTTCTGCGTAGTTCAAACGCACGCCGCGGACCAATCCCCTGGACGAGTGTCAATTCACGCATACACAGATCCCGGACCCTTTCTTCAGAAATACAATAATCGGAGTAGTTCCATGTGGTTTTTTTCGCAAGGCAGACACCCTCCGGTGTCTCGATCTCATATGTTCCGGGAATCTCTCCATAACCCGCCTTTGAGGGATTGGTTTTCAGAAATATTCCCGGTCTGAATGCCTTGCTGAGAGTCTGCATTGAATCAGATCAGCAGATAAGGTAATTCTGATCTTTTTCAAAGGCTCCCGATTCAGAGTTGTCGGATGCGAACCAGCAAAGTTTCGAAAGCTGATTTCTTCTCTGAATAATGGTGTATCCTTCTGCACGTTTTGCGATTGAGTTTAAGGCAATGCTCGTCATAAACAAAAATCTACTCGAGAGTATATATACCCCGGACCGCGCGGTGCGATAATGCCTCGCACCTCGTTTTAAAAATCATAATTTAAACACAAATTGGAATTATTTTCAAAATTTAAGTGGATTTTGCGTTCAAAATTATGTGCAGAAAAATGATGAATTATCCTGCTGAACTTCGGAAAATAACTTGATCAAATACACATCTTTACAATTACAGACAACATAACACTTACGTGATTTTTCATGCTTGAAATCGAAAACCTGCATGTGGAAGTTGGCGGACGTGAAGTTCTGCACGGCATATCATTAACCGTGCCTGACGGACAGACCCATGTCCTCCTCGGCCCAAACGGGTCAGGAAAAACCACCCTTCTTCGTACAATTATGGGCTTTGCTTCTTCCAAAGTAACCTCCGGTAAAATAATCTTCAACGGCGTTGATGTCACGAATAAACCGGTTCACGAACGTGCAAAACTTGGAATGGGTATCATGTTCCAGCGTCCGCCTACAATATCCGGTCTGAAACTCGGCAAGTTCATCAATGCGACAAATAACATCGATGAAGCCCGGATCCCAATAATCGTGGAAAAGCTGCACATGACGAAATTCCTTGACAGAGACGTCAATGCGGGATTCTCCGGTGGCGAGATTAAGCGCAGTGAGATCCTGCAGCTCACTGTTCAGGATCCGTCATTTGTAATGCTGGATGAGCCGGAAAGCGGTGTCGATGTGGAAAATATGGCCCTTCTTGGAAACGCCGCGGCATCCCTTCTCGAGAAGGAGATCCACATGAAGTCCCGTACCAAATCGGGACTTATCATCACGCACACGGGATACATTCTTGATTATCTCGAGGCGGATGTCGGATACGTTCTGATCGACGGATATCTGCAGTGCAGCGGAAACCCGCGTGAAATTCTCAAAAGTGTGAAATCATCAGGATACAAGGACTGTATATCATGCCGGAAATGAATGGATTCTCAGGGATCAGTCCCGAAGATAAAGAACGCCTCGCCTTAACCGGAATCCACACGGATTCTTTGGAAGGACGTGCAGGAAGCTTCCTCCTCGTCAATGATCACATCCTTCACGCAGGCTCCCAGACGGAAGGCGTAGAAGTACTCATGATCGAAAAAGCACTCGAAAAATACGAGTGGCTCAAGGATTACTGCTGGAAGATCGTCCCGGCAGACAAAGATCAGTACACGAAGTACGTTTCCGAACATCCCCAGAGAGGATACGTAATCATCGCCCACAAAGGAGCAAAAACCACTTTTCCCCTTCAGAGCTGTATGTTTATGCAGGGAGATACGATCCAGACGGTCCACAACATCGTCATTGCCGAAGAAGGATCCGAGGTTCATCTGATCGCCGGATGTGCAAGCTCTCTGAAAACAAAAGAGGGGGCACACTACGGGATCAATGAGATATATGTCGGGAAAAACGCCAAAGTCACCTCGACGATGATCCATACATGGGGTGAAGAGATCGAAGTCTTCCCGCGTACGGCAACCATTGTCGAAGAGGGAGGGACGTTCCTTTCTAATTACGTCTGCATGCGCCCGACGAAAATGGTCCAGATGTATCCGACCGCTTATCTCAAAGGCGAGGGTGCGGTCGCCCGCTTTTCGAGCGTGATCGTCGCCGGAACCGGATCACATATTGATGCCGGATCAAGAGCGATTCTTCAGGCGCCGAACACCAGCGCCGAACTGATCACCCGCGCCATTACAAACGGCGGGACGATAATATCCCGTGGTGCCATCGTTGCCGAAGTCCCGCAAACGAAAGGGCACATCGAATGCCGCGGCCTGATCCTAAAAGACGGCGTTATGCACGCGATTCCTGAGATCGACGGACGCGTTGTCGACATCGAACTTTCCCACGAAGCGGCTGTTGGAAAGATCGCCAGAGACGAGATCGAATATCTCATGGCACGCGGACTTTCAGAAGAAGAAGCTACCGCCACCATCATCCGCGGATTCTTGGATGTCAGGATCGAAGGTCTGCCGGATGCTCTCCAAAAGCAGATCGAAAATGCAATCGATTCGGCTGACCACGGATTTTAGATGAAGATCCATGATGTGAGTGTCGGCCTGCGCCCCGGGATGTATGTATATCCCGGTGATCCTGAATTTTCTTTGGCCAGATTAAAAACAGGAGATGCCTTCATCTCCTCACTTTCCCTTGGCACGCACACCGGCACCCACATCGATGCCCCCGCACATTATTTTGAAAATGGAATTCCTGTCGACAAACTCGAATTGGAAAACCTGATCACTTTTGCCGAGGTCGTGATCTCTCCCCTCATGCCTACAAAAAACTGTAAGGCTGTTCTTTTCAAAAATGCCGTTCCATTATCTGTTGAGACGGCAAAAAAACTCCTGCTTGCCGGTATCAAAACAATTGGATGCGATACTCCGTCCATAGGAGATGATGATGTCCATCGTTTTTTGCTGAAAAACGGCATCATCATTATAGAACTTCTCGATCTTGCCGATATTCAAGACGGCGTGTATCAGATGATCGCGATGCCGCTGAAGATTATTGGGGCTGATGCCTCGCCCGCAAGAGTTGTGTTACTTGAGGATATAGTATGATATTACACGATGCTGTAAAAAAACTTCATGACGTTGCGCATGGAATAGGTACCGAAGACGGAGATCTTGTGTATATAAGCAGGCCTGAAAAACATGTCTGTCAGTTTTGTTCTGGCAGTTGTCTTCAGGTTTGTTTTGGAGGGCGGGTCGCCGAAATTGCATCTACCGAGCCGTTCTGCGCAAAGATGCGCCTAGAAAATCTCTATGGTGCGCCGCTGAAATCCCCGAAAACAAAGGCTGCTGCGGCAGGGGCACTTACTGTAGTTGCCGGTTTTCTGATGCTGATTCGAAAACTTGGCCCCTGTCCGACAGTAAACTTTGAAGACTGTCTTGAAGAACTGGTTCAGCATCTTTCCAGAAAAAATGTTTACATCCTTGGCCGCGATATTCCGGGAATACAACAGGCCTTATTTCTGGAAGATGCCGAGGTGGTGCTTGTGACTGGCGATGCACTTTTGAGTGACGATCTTCTCGCAGAAATCGATGAAGCGGTCGTCCTGGAAAAAGAACTCCTGTTTCTTGGTCCTTCATGTACCGGCGTTGCGGCTCTTCTTGGAAAAAAGTCCTGGTGTCCCTATGGGACCTAATAATTTAACACCATTCAATACATAAAATATTTCACTATGCTTTTTGGTTCGTCCGGTATCAGACAAATGTTTGATCAGCGCCTACTTTCTCTTGCACCAATCGTTGGAGCTGCAGTTGCAAAAAATGCAAAACATGTTGTTCTTGGAACTGACTCACGAACCAGCAGGGATGTTCTGGCACACGCGGTTATTTCGGGCTTGATCAGCAGCGGAGCAGACGTCGTCTACGGAGGGATATGCCCAACTCCGACCGTTGCCTTTGGTGCCGGATTTGCCGATGCAGGCGTTATGATCACGGCTTCACATAATCCGGAACCCTATAATGGCATCAAACTTTTCCGATCCGACGGCTCATCATATACTCTCGCCCAGCAAAAAGAGATCGAAGAGGAAGTAGACCATCCGTCCTGGAGTTCGTGGAACGAACAGGGCACCTTTACCGATGCTGATCTAATTACGCCGCATAAAGAAGCGATCCTCACCTCGGTTTGTATCCCGGAAGACCTCACCATAGTCGTAGACTGTGGAAACGGGGCGGGAGGTCAGATCACACCGAAACTCTTTGAAGAGTCCGGAGCTTCCGTCATTCCGGTCAACTGCGACCCTTCGGGAAAGTTTGCCAGGCCATCCGAACCTCTGGAAAAAAATCTTCTCCATATTCCTAGACTGATGAAAAAAATCAGTGCCGACTGTGCTGTTGTAAATGACGGGGATGCCGATCGGATGATGGCGTTTGACAATCTGGGACGTTATATCGACGGCGATCATCTTCTCATGCTTTTTGCAAAATATCTGGATGCAAAACAGGTTGTGACGACCGTGGACGCATCCATGGCGATTGAAGAGATCGCTGAAGTCCGGAGAACACCGGTTGGTGATAGTTTTGTTTCTGAGGAACTTATCTCGTGGGGGACGTTTGGTGGCGAGCCTTCGGGAAGCTGGATCTTCCCGAAACACTCTCTTTGCCCTGATGGACCCTATGCATCAGCACTTTTTGCCGAGATATCGGGAGAATGGAATGTTGCAGAAGAGCTGGACGCAATGCCAAGATACACCATTCTTCGGGATGCTCTGGAGACAAAGAATGCAAAAGAGATTCTTTTTGGACTTGGCGCAGACAAACCAACTGATGGTATCCGAATATCAGAAGAAAACGGCTGGTGCCTGATTCGTGCTAGCGGGACCGAGCCGAAGATCCGCTGTACAGCTGAAGGACGAACGAAAGAAGATGCAAAAATGATGCTGGAATCAGGTATGAACAAAATCCATGATGCAATGCATCAGACCAAGGAGTAATAATATGCAGTGTGTAATTCTTGCAGCCGGTGAGGGCTCGCGTATGCGGCCACTCACCACATCCCGCCCAAAGGTCATGGTGCCTTTAGCAGGAAAACCGATGCTTGAACATCTCATCAGGAATGTGCGTGATGCCGGTATAACGGAGATTCTTCTTGTTGTCGGCTACCATGAAGAGGCCATCAGAACATGGTTCGATGACGGTTCAAAATTCGGCGTGTCGATACAGTATGTTGTGCAAAGGAGACAAATGGGAACGGCCGACGCTTTGAAAACCGTTGAACCATTTATCCATGATACATTTCTCATGCTGAACGGAGATATGATCCTCGAAAGAACCGATCTGGAAAAGATCATTGCTCTTCCAAGTCCGGTCATGGCCACCTCGACGACAACACATCCGGAAAGTTTCGGTGTGGTGACCGTAGAAAATGACAAAATCACTTCACTGGAAGAAAAATCTCTTCACCCGAAATCGAACATTATCAATGCCGGTGCATATCTCTTTGACCCGGAAATATTTGTGGTTCTCAAAAAGATTTCTCCATCTTCCAGAGGAGAGTATGAACTTACCGATGCTTTGACTGATTATATCTGTGATGGAAAACTCACCGCATATGCCTTGTCCGTCTGGATGGATGTGGGCTATCCCTGGGATATGCTGACGGCAAACGAACATCTCCTCGAGACGATCCCAAGCGAAGTAAACGGAATTATTGAAGAAAACGTGATTGTAAAAGGTCTGCTGATTCTTGGAAATGGATCCGTAATCAAATCCGGGACGTACATCGAAGGGCCCTGCATTATCGGCGAAAACACTGTTGTTGGTCCAAATGCATATCTTCGGCCGGGAACAACTGTCGGAAACAACTGTCACATAGGCCATGCCGTTGAGATCAAAAACTCCATCATCTTTGATGATACAAAGATCCCGCATTACAATTATATCGGCGACAGTGTGATTGGAAGCAGATGTAATTTCGGGGCCGGCACAAAAATCGCAAATCTTCGGCACGATCACGGACCGGTTAAAGTGGGGGGGAGATCCACAGGAAGAAAGAAATTTGGGGCAGTCATCGGGGATGATGTCCTGTTTGGAATAAACTGTTCAGTAAATACCGGATCTTCGATCGGCAGCGGAACGAAAGTCGCACCCCACACTTTCGTCACCGGGATGATCGAAGATAAAACGGTGGTGAAGTAAGATGACAGATATTCAGGCTGTTATTCTTGCTGCCGGAGAAGGAACCAGGCTTCGACCCCTGACAAAAAATCGTCCAAAGGTCATGCTCCCAGTGGTAAACCGTCCTATTCTCGAACACGTATTAAACTCGGTCGTTGCCGCAGGTATCCGTGACATCACGATGGTTGTTGGATATAGAAAGGAACAAGTAATGACGTTCCTGAATACGTATCCTGTTCCTGTAAACGTGGTCGTGCAGGAAAAGCAACTGGGAACGGCGCATGCCCTGTCCATGGCAAAGGGGTATGTGCATACGCAAACACTGGTCCTTGCCGGAGACAATTACATCGATCCGGAATCCCTGCGGTCCATACTGGATAAGGAGAATGCCGTTTTGGTGGCACCACACTCATCACCTTCAAATTTCGGAGTGATCTTTGGAGATGACGGGAAGTTGACGAGGATCGTGGAAAAACCAACAGATGTTCCTTCTGGGTCTCTGGTAAGCTGCGGTGTGTATATTTTTACCCAGGAGTTTATTCAAAAAATACGTGAACAGACTATTCCCGAATCCCTGCAGAACCGAATGAAGGAGGGAATGCCAATTTCCATTGTCACGGCAACTGACTGGCAGGATGCCGTCTCCCCAAAAGATCTGCTTTCAGTAAACAAACACCTACTCAGGCAGGTGGTGGATTCAGTTTCGGGCACTATTGACAAATGCGTCACGGTACAGGGGCATGCCATTATCGGAAAGAAAAATACCTTAGGTCCGGGCACGGTTATTCTTGGCCCTGTTGTTATTGGAGAGGGAGGACAAATAGGGCCGCACGTATATATCGGGCCGAACACCTGCATTGGGTCACGCGTTACAATAGAGCCCTTCGCCTACATCGAAAACAGTATCATCATGAATGACTGTACTATCGGTTCCCACTCGCGCATTGTTAATACGATCATGGGCGAGGGATGCCTGTGTCGAAATCATCTCTCGGCTTTTTCTGAAGAATCCTGTTCAGTGTGCGGGGATCGGGTAACGATCGGGCCGTTTACTATCATCGAGGATGGAGTTATAGGAAACAATGCTACTATAGAAAGCGGAAAGATACTCGAAAAAGAGATTCCCGATAACACACTGGTGATGTGAGATGTGCGGGATTGTCGGCTATATAGGATACCACCAGGCGGCACCTGTCTGCACAGAAGGGCTTCTTTCGTTAGAATATCGTGGTTATGACTCATTTGGGATTGCGACTCTCTCCCCCGAGCTCTCCGTTTACAAGCATCTTGGAAAGATCTCGGACGCCAAAACATCCGCTAATCATCTCACCGGAACTATTGGGATAGGACACACACGCTGGGCAACTCATGGCGTTCCAAGCGAGATAAATGCGCACCCGCACTTAGATGGAGCAAAAAAGATTGCGGTGGTTCATAATGGTATCATTGAAAATTATGCCGAACTGAAACGGGGACTGGAAGAACGAGGGGTTGTTTTTGCATCGCAGACGGATACGGAAGTAATTCCTCATATGATTGCTGAAAAGTATGCGGGAAATCTTTTTGATGCAGTATCAAGCATCATACCGATGCTTGAAGGATCGTATGCTCTTCTGATTATCGCCGAAGGTGAAGATAAGATAATCGCCGTCAGAAATGGAAGTCCTTTAGTTCTCGGTATTGGCGATGATCAGTTTATTCTTGGGTCTGACGCACTCCCGCTTCTGAATTATACACACAATGTGGTGTATTTTGATGATGGGGATATAGCTGAAATCAAGAAAAGTGGATATAGAATCCATAATGCGGGGTCTCCAGTGTCGCGTGAGATCGCCACACTTGAATGGAATGGAGATGAGATTAGGAAGGCCGGGTTCAAACATTTTATGCTTAAGGAGATTTATGAACAACCCGGTGCTTTTGCCAACACTCTTTCCTCAATTAAACATTGTTCTGATGAAATTAAGCTGATCAAAAAAGCTCATTCCATTACGGTTGTTGCTTGCGGGACCTCAGCAAATGCATCTTTGGTCTTTTCCTATCTGATGGAGAGTATCTGTCACATCCCAACCCGTGTAGTACTTGGATCTGAATTCAAGTATTTCCCGACACCCGGCACCGACCTGGTGATCGGTGTTTCCCAGTCTGGAGAGACGGCGGATACGATAGCTGCGCTGAAACTGGCAAAAAGTCTAGGAATACAGACAATCGCAGTAACAAATGTCCTTGGAAGCTCCATTACACGCGTGGCCTCATCTATTCTTTATACCAGAGCAGGTCCTGAGATAAGTGTCGCGGCAACGAAATCATTCACATCTCAGGTCGCTGCATTTATGCAAATCATAAATATACTCTCAGACCATTCGCTTGAGGTGGAGTTAGCTGAGGTTCGCCGGTATATTCCCGAGGTTTTCACCATTGATCTTTCTAAGGCTGTCGCGATCTGCAAAGATGCCACAACGTTGCTGTATATTGGACGTGGTGTGTTCTATCCTGTGGCATTGGAAGGTGCGTTAAAGATGAAAGAGATCTCCTACATCCATGCTGAAGGATATGCAGCAGGCGAGTTGAAACACGGACCTTTTGCATTGTTGTCTCCGGAAACCCCGGTAATAGGGATGTGCTTTTCAAATTCCGTCTATCCTGTCATGATGTCAAACCTGAAAGAGGTTAAGGCCCGTAGCGCACCCCTTATCGTAATTGGAACAGAACATGATGCCGATCTTGCAGATGTGGCTGATGTATGTATAATACTTCCATCTGTGTCGGAATACGGCTCAGTTATTCTGTCTTCAATTATTTTACAGTTGCTCGCATATCACACAGCAGTCTCTCTTGACAGAGATGTGGATATGCCGAGAAATCTAGCAAAAAGTGTGACGGTTGAATAACTTACTCTCCGACTTTTTTCGAGGTGCTTCTCCAGAGAACAGCATCTTTGCGTCTGGAATACAGACCTGCCAATAGATAAAACTGATTTGTAACAAAAGCAGTTACAAGATTTCCTTTTCTGATATAACTGAACAAGAGAAAAGCGGCAACCAGCAGAACAAAGAGAAGCGGCAAATTGAGAATTAGACCGATTGAGAAGAGAATGCAGCCGATCAGCAACATCGTTGGGGTTATCACGTACATCCATATCCGGAGAGGATAAAATATCCGACAGAATCGACGATTAATTTTCAGAAGGTCAAGATTGGAAAGCGTCGTCTGGATAAGACCTTTGGCTCTGCGCACCTTTTGGGTGTACTGTTTGTGGAGATTTTCCGGGAGCTCCTCATAGATGGCGGCGCGAGTCTCGTAAAATGTCCGGTATCCTTTTCGTATTGCTTCGTAGGCGAGATTGGCATCGTCCGCTCCTCTCGTTTCGTTGACGCCTCCTATGATACTTTTTCTCAAGATTAAAAGACAGCCATTAAATGCGGGTGTCGCGTCGTGAGCCGATTCCCATTCTGCCATTCGTCCAAAGTAGGATCTGTAGGTTTTTTCCATTGAGGTGACCCGGTTGGCTCCGGGATTTGGCTGCAAGTCACCGGTCCCTGCGGCAAATGTGTTATCTACCTGAATTCTTCTGACTAAACGCTCAACACTGTTATTATCCCATACCAGATCTGCATCCGTTGCCACAACTAAGTCATTGGACGTGAGACCAATTCCAGTGTTTAGCGAGGTATTTTTTCCAGACCTCTGCTTATTGAGATGTATCTTCCAGGAAAAATTTACGTTTGCAAATTCTCTCCGTGCGACCTCTTCTGATTTATCATCTGAACAGTCGATAACAAGAATTACTTCCATTAACTCATCAGGATAAGTGCAGGAAGAGATACTTTGGATTTTTCTGGCGATGGTCCTTTCTTCATTATATGCACAGATTACAATGGAAACGGCCGGCCGCATCTCAGGCATTTTTAAGCCCATCTCTTCAGGTTTTTTTCCGAAGGTCACGCCGAATAAATATATTATATAGGGGAGGATTGCAAGAAATATGATTCCCGCCCCGAGTGGAAGGAGATATAGAAACATTGTCTATTATTCATTGCACTGAATCCATACTTAGAGATATTCATGATTCGAGAGGGGGCTTTCCAATTATTTTATCTTATAACACGCCCAGATAATACATATCTAATATCTACCTGTGATAGACTATGGATTTTATGAGCTTTTGGAACGATAAACGATATCGTTATGGCATCATCGGACTCGTCGTCCTGATATGTACTTTACTTGCTTTTTGGATACGCATGATCCCGATGGCAACCCTTGCAGGTACTGGAAATATGATTGCCGGACCCGATGCATGGTATAATTTGCGCTTAGTCGAAGTGGCACTGACAAATAACTTTGGGTATATTTTCTTTGACCCGATGACACTTTATCCAACCGGGCAGGAGATTGTTTGGGGCCCGCTCTTTACTTACATTGCCTCGTTCTTTGCAATACTCGCTGGAGCAGCAACCAGAGTGGAAGTTATCACGGCTGTATCCTGGGCACCGGCAGTTCTCGGTGCACTCATGGTTCCTGTCATGTTTTTCCTTGGAAAGAGGATAGGTGACTGGAAAACAGGTATCCTCTCTGCCCTTTTCATCGCAGTGATCGGTGGTCAGTTCCTCTACCGTTCGCTTTACGGACATTTTGATCACCACATTGCAGAAACATTATTCTCCAGTTTATTCTGTCTCTGCTATGTGTTTGCATTATATGCGCTCAGCGATAAAAAAATCGATTTCAAAGATTTTTCAACAGTAAAACTGCCTTTACTATACGGAGTTATCTGCGGTGTTGCATACATCCTTGGGCTCCTTACTATGACGACAATGGTCGTCTTTGGCATGTTTGTAGCAGTATTTACTCTGATCCAGTTTATTTTGAATCAGTACTCAGACAAACCAAATGAGTATCTTCTTAGTTTGAACGTGATCACGTTTATCATTGCTACGCTTGGATTACTGCTGTATGGGATTCGTAATCTCAATTTCGGCTTTACTGATTATTCCCTAGGCCTGTTCCTCGTTCATATTCTCCTTGTTCTCGGCACGGTCGTATTATATCTCATATCGCACCTCATAACAAAATTCGAAAAACCGTGGTATTATTACCTGATTACGCTAGTCATACTGCTGGCTGCAGGCTCACTAATTCTTGCACTCGTTCTCCCAGATCTCTATAACTCGCTAATAGGAAATCTCGCCGGGTTCTTTTCATACGGACCCACTGCTGCAACTGTTCAAGAGCTCTCTTCATGGTCTTTTTCCAGCGCAGTTTCATCATACAACTGGGGAATTCTTCTTGCGGCTTGCGGTTTTATCTGCCTCATATGGAATATTTGGAAACATCAAACACCAGGTGTTCTCTTCATTCTTATATGGTCTTTCTTCATGTTCTTTGCAACATGTGCTCACATACGCTGGGAGTATTACTTTGCCGCAAATATTGCGCTACTCGCAGCAGTATTTGTTGGATGGGCAATTACCTTTGCTGAAAAAGATCTTGGTTTACTTATTGCAAAACGCACTGAATCACAAAAACCAGCAAAAAAATCCAAAGCTCAGGAGACTTCTGCTTCAGGAAAAACGGATCCGATCAGACTGGGCATCTTTGCAGTTATCATGATCATCGCAGTCGCATTTGTAGGATCTTCCTCCGTATATGCCGTTGAACTGAGTTCTCCCTCTGCAAACGCAGGCACTCCCCAAGACTGGATCGATGCATGTGAATGGCTGTCCGTAAACACGCCGGAGACCGGTGTCGATTATCTGACAATCTATGACGAATCCACATTTACTTATCCACAGGAATCATACGGCGTCCTCTCTTGGTGGGACTATGGACACTACATCACAACCATTGGTAAACGGATTCCAAACAGTAATCCATTCCAGGCCGGAGTATCCGGCGAATATGGTGTGGCAGCCGTACTAACAAATACGAATGAGTCACAGATTATGGAAAAGCTGGATTATCTTGGTACAAAGTATGTGATGACTGATTATCTGATGGCAAACGGCATCTTTGGAGCAATGACTGTCTGGAACGATTCTACATTAGGAACGGCTCCTTACTACTACACCTTCCTTCAACAGGGAACTGATGGAACCTATTCCGCAGTGTCAGCCCCAACACCTGAGTTCTACAATTCCTTGACAGTCAGACTTCAAAACTTTGATGGGTCCATGACAGATTCAGGTAGTGTTTATGTAGTCATCACTGATTCAACAGCAGGATATGGATATCCTGTGGTTACGTCTACTAAAATATACACAGATGCAAGTGCCGCATGGGCAACTGCAGATAGCTATAATGCCAATGCCGCAACCGGAAAACAGGCATATGTAATCTCTGCTCCTACGGACCTTACGAATTACAATCTCCCAAGTGTTGATGTACCAGCACTTCAGCACTTCCGATTTGTGTATGAATCAACAACCTATGTGGTGGCAGACTATTTTACTGATGTAAATGAAGGCGGTACCGCATATGTTAAGACATTTGAATATGTTCCTGGTGCCGTCATCAATGGAGAAGGAATCATAGAAGTCGACGTTATCACAAATAATGGACGAACATTCACCTATCGTCAGGAAAGCGTGAATGGACAGTTCATTGTACCATATTCAACTACAGGGGGGTCATATGATGTTAAGACTACAAGCCTCTATAAAATTGTTGGAACAGATCAGACGTTCGCTGTCTCAGAAGAAGCAGTTTTGAATGGTCTGACCATCAACTAACTTTTTTCCCACACTTTTATCACAAACTACTTTCCATACTACTCATAAGTATGTTCAAAGTTGGAGAGACCGTACGTTACGGACGAACCGGTACGGTTGGAAAAATCGTGACGTTTTCTGAGGAGATGGGGGAGACCTTTGCCGAACTTGACATTACAGGTATTTACTACCGCATAGATCAGCTCACTGTAATCAAAGAAGAGAAAAGACGCGAGGAAAAAACTCGCGACTCAACGCGCGATTTCAAAGAGGAGCAGGAAAAAATACGTGATATGCAGGAAAACGCCTGGAGAAATACCGATCAGAGCTGCGAAGGCGGGGGATAAGGACATTATCAAACACATATATCTGTGTTGAAGTCAACTATATAGAGTTAGAGGAGGTTTTGGTTTCTTTGCATGATCCTACAATACCAAATGTAAATATCGGCGTAGTTGGTCACGTTGACCACGGCAAGACGACATTAGTCAGCCAGCTTACCGGCTCGTGGACAGATCGCCACAGTGAAGAACTGAAGCGCGGGATCTCGATCCGGCTTGGGTATGCCGATGCAACATTTTATAAATGTCCAAAATGCGGGGTGGAGGAACTCTGGACAAATACAGAGACGTGCCCTACCTGCGGTGAAAAACTTGAAGCAGTAAGATCAGTCTCATTTGTGGATGCCCCGGGGCATGAAACCCTCATGGCCACGATGCTTTCAGGCTCCGCCATAATGGACGGCGCGATGCTCGTAATTGCGGCAAACGAGCCGTGTCCGCAGCCCCAAACCAAAGAACATCTTATGGCTCTGGAGTTGACCGGCATAAAAAACATCGTCATAGTTCAGAATAAAATCGATGTTGTTCCGCAGAAGAAAGCACTGGAAAACTATAAGCAGATCAAAGCATTCGTAAAAGGAACGGTCGCAGAAAACGCGCCAATTATTCCTGTCTCTGCACAGAAGAGAATTAACTTCGGGATGCTTCTGGATGCGCTGAATACAACGATTCCGGATATCGAGCGTGAAACAGACGTCATGCCGATCATGCTGATCGCCCGTTCTTTCGATGTGAACCGGCCGGGAAGTTCCTGGCGTGACATCAAAGGCGGTGTTATCGGCGGTTCACTCATTCGTGGCGAGTTCCACGAAGGGGATGAAATAGAGATCCGGCCCGGCAGACAATATATGTCGGAGAACAAAGCCAAGTGGGAACCGATCACAACCAAGATCACCTCAATGAACAAGGCATCCCACAAGGTTCCGACAGCAACACCGGGCGGACTTGCAGCAATCGGTACAAAACTCGACCCGGCGATCACCAAAAGCGATACACTTGTCGGGCAGGTTGCCGGCATGGCCGGATCCTTGCCACCGGTTTGGGACAAACTCAAATTCGATGTCACTCTCATGGAAAGGGTCGTCGGTTCGTCTGCCGAGTTGAACATCGATCCAATCAGACTCAAAGAACCGCTGATGCTTTCCGTTGGGACCGCCGTTACCGTAGGTATCGTTCTTGCAGTGAAAAAGAACCAGGCTGAAGTAATGCTGAAACGTCCGGTCTGCGCCGAAGTTGGATCCCGGATCGCAATCAGCCGTCAGGTTGGAGGCAGATGGCGTTTGATCGGCATGGGTCTTCTGACCGAGTAACGGTCATCTTAGACACAAACGCTTTGATGATGCCGGCCCAGTTCAATGTAGATCTTTTCGAAGGTCTGCGTGACATTTTGGGCGCCTATGACGCGCTCGTGCCTGCCGAGGTGGTGTACGAACTGCGCGGTCTTTCGACGGGACGCGGAAAAGATGCGGCAGCTGCGCGGTTTGGTTTGACCGTCGCGGCACGCTGCACCGTCCTTTCGGAAATGGCAGAAGATATCTCTGTGGACGACAAAGTTATCCGTACTGCAGAGATGTTTAATGGTGTAGTAGTTACCAATGATAGAGAATTAAGAAATCGTCTGAGACAACGCCGTATTCCCGTTGTTGTTCTCAGATCGCGCTGCAAACTAGAATTAATCGGAAAATAAGCAAAACAGGCGAGGAGACAAAATATGTATTATAAACTGAAACTCAACGACAAAGTCAGAGTCCCCCCGGAACGCATGGGTGAAGATCTTAACACTGTTATCCTAGACGTCCTACAGGAACAGTTTGAAGGGAGTGTCGACAAAGAGATGGGTATTTTCATCGCAGTGACCGGCGTAAACCGTGTCGGTGATGGAGAGATCATCTACAATGACGGGGGGGCATACTATGATGTCGATTTCGAAGCTGTCGTCCTCCGCTTATCCCTTCAGGAGATTATCGAAGGCGTTGTTGTCGAAACAACAAGCTTTGGTGCATTTGTGTCTCTTGGACCGATCGATGCCATGCTGCACATGAGTCAGATCTCCGATGAGTACATCGATTATGACGAGAAGAACTCGCGTCTGGTCTGCAAAGACAGCGGCAGAACGATCGGTGTCGGAGACATGCTGCGTGCACGTGTCGTTGCTCTTTCCTTAAACGAACACGATCCCCGCGAATCGAAGATCGGTCTCACCATGCGTCAGCCGGGTCTTGGAACTCTGGCCTGGATCGAAGAGGACATGAACAAAGAGAAAGCCGAGAAGGAGCTCAAGTAATGGCAGCAAAACGTTCCACGCAAAAAAAAGTCCTGCAGGCTTGCCGAAACTGTCATAAAATTCTTGAGGCGGATAAAACCGTCTGCCCCGAATGTCAGGGAAACGCCCTGACGCCTGAATGGTTCGGGTATCTGGTCATCATCGACTCGCGCCACTCCGATGTTGCGGAAAAGATGAACATTGAATACAACGGCAGATACGCACTCAAGGTAAGATAAATGCTAACACTCCCGCCAGAAAACCGGTGGCTCTTCAGGGAGCCGTTCGGTACCGTTTTTTCAGATTTTTCCATGGTTCTGCCCTACATAGAGGGAAAGATATTCTGTACTGTCGGGGATGTTGTGACCCATAATGCCTTGTCGGCCGGCCTGATCCCGTCGATCGGCGTTATCGACGGATTTACCAAGCGTTCTCCGTATCTGAAAATGCCGGAGATTCAGGGCCATATCCTGCACGTGACAAACCCGGCGGGCACGATCACGGATGAGCTGATTGCCGCGCTCCGTCTGGCAATGGATGAGATCCCCTGCGTAGTCATGGTCAATGGAGAAGAGGATCTTGCGGTCCTGCCCCTAACAGAAATCCTGCCTGACGGCGCTGTTATTTTATATGGTCAACCGGAAGAAGGGCTTGTAATCTGCGAAGTGAACAAGCAGCTTCGCGCGAATGCAAAAAAGCTTCTGACCTATTTTGTAAGTCTATGACGCCAGTATTAAATATACTGCATTCCAATAATTGTGGGATATCGATGGAGATTAAGATTACCTCTAATACCAGGAACGAGCTTTTAAGCCGTAACGAACTTGCCTTCACCGCAAGTAATGATGGTGCTACCCCGGCACGTTCAGACATTGGTGCAAAGATTGCAGCGATGCAGAATACCCCTGTTGAAAACCTTATCCTCTCTCCGCTGAAAGGACGTTTCGGAACCAGAGCCGTAACCGGCGTAGCCCGTATCTACGACACCCCCGAAGCACTCAAAGCAACTGAACGCGAGTTCCTGATTGCCCGCGGACAGCCCAAGGCAGAAAAGGAGGAGTAAAAATGGCAGCGAAGAAGGTCGTCAAAGCGACACCAAAACGCAGCGAACTTTACACTGTTGATACCCAGGGAAAAGCAACCACCTCTCACCGTGCATGCCCGCGCTGCGGAGCCGGTGTCTTCATGGGCGAACACAAAGACCGGTTCTCCTGCGGAAAGTGCGGATACACCGAGTTTAAGCAATAAAATATTTTATCTATGCCCGAAAAAAGGGTCCTCGGCATTGAAGGAACTGCATGGAACTTCAGTGCCGCTGTTTTTGCAGAAGATTTAGTTTGTCTTCACTCTGCACCGTATGTTCCGCCCACCGGCGGTATTCACCCGCGTGAGGCTGCCCAGCATCATGCGTCTGTTGCGTCGGATGTTATCAGAAAAGTTCTGGTTGAAGCGGGAGAAAAAATCGACGCGGTGGCTTTTTCCATTGGCCCGGGTCTTGGTCCCTCGCTTCGAATCGCGGCTACCACGGCCCGTACTCTTGCGCTGAAGCTTGGCGTGCCCCTTATCGGCGTGAATCACTGTGTGGCCCATGTCGAGATCGGCAGATGGTACACAAAATTCGCCGACCCCATCGTGCTCTATGCATCGGGTGCAAACACCCAGTTCCTTGGCTTCCTGAACGGAAAGTACCGGATCTTCGGCGAAACGCTGGATATCGGACTTGGCAACGCACTCGACAAATTCGCGCGGAGCCACAATCTCCCCCACCCGGGCGGCCCCATCATCGAAAAGATGGCGAAGGACGGATCGTACATCCATCTTCCCTACACGGTAAAAGGCATGGACCTTGCATTCTCCGGCCTGATGAGTGCCGCAAAGGAAGCGACCCAACGGGGAGAATCCATGGAGGATGTCTGCTTCAGTTTCCAGGAAACGGCCTTTGCCATGTGTGTGGAAGTGACCGAACGCGCCCTTGCCCACACCGGAAAGGACGAGGTCATTTTAGTCGGTGGCGTCGGGGCAAACGCACGCCTGCAGGAGATGCTCGCAAAAATGTGCGAGGAACGCGGAGCGAAGTTCATGGCCCCGCCAAGAGTCTATATGGGTGACAACGGCGCGATGATCGCCTACACCGGCAAGATCATGCTCGAAGCTGGATCAACGATCCCGATTGCCGACTCCGTGGTGAATCCCGGATTCAGATCCGATCAGGTCGAGGTAACCTGGCGGCACGATGCCGGCCAGCTCTTCGCTCCCGGTCAGTCGGAAACCGCCGAGCGCGGTGCGGAGGCTTCGGTCAATCTCACGGACAAGGATGTGGTGAAAACCCGTCTTGCCAAAGGATACCGGGTACCTGAACTCGACCGGCATCTCATTGCCGAACGAACACGGGCCGAAGCACGCGCGATTTCAGCAGCAAGGCGAGGCGGCGTGCCGGTCCCGGTGATCCGCGATGTGACCGATCACGAGATCGTCATGGAAAAACTCGATGGCGATGTTCTCAAATACGTCATGAACGAAGAGTATGCAAAAGGTGCAGGCATTACAGTTGGAAAACTGCATAAGGCAGGGATAACGCACGGAGACCTCACCACCTCGAACATGATCTGGCATAACGACCGCGTGTATCTGATCGACTTTGGTCTCTCGCAAATGACCGAAGAGATCGAACCGCGCGGCGTCGATCTGCATGTCCTCTTCCAGACGCTGGAAAGCACGACCGAAGATCCGGAGGCGCTCAAGTCAGCATTCATTGAAGGATACTGCGCGGCGTTTTCCGAAGCCGAAAGCGTGATCCGGCGCGAACACGAGATCGAACTGCGCGGGAGATACTTATGATAACCGTTGTTACCGGAAATAAAAACAAAGCTGCGGAAGTCGCCGCATTCTTTGACGGGATCGTGGAGGTCTCCCACATTTCCTTCGACTGCAACGAGCCTCAGTCGAACAGCATTGCCGAAATTGCCGAGGAAAAAGCGAAGCAGGCCTACGCAGCCCTCCAAATCCCCCTGATCGTTGACGACACGGGACTTTTTATTGAAGCGCTGGCCGGATTTCCCGGCCCATACGCCGCCTATGTTCAGGACACGCTTGGAAACCCTGGGGTTCTGCGCCTGATGGATGGTGTAGCCGACCGCCGTGCATACTTCGCCACCTCGATCGCCTACATCGATGAAGCAGGCATCGAAATATTCGAGGGCAGAGTCGACGGCGAGATCACCGATACTCCAAGGGGAACGGACGGATTCGGGTATGATCCCATCTTTTCCGTTCAGGGGCGGACCCTTGCCGAGATGAACATGCACGAGAAAAATACCGTTTCCCACCGCGCCCGTGCCCTGTTAGCCTTCCGAGAATGGTATATTTCGGCACGGTCTGAACGTAATCGTTAATATCACCAGGAGCATACATACATACTAGAACTCAATATACGGGGTTATTCATAGATGAGATTCCCAGAAGCAGAAGCAAGACTTCTTAATGTTAAAGTTTGCATGAAATGCAACGCACGTAACGCTGTTCGCGCAACGACCTGCCGTAAATGCGGCTCGACGTCCCTTCGCCTGAAGAATAAAGAACGTAAAGCATAATCTTTCACATACATCTGGTGCGGTATTTTTGCACCGTCCCATTTTTTGCATGAAAATATCGTTCCTGAAATAAAGAGCACACCGACATGAAACCATCATTTTCCGATTTGACGATGTGGATCATCTCTATCTGTGTTTTTATCGCTGTTTTTATCTGTATTCTCTGCAATATGGCATTCACCAATACCATCGGATGGCTGGTGTATCCGGTCTGTTCGCTGATATTCGGATGGCTTGTTTTAATGCCGATTCTGTATTATAAAAAGCGCGGGATAAAAATCTCGTTTGCGATCATCACGGCCCTCGTGATGCCGTTTCTTCTGGTGATCGACCAGCTCGACGGCGGAGTCAGCTGGTTCCTTCCGATCGGCGTTCCGGTTTCAGCCACGGGAATCGTGTTCATGTGGATAATTTACGGTCTGCTGATCAAACCGCGGAGCATATGGTTCACCGTGCTGGCAGTTATTTTCCTCAGCGGCCTTCTGTGTATCTGCATTGATATGATCGTCAAAAATGCGCTCGGCGAAGGCGGATTTCCCTGGAGTTATATTGTTGCCAGCATTACGAGTTTCCTTGCCATCGTTATCTCGATTTTCGGCTTTGTAATGAAAAAAAGAAGTCTTCAGACCGAGTAATACGCGACCCGCTTGCCTTTTTCCCGGTATTCACCGGCATACGTATCCAGATTTCGTTTGTATCCGATCCTGTCGACAAACCCGAGTTCTTTCAGTTCAGCACGGACCCGCATGACATCGGGTTCATCAGCCCAGTCGGCAGTAAAAACATAGATCACTTTCCGGTCATCATGCGAGTCCTCGTTTTCTTTTGCAGTACTCACTTTTGCTCCGATGCCGAGTTTTCCCTCGATCGTTGCGTCACGCACCTTCTGCCAGGCCGCATCAACCTCTTCGGGACCGACAAAGATCAGCCATTTTCCTGCCTCTTCCGCACCTGTCGCCAGGGATGAGGTTCCCGGCTTATCCTGCTGGATCCAGTATGACTTTACCGTTTTCGACGGGATGATGCCCTCCCCAAAACGATAGAGATCGGCGATCTCCTGCGCGGTCCCAAAACGCCGGAGGGAGTCCGCAAGAGGAGCATATTCGGTGGTGAAGTCCTGCATAAGTTTTTGACTGAGTCCGTCGATATCTCCGCCGGACTCCACCTCGCGGAAAAGAAACGATCCTTGTGATTCCTGATGTTTTTCGATGAAGATGGTGAACATTCCAAATGCCAGATCGGCAAGTTCGTCAGCGGGGAACTCCTCTTCGATTATTTCGAAATCATCTGCAGTCATTATTCATTATTGTATCCTTCATGTAGTTTATATTTCGGATTGAATATGGAGGGGTCAGGAAACCTATTATCCCGGGATTATCCATACTATGTACAATGATTTGGAAACGTGACTGGGGGCTGGTTGGTCGTCAAGTTATAGCCTGGCTGATCATGCTCCTGTTGTATATGGTAATACTGACAGTGATCATGGTGTTCCTGAAAGGAACGATGATGTACTTCCTGGTCGGTTTGGTATTTATCATGGCGTTTGTACAGTACTTCTTCTCCGATAAGCTTGTGCAGAGAAGTATGCAGGTGATGCTGGTCGATGAAGACGAGGAGCCGCAGTTGTATGCAATGGTTCGGCGGCTGGCCGACGAAGCCGGCCTTCCGATGCCTAAAGTAGGTATCATCCAGCACAAAGCAATGGCAAATATTCCCAACGCCTTTGCGACCGGCAGAAGCCCGAGAAAGGCCGTGGTTGCCGTAACCCCGAAGATCCGGTATCTTCTGACCGATGACGAGCTTGAGGCCGTCTTGGCGCATGAAATGGCTCATGTGAAGAACCGGGACATGCTGACGATGACGGTCGGCAGTTTCGCCGTGATGATCGCTTCGATCATTTTGAACAATGCGTTCCTCATGGCGCTGTTCGGCGGGAATCGGGATAGTGAAAACGGCGGTGGGATCATCATTTTCATCCTGGCGATGCTCCTGACCTTTGTCGTGTACATTGTTGGAACGATCGTGACCATGGCGATTTCCCGTTACCGGGAGTTCTCGGCAGACCGCGGAAGTGCCTATCTTACCCGCGATCCTGATGCGCTTATCCGCGCTCTGAGAAAAATCAGCAGCGGCGTGAATGCAGCGTCTCCCGATGCAAAACGGGCGGTTTCCGGGACGAACTCGTTTTTTATCATCCCGGCGATCTCGGGCGAGTCGGTTATGGAGTTATTTTCCACCCACCCGTCACTTGAGAAGAGGATCGCCAATCTGGAAAAAGTCCGTGCAGAGATCAGGGGATACTGATCACCCAATATTTTTTCGACAGGTTTAATTAGATCAAAGAGAAAAATAAGTGACGCAAAGACTGCACTGATGGTCTAGAGGTATGACTTTGGCCTTCCAAGCCAATAGCCCGGGTTCGATTCCCGGTCGGTGCACTTTTCATCCTTTTTGTATGGATTCGTGGTCTAGTGGTATGACGTCGCCTTCACACGGCGAAGGTCAGGAGTTCGAATCTCCTCGGATCCACTATCGCTTTTCTCAATAATTATTTTGTTTGTCCTGTCCTGCACGCAAAAATTGTGCCTTCAATCAAAAAAGAATACTAAACTCAATAAAAAAAGAGGGACATACTTCTGTCCCTACATTCTTACCCGAAGCAGACCCAGCGGTCGTAAATCGGATCGCGGGTATTTTCCATGATCTCCAGCGTTTTTCCAACATCCTTTGCCCACTCCTTTACCCAGTGAGCCTCCTCTTCCGTTGCGACCGTGATGAGCGTATTTTCCGTTATCCCAGCAAGCTCCTCAACGATCGGCCGCCAGATATCCTTCGTGTATCCGTAGATCTGCCCGAACATGATCCCAACCCCGTACGCCGCATCCGGAAGATACGCCGAGGCGATCCGTGCGTCGATACAGATCATCCGTTCCGGTGAAAGTCTGCCTGATGAAAGACCAAGCGCCAGAAGCTCGGGATCGTTGTCGTAGGCGATTGGATGAGTTCCCATCTCCCTCAAGAGGAGAGAACCGATTCCTGACCCGGCACACGCGTCAAGCGCGATTCCGGAGATCGAACACCCCCACATCTCGTGGAGAAGATCGCGGACTTTTGCGATTCGGTCGGCAGTGAGATCGTCTCCGGCCGGCGGGATCGTCTTTTGGAGGATCTCCGCATAATATGCCCGGCACGCATCCTCCACATCCTCGCGGTCTTCCTGATAGATATCCCCGTCCGCCGCTTCAAAGAGAGCCAGCTCTCCAGATGTCGGCGACCGGAAAAGCCAGGAGGTCCCGCACCACTCATCGCCACTTTTCACCGCAGACAAAAGAGGGCTTTCCTCCTCGTCTATCAGGAGTCTCGCCCCGTTTTCCACAGGCTCCGCCTCGCAGATCAAAACGCCAGGCTCGCCGTTATTCACGAGCGAAGCATAATCCGCTTCAAGAAGCCTGAGTTCATCCAGCTCCAGCATTTCAGCAAGTTTCGACATTTATTTTCCCTCCGCATGACCTATGGTAAGCCCTTCGGTCGCTTTGATCACGCCGCTTACCCGTGCGTCCTCGTGCAGCCAGACCGTCTTACCGGCCACATCGCCAAGAACATCAGCTCCCCGTTCGACCCGGATATTCTGCCCGACGACATCTCCGTGGATCGCCGTCCGCGGCCCGAGTTTTACTCGCTGGGAAGCCTGCACGCTCCCAAAAAGCGTGGTGTCTTTGCGGATCTTGACCGACTGGGCACGGATATTTCCATGCAGACGGCAGTTCGATCCGATCTCCATCGGCGTCGGGACGGCGAAGTAGCGAAGATCCATGGCGGTCTTCGGCGGAAGGACAAGGGGTGCGGAGTTCGCTTCGGAGATCAGGCTCTCGACCCGTTTTCGTGCAGCCTCCTCGCCTTCCAGATGGAGCATCGTCATAACATAGAGCAGAAGATAGAGAACGACCGGCATGGGATTTCGAATCGCGATATCCCCGTACGCCTTGAACTCCTTATCGATGACCACGTTGTCCCCGATATCCAGATTGCCGCCGACATTCAGTTTGCCGTGGATCTTCACGCCTTCGCCGAGATACGCATCCCCGTTACAAAGCACGGTCCCAAACACCTCGCAGAAGTTGTCGATCCTGAGATCCCCTTCCGCGACAACATCCCCGTGCATGGTGGATAATTCGCTGATAACGATATCCTCCCCGTAGAGACCGTATCCAATATCGCAGTGGTCTCCAACGAGGATGTCGTGTCTGGTTTTGAGGTTACGTTCCTGCAGCTCGGTTTTATCCGGGAGATAACAGGTTTTAAAAAGGTCGGAGGAGGAGATCACCATTGAAGCCGTCTCCTCATCAACTTCGGAGAGATTCAATGGAGGGAACTTTTTTTCGTCAGCGGCCACCTCGGAAAACAGAGGTTCGGGACTTTCGTCGGCATCATTCGATGCCTGATCCTCGAGTTCCTGCTCCTCTTCGGGGGTGAGTTCCGGCAGAGTCAGGAACTTTTCCTCCTCTTCGGGCAATGATTCAGCTATAATTATCCGTTTTTTATCCTCCGCCATGCTCCACCACGTGTATTAGTATATCGTTATGCTCCGTACTTATGGGTTTTGTCAATGAGGTCCAGAAGGATCGGCATCAGACTGCCGCCGGATATCCGGCAAAGACCCCCTGCGGCACAGGAGATCTCGTCGTAGTTTGTGACGAGATCAATACGGGTCCCGTCTCCGTGAAGAATCAGCGGAACCGGATCGGCGCTGTGTTCCTTGATCGTGCAGGGAGTCGAGTGATCCCCGCAGACGGCGATCATCAGATCGGGCATATCAAAGAACGGCAGCAGAGCCGCGTCGATCTCCTCGAGATATTTCGTCTTCTCGACAGCTTTTCCGTCATGTCCGTACTCGTCGGCAGTTTTGAGATTGAAGAGAACGAAATCCTTTTTCTCCAGCTCGCTGCACACAAGACGCACCTGTTCGTCAACCGGAGTTGTTGGAAGAACGGGGATGCGTTCAAGGCCGACGGAACTGCCGATCCCGGCGATCAATGCAGCCGCGGTGACGACACTGCCGGAAAGTTCGTGCTTTTCTTCAAAGGTCTCGTACACGCCCATCTCTCCGGCACCCCGGATCAGAACGACGTTTGCCGGGAACTCGCCGCGTGCTTTGCGCTCAAGGTTGACCGGATGATCTTTCTGGATTTCGGCCGCCCGGCGGGAGAATTCGTTACAGACCTCGGCGGTGAAGGCCGCCTCTTTGCTGTCGTCTTCGGGATGGATTGTCTTCGGCTGGACGCCGGTTTTCTTCGGGTCGTTGGACGAGACGGCGGCACTGAGTCCTTTTCCTTTCAGAGCGAGGGCTGCCCGGTGGCCGGTTCCCGGTGCGAACTCGATCTCGACGCCGTATTTCGAGAGATCGACACCGTTTTTCACGGCGGCGGTGATCTCGGTCGTGTCGGCGATCCGGCCTGCACGACGGTCGATCACATTGCCGTCATCATCGATCGTGGCATAATTCGCCCGAAATCCGATCATGCCGGGTTCCATTTTGATGCCGCAGCCTGCCGCTTCGAGAGGTCCTCTTCCGGTATAATAGATATGAGGATCATATCCGAGAAGGCTGAGGTGGGAGGTGTCCGAACCGCCGCGAACGCCCGGAGCGATCGGATCCATGATCCCGCAGATCCCTTCAGTTGCAAGCCGGTCGAGGTTCGGGATTTTGGCCGCCTGAAGCGGGGTTTTATTGCCGAGGATCCCGCACGGTCTGTCCCCCACACCGTCAATGATGAGAAGAAGAATTTTCGATGCTGTCATTATATGATGTATTTGACTGAATCCCACTTATTGTATTCTGTTTGGGAGCTCAGACGAGGGTCCGGATCGTCTGCAGTACCTCTTCTGCATGCCCTTTGACCTTGACCTTATTCCAGGCGGCGAGGATTTTTCCGGTTGAATCGATGACGAACGTGCTGCGCTCGACACCCATATACTCGCGGCCGTAGAGTTTTTTTGGAACCCAGACGCCGAATGCGCCGATCACGGTCTTTTCCGGATCTGAAAGAAGGGTCACGGTCAACTCCTGTTTTTCGGTAAACTTTCGATGGCTGGCGGCCGAGTCGGGACTAATCCCGAATACCTGTGTGTTGAGGCTGGAAAATTCGGAAAGAAGTGCGGAGAAGTCTTTTGCTTCGGCCGTACAGCCGGAGGAGTTGTCTTTCGGATAAAAATAGAGGACGCTAAATCTTGAAGCGTCCGTTGGAAATGTCCATGTTTTTCCCGAAGCGTCGGAAAGAGTAAAGGGAGATATCGTGTCGTTTACCTGAAGTGCCATGTCTGAATCTTGGCACGGCAAAAATATAATGATTTCAGTACAGGACCCGGTACTCGGTCACCAGGTTGGTTCCGTACATCTTCGTGCTTCGAAGGTCGAGTTTGATCATGTCGTTTTCCGAGGCAAGCGGCATCCCGCCGACCAGTGACGGCGTGTCGCTTCCGCCGACGATGAATGGCATGTGAATAAGTCTGATCTCGTCCACGAGTCCGTGATGCAGCATGTGCCAGTTGAGGGTCGGCCCGCCTTCGATGATGAGTTTTTTTATCTGATATTTGGCGGACAAAATATTCATCAGCTGCACAAAATCCACCCTGTCTTCGCCGCACACAACCACGTCAACCCCCCGGGCGGCGAAAGCGTCGACCCGGTCTTTTGGGGCCTTGGAAGAAACGGCAAGAACGGTCCGTGCTTTTGTCGTGTCGAAGACGTTTGCTTCAAGCGGCAGATCAGCAAGGCTGTTTGGAATAACGCGGAGAGGGTTTTCTCCCTCGACCATCCGCACCGTCAGAAAGGAGTTGTCGATCCGAATCGTGGACGATCCGACCATTATTGCATCATATTCGGCACGTGTTTCGTGGAGAAGAATCTCGGCTTCATTGGACATATGTTTCATGAGTATTTTACTGGAAACCCCTTTTCCAAGAGTGAGTTTCCCGTCAGCCGTGATCTCTGAAATCATCAGCACGTGTGGTTTTTGTAATGTCTCCATGAAAGTTTCCTTCTGATTCTTATAGCTTGACGATGAATAGATATTTAGCACGCACTGATAAATGATTTTACCTCTATATCCATGAATATTACATCGCTCAGATACAAACTCACGGGATGGCTCGACCCGATTGTTAGAGTATTCGTTAAAACAGGGATGAGTCCAAACCAGATCACCCTCCTTTCACTCTTTTTTGGGATCGGCGCGGCGGTCTGCTATTTTTGCCAGTCGTTCATCCTTGGAAGCGTTCTTCTTCTGATATCCGGGATCCTTGATCTGACGGACGGATCGGTTGCACGAATAACCAAAAAGAAGAGCGATTTCGGAGCGATCAGCGACTGGATCGTCGATAAATACGTGGACGGGATCGTGCTTCTCGCAATTGGTCTTTCGGGCGTTCCGATCATCTCCCAGTTTGTCGGATTTGCACCGACAACAGACATGCTGATCGCAGGCCTTGCCGTTATCGGTTCGATCATGAACACGTTTGTAAAACCGGTGACGTATGCCGAGATCGGCTATACCTGCAAAGAGGACGGAAAGATCTCGGATCCCCTTGAGGGAGTGGGATTTTTCGGCAGGCCAGAGACGATGATCGCTCTCGTTCTTTTCGGCGTTATCGGCCAGATCTGGATCGCCGTGATCCTCGTTGCCGTCTGCACAAATCTTTCCGCCTTCCAGAGGTTATGGTATCTCTGGAGAAAACACGGCGAATACAAAAAAGATTAACTCTTTTTTTCTAAAAAAAGTTAGAAGGATCAGAAATCGGTTTCCGATTCCTGTCTTCCCCCGCGTCTCTTCATTTCCGGCTGCGGGAGTTCGGCGCGGATATCCACGACCTCGTCGACTTTCAACTCTTCGCGAAGACGGAGAAGCTCGGTAAGGACCTCTTCCACGCCTGCGCCCGTGACGGTAGACATGTTGAAGAATCCTTCAACGGTCTTCACATCCGATTTGTTGACAACGGAGATCATCGGGACCGAGACGATTCCCTCGATCTCTTCGCGGAGTTTCATCTGGGCTTCAAACGAATATCCGCAGTTCTCGCTTGCATCGATAACGAAGAGAACCAGATCGGCGACGTAGACGAGAGCATTCAGGGCCTGCTTTTCGATCGCGTTTCGTTCGTCCTCTGTCCTGTCCAGAAGGCCGGGCGTATCGATGAACTGGATCTTTCTTCTGCGTTCGGCGTTTCGGTGTCCAACAACGATGCCTTTGGTCGTAAAGGGGTAGGAAGCAACCTCGGGTTCCCCGCTGGAGACCAGGCGGATGAAGGAGGATTTTCCCACGTTCGGGTATCCGGCAACGACGATCGTAAACTCGTCCGTGCTGATCACGGGGAGTTTTCGAAGAACGTTTCTCGCATCGTTCAGGTATCGAAGAGAATCATCCGCCCGGTGAACGATCGAGGCGATCCGTGCGACGGCGCGTTTTCTTTCGACCTGCGTATCGGTCCAGCGCATACCTTTGGAGATGCCTCCACCCACATCACGCACATTCTTTGCGGCCCAGCCCACCATGCCCAGATTTTTTTTCAGGTCATCCATCCCGAACAAAATATCGCAAAGGTCCCGGTAAAACGGCGGCAGCTCTTCAAACTCAGGGAAACTCTGGATAATTGCCACCAGCTTGTCATGCGTCGCCTTGGTGATCGCCCGGACGAAGTCCTCGTTTGCATGACGTTTATTTGTCTTTTCCCGTATTTTCCTCGAGGCACGGCGGAAGCTGCGGTCGAGCAGCTCGTCTGCTGTTGGAACGGTCGGGATTTTATCGAAGTACATTTTCCATCCAATCCATTTGGTTTATTACTATAGCAATCAGAAAGAATCAGTAAGTATGGATTTATCACTAATTCAAAAAGATATCCTTATTACTCTTATCTCGCTTTATCATCAATATTCGCATCCAATCAAGAGCGAGGTCATCGCCGATATCATTCGAAGGAACCCAGGAACGGTCAGAAACCAGATGCTGGCTCTCAAAGTGCTTGGACTTGTAGATGGAATTCCCGGACCCAAAGGCGGATACCAGCCGACTGCCCGCGCCTATTCGGAACTGAATATTTCGGCGGATTACTCGGAAAGCGAAGTGATCATTCAGAGGAACGGCGAGCGGGTCGAGGGAGTGCGCGTAAATGAGATCGCCTTTACCACCCTCACCCACGCGGATCTATGTCATGCCCTGATTAAGATCATCGGGAATGTCAGGTCGTTTGAGGTGGGAGACAAGATAACCATCGGCCCGACTCCGGTGAACAAACTGCTCATCAAAGGGGAAGTATTCGGCAAGGACGAGATCAACAGTGCCCTTCTGATCTCGACTTCGGAGATGACCTCTCTGCCGAAAAAACAGATCCGGGAGTATATGAATTCCCCGCTGATCTCGCTCGAACCCGATATGACCCTGGCATACGCGATGAAAACGTTTCTCCAGAGAAAAATCCACGGAGCTCCGGTTGTTGAAAACGGGACTCTGCTTGGCATCCTGACGATGACTGATATCGTCTCGGCACTGGACCGCGAGATACCGACGACCACTCTTGTGGCCGACGTGATGGTCACGAGAGTGGTAACGATGCCCGGAGACATGCGGCTGTATGAAGTGATAAAACAGTTCAAGGAACAGCACGTAGGAAGGGTGATCGTCACCGAGGATGAAAAACCGATAGGCATTCTCACGCATTCGGACATCATCTGGGTCTTCCCTTCATTATAAATGCATGACTTATACAAACGGATAAATACTATCTTGTCAAACTTTAAAGCTGATTAATCATGCAGAGTGAGCAGTTTACCCTTAATATCCGGCGAAAGCGCGTCATGAGCACTGATGGTAAGATCATCGGCCAGATCAGAAACATAAGTTTCGATGCACCGACCGGGCAGTTGAAGGCGCTTGTCATCCGCCCCGATGCAGGTTTCGACACGAACGGCTATAAAATTGAAAATGAAGCAATTACCCTGCCCTTTGAAGCCGTAAAAGATATCACGGACTTTATTGTGGTCGACAGGTACATGCTTCGCTGAAAATATTAACCCCTCACTCCTTTTTTAGAAGTATTTGCGCAGAGCTTCGGCCGTACCTTCGCCGTAGGATTTCTCCATCACATGGTCTGCAGCGAGTTTTGCTTCCGGAGAGGCATTTGCCGGAGCTATGGAAATCCCGCCAAGTTTCAGCATCGACACGTCATTGATTGAGTCTCCGGCGACCAGAAAATCACCCGGTGCAAGTCCCATCTGTTCGGTCAGTTTTTCAAAGACCGCACCTTTCGTGATGCCTGGGACCTGCAGGTGGATGGCAAATCCTGTGTCGATGACGACGACCGGCATGTCTTTCAGGATCTCTTTTACGGTTTCAGTAGGCGCATCCCTCGAGAACGCGATGTCTGAATCACGGTATCTGTTGCTGAAAAGACGAAGATCGTCTCCTTTGGGTTGCAGTTCATCTACGACTTTCTGATACGCCGCAAGGCAGAGTTCCTGGTTTCCGGATATCTGCTTTTTACCGAGATAGCCGAGACGATAGACCCCGCCGTTTTCCGCGATGATGGTCCCGTCCGTTCCGATCATGTGCGAGAAGGCATCCAGAAAACAGAGAGTGTTGCCCGAAGCAAGTATGATCGGGATGTCGTTATCAAGAAGTTTACGCATCTCATCGACGACTTCCGTCGAGAGTCTGCGGCGGTCATCCGTCAACGTACCGTCGATATCGGTGATAAAGGCCCTGGGCATGATTAAAAATAGTATTGGGGTCAGCAGGCTTTGATACCTGCGGTTTCGACCATGAAGGTCGCTTCGCCTTCGGGGAGGTTCGGGCTGTCCACAAGTCTGGCGATACGCTTTCCTGCTTTGCTCTTTCTGAGATATACACGGTAGGTCGCCGTGTGGCCGACGATGTTTCCGCCGATCGGTTTTGTCGGGTCACCGAAGAGAAGACCCGGGTTTGCCATGACCTGGTTTGTGACCAGCGCGATCGCGTTCAGATCATCGACCAGTTTGAAGAGGTCGTGCATATGTCTGTTGAGTTTCTGTTGTCTGCCGGCAAGGGTGCCGCGGCCGGCATATTCGGATCTGAAGAGGCTCGTCAGAGAATCGATGATGATGAGCTTGACCGGGAGACCGGAGGCCGTAAGTTCGTTCGAAAGTTCTCTGGCAGCGTCGATAAGAAGCATCTGGTGATCCGAAGAATGGGCCCGGGCTACGTGGATGTTTGCAAGGAACTCTTCCGGTGTAGGAATCGTGTATCCTTCCGGCAGATCCCCAAGTTCCAGACCTTCTGCCATCTGTTCGATACGCTCGGGACGGAAGGTGTTCTCCGTATCTATGTAGAGACAGCTGCCCCCAAGACCGCCGAGTTCCTGCGGGAGCTGACAGTTTATCGCCAGCTGATGGGCGATCTGGGATTTTCCAGAACCAAACTCACCATACAGTTCGGTGATTGCCTGGGTCTCAAGACCTCCGCCGAACAGTTCATCGATCTCGGGAACGAGGGTCTTTAGTTTGAGAATATCCTGTCTTCTTGCGAGAATGTCGGTTCCGGTTTTAAATCCGCCGATATCTGCCATCTCGCGGGCTGCTTTGATGATCTTTTTCGTGGTGGATTCGCCAAGTTCAGCTGCTTCTGCGAGATCTACCGGCGTCGCCGTCGCGATGCTTTCAACCGTAATATAGCCGGCATCACGCAGACGGTCGGCGGTTGCCGGTCCAACTCCCGGGATTTCTTCAATATCAAGTGCTGTCATATCTTCTTGTTCTCCTGTTTTTTCAGATATACTAATACATCTGCACCGAGCCATATAAACCCCTAACCGCGCGGTGCGATAATGCCCGACACCCTTGGAAAAACACCGCTCTCACTCAGAGGGATGCCAAAATTTTTTTGTATTTTTTCAGAGCCTTTTGCCCTGCTCCGATATCCTTATACCCGCCGTTGACCCATCTATCGGTATGGCCGAAAAAAACAATCAAGAATACAAAGATGCCCTCATCGACATGGCAGGGGACATTGCATCCAACCCGCTCGTGAAGCCGATCATTGACCAGCTCGTGTATGATTTTATCCGGTCGCCTGAATGCAAAAAGGCGTTCGGTGAATATGCCAAACGAAAGATCACCGATAAACTTGGATTATAAGAGAGGTTCGAGCCGCGAAACGAGCGGAGCAGGATCGGGGGTCTGGATATCGATATTCGTCACCTTGATCCGCCCGTTTTGCATGATGCCTTCAACATCCGCCGTCATCCCGAGTTCAGGGGTCTGATCGGTGATCAGTATCCAAACCTCTTTTCCGTTGTCAAGCGCAAGACCTTCTGGCCGCAAAATCACCATGCCGGTCACCGAAATATGTACTCCCGGGAGGGAAACCGTCTGCATCACCGAACCGCGGCCGACGGAGAGTTCCAGTTCCCCATACCGATTCAGTTTTGCAGCGGCGTTGATCACCTGGACGGAGTCGCCCGGCAAAAAAAGCGTGTCTGCGGCGTCTCCCCAGACGGCGACATTCACGCTGCGGGAAGCCGCAGAGCCGCGGATTGCGACATTTCTGACACGCGACTCCGTTCCGCGGCGGGTAGTGAACGATCGTATCTCGGAAACGGATGTCACGACTCCGGTGACGATCGGGTTCGATCCTTCGCTCACCTCGGACGCATCTATGGAAAGAACGGTGATCTCGTCCGGCACGATACGGATCTCGGCCGAGTCGGAGACGACATACTCGATGATGCCCTCGTCCTCCTTTCTCTGTACGCCTGAAATCGAGACGCATGATCCCGCATCCACATCGGCGAAAAGTTCAGGCGACCAGCTGACCAGACGTGCCGTCCCGGAGGCATCTCCGATGATGAACTCCTGCAGAAACGAGGAGGTCCCATCCCGGCGGACGATCTCCTTCATCTCAAACGCGGCAAGAATCTTGACCGTAAGCGGAGCCGACATCGTCTCAGACTTGGGCGGCTTTTTCGTCTCGACGATCGTCACCTGATTTTCCCGAAGAGCAAGACAGTTCGCTTCCTTCTTTCCGGGGCGGGGTTTTGCGATCACTTCGATCACCGACCCGACTTCAAGCTCCGCCGCCACCTCTGCCCGTTCATCCCAGAGACTCAGAGTCACCGTTCCGGTGGGGTCGCCGAGAATGATAGAAGCAACGAGTCCGGGCGGTTCCCCTTCGCGGATAAACTCACGCGGCGGTTTGATCTCGAGGATCTTGCCGAAAAAAGAGACGATGGAGGTCCGAGCCGACGGAATGTCGCCGATTTTGATATGGCGTCGTCCAAGCTCGTCCACGACCATCATTGCTGCCGTGACCTCATCCACCAGCCCGCCAAGGGAGGCTGATTTTTGCTCTACCCACTCATCGAATGCTTCCTTACTGAGGAGATCAGAGACGAGCGCGTAATGCATGTATTATTTTCTGTGCCAGGAAGGAGTGACTACGCAGCCGGTCATTTCCTCGTAGGTCTCGGCACGGCGCATAAGTTCTGCCTTGTCGCCGTTCACTAAGACCTCGGGGCATCGGGGACGCGAGTTGTACTGGGAAGACATCGAGTAACCGTATGCTCCTGCATCCAAGACCGCGATAAGATCGCCGGCAACGACCGAAGGCAGAGCCCGGTCGGATCCGAAGATATCTCCGGTCTCACAGATGGGGCCGGTGATCGTGTAGGTTCCGTCTGCAGGCTGGTCTGCCTTGTTGGCTACAACGACCTCGTGCCATGAGTCATACATCGCCGGACGGATCAGGAGGTTGAATCCTGCATCGACGTTCACAAAGGTCTTGTGAACCTTCTTCACGGAGTTGACGCGTGTTAAAAGGATCGTCGACTCGCCGACCATCCATCTTCCGGGTTCGACCCAGAATGCGGGTGAGATGCCGGCCTTTTTGCATCCTTCAAGGAATACGGGCATAACGGCAGCCGCATACTCCTCGGGTGTCGGTGCTTTGTCGACGGTTCCTTCGCGGTGGTACGGGATACCGAGTCCTCCGCCGAAGTCGATGAACTCGAGCTTGACGCCGATCTTGGTGACTTCGCCGGCCACTTTCATGATAACGCCGCAGGCGATCGCGAAAGGCTCGACTTCAAGGATCTGGGAACCGATGTGACAGTGCATGCCGACCGGAACGACATATTCCATCGAAAGGGCTTCGCGGTATGCTTCCAGGATCATCTCGGCTGGGATGCCGAACTTGCTGTTTTTGATACCGGTGGCGATCTTCGGGTGGGTCGGCACTTCGATTGCCGGATTGACACGGAATCCGATCTTCGCGGTCTTCTTGAGTTCTTTTGTGATCGCATCGATCTGACGAAGCTCGTCGACCGAGTCGACGGAGATCATGATGTCTTTTTCGATGGCTGCGCGAAGGTCCTCTTCGGTCTTCGAACTGCCGTTAAAGAGAAGGATCCCGGCAGGGATTCCGGCTTCAAGTGCGGCACGCATCTCTCCAAGCGAGAAGATGTCTGCGCCGGCACCTTCGCGTGCAAGCGACTGGATGATCACGGGGTTCTCGTTTGCCTTTGCGGCGTAGAGAAGCTGAACGTTGTTTGTGTACTTCTTCAGTGCCGCCTCATAGCGTCTGAAGTTTCCGGTCACGTGATTCTCGTTCGTGACATAGAGCGGAGTCCCGAACTTTTCCGCAAGTGAGACGCAGTCCGCGCCCCCGCAGAAAAGGTGACCGCCGCTAACTGAGAGTGATTCGGGAAGGTTCATGTTATCCTCTGATGCCGCATTCGTTCATGCGGACGATTGCTTCTTTGATTCTGTCGACGGGACGGGTAATGGCAAAGCGGATGTATCCTGCTCCTGATGCGCCAAATCCTGTTCCCGGCGTCACGACGATTCCTGCTTCATTGATCATTTTTGCAACGAACTCGACCGAGTCGGGTACCTTCATCCACACGTAGAAGGATGCTTTCGGGGCAGTTACCTCGAAACCAAGAGACCTAAGGCCGGAGACCAGTGCGTCGCGGCGTTCCTGATACACGGCACATGCCTGATCGACACAGTCCTGAGGGCCTGTGAGGGCAACGATCGATGCACGCTGAATTGCATCGAATACGCCCGAGTCGATGTTGGTTTTGACTCTGCCGAATGCCTCGATAAGTCCTGCATTTCCAACACACATGCCGATACGCCAGCCGGTCATGTTGTAGGTTTTGGAAAGCGAGTGGGTCTCAAGTCCAACGTCCATGGCGCCTTTTGCCTCGAGGAAGGAGGGAGATTTGTAGCCGTCATAGGAGATCTCCGAGTAGGCGTTGTCGTGAACGACAATGATGTCGTTGTCTTTCGCGAAGTCAACGGTCTCTTCGAAGAAGTCCATGGAGGCAACCGCACCTGTCGGGTTGTTCGGGTAGCCGATGAACATGAGTTTTGCGTTTTTCAAAACATCCTTTGGAATAGCGGAGTAGTCCGGAAGGAAGTCGTTCTTCTCGAGAAGCGGCATCGGGTGGCATTTTCCATCTGCGAAGAGTGTAGAGGTTTTGTAAACCGGGTATCCCGGATCGGATACCAGGACATAGTCGCCCGGATTGACGAATGCCTCGGGGATGTGTGCGATACCCTCTTTGGATCCAATCAATGCGAGGACCTCTTTTTTCGGGTCGAGCTTCACGCCGAAACGTCTGTCATACCAGGTGGCGACCGCCTGCCTGTACTCGAGCATTCCTAAGTAGTCTGGATAATGATGTGTTGCAGGATCCCTAGCGGCTTCACATAACACATCAACAATATGCTTCGGCGTCGGTAAATCCGGGTCCCCCACACCAAGATCAATCAAATCAACACCCTCGGCACGCTTCTGTGCCTTCAATGCATCTATCTGTGCGAAAAGATACGGAGGTAAGTTGTCAAGCCGTTTTGCGTACATCGCATTAATATTGAACGTGCAAATAAATTAAGACGTTTGTCGGGGGGAGTTGAGCGGTGTTGATGACGGCAGATAAAGCTATTTAGCGCGAAGTTTTTCGCTGCGGAGATGTCGGATTTTTGAGGTTTTTATCACGGTGTGTGCAGGATTCCCCCTCAATATCGAGCAGGATTTGTTGGGCCTGCCGTTTTTCTAATATTCTCTCTCTTTTTTTTGATTTGGGGTGCGGGGCCACGACTCAGGCGCGGAGCGGCCCGCGGTGGAAATATCTTCTATGTTGGATTCAGGAGAAGAGGCAGACATTGACATTTTGGGATGTCCATCGATTTCATGAAAGGTCTGAGTTGGGATAAAAGGTATAAAAATGATTTGAGTGCCCACGAGGGGCACGACACCCCTCCCGCCAGGCACCGAGAATCTATGTATCATTTCAATCCACGTGCCCACGAGGGGCACGACAACAAAATTGCAGGACCATATAAACTCACAATATTTCAATCCACGTGCCCGTAAGGACATGACCTCCCCTAAAGTTGGGGATACTGGATAATGTTCCGGCTTAGAGCTTCTCGATCAGCTCTACTGATTTTGGAATTTTATCCGTATCCACATTTATTGCGTAATCTTCAAAACCGCGTGCTGGTTTTGATGCATCCTTCCTGGTCACGGAGATCTGATCGAACGCACATGGGATGGAGCACAGCCGAGAGCCGAGTCGTGTTTGAACACGAACAACTTTCTTGTTGCCATCTTACCGCGTGCTGCCGAGTGATCGTGTTCGAACAGATTGATCAAAGATTCCCAGAGCAGATCAAGATCCGTATCATCGAAACCGGTGACCTTCTGTGCGAGATTTGCGGAAATATATCCCTCAACACGGTACAAGGCATACGGCACGATGTGTTTTCTTCCCATTTCATGCTCCTTCTTCTCCGCATCCTCTTTACTTGTCACCGCAACACGGGTGATCGTGATCTCCTGAGGAACGATCGGATCGATACTTCGGGCGAAATTGATTTGGACCGGACCCCTGACCTGTCCGCAGTTCACTTTTGTTGTCATCACTGCTCCAAACGTCCGGATATCGTAGAAGTTCTCACACATGAATCCCGTGATCTTTTTTGCATCCGCCTCATCTTTCGGCAGTTTCTTCTCTTCTGGCTTCATTTCGTAGTTCTTGTAGGCAAGCTCGTGCTGAGCATTCAAAACAGCTCCGTCGCGAACATAGATCTGGAAACCCGGTTCCTCCTCTTTAACCGTAGCCACGTAATCCCGAATCTTTCTCTTGATGCACACATCCGTCACGATGCCGTAACTCGTCTCTGGATCGATCCTGGGCATATTTCCTGCATCCGGGTCGCCGTTCGGGTTACCGTTTTCCACATCAAACAACATTACAAATTCATATCTGTTTTCAATTGCCATACTTCAAGCCTCCTGTAATTCTTTATCTTCCTTTTTCGTGTAGATAAATTCGCGCTGGTGATAATATCCCAGAACAAACTTGCCCTGATCTTCCAGATTGAAAGCCGCTGGGAATTCGGTCACGCCTGACAAAATTGCCTCCATCTGTTTGTCGTAATATCTTCCATCGATCTTGGCGATATGATGCTGTGATAAATTCAGCAGCGTTGGAAACACCAGTTTCGGGTTCGCCGAAGCCGATGCGAAATACCGTGACCGGATGGTCGATGTGCCGTTCGCTTTCTGCTGCAATGCCTCCATCACAGCGAACAGCCTTCCAAGAGAATAGGCTGTATCTGTTGATTTTTGATTTAAACTCACTGTTAACTCCTCCATTTTTTCCGTCATATTCTGTTTCTGATAATACCGTCTCAGGTATGCTTTCAGATATCCTACGCGAATATAATCGATACCGTAATCATCTCCTGCCTCGGCACGTATTCTCATCAAAACAGCCGAATATACCGATGTAGGATACATATCTCCTGAAATAACTGCCCGAAACAATGCGGTTTCATAGGACGATGGGACATTCTCCCACCATTTTTTACTGGATTTTACCGTAATGCTTCTCAGAATATCCCCAATTGAAACGAGTCTCGGTTTGAGTTTCGCGGATTTTACCACATCCATATTCTCGGCATGTTCGCCCGTCTTTAGAATGAAATTCTCAAGCGTGTCCTCATACCAGAATCTGATAGATGCCCGGGCAACATTTGGAGCAAGACCGAGGATGTACGTTTTCACCTTAAACTCGGGATCGTTCACTGCCTGACCGGACCGAACTTTTTTCAGAATGTCAAGAATCTGTAGTTCGGTCGATGTGTCTGAAGTGTCTGTGTCTTTTGGAGCATTTGCACCAAGAAGTGCCGAAATCAGAGATAATGCCTTTCCGTCTTCTTTGGCGTCTGTCCAGAATACTACGGTCGTATCCCCGATCTGAATCCTGCGGTCATTTTTCGAAAGAAGATAATTAAGGGCGGTCGTATAGGCAAACATCGCCTTTTCAGAAATGGGTGCATTATAACTCTGGGTTTTTCCATACGAGGTGAACGATGGAAAATTGAAACCGACGATAACACAACCGGTTGTATTCGCGTCTGCTACCCCTTTGAGCATAGTGTGCGTTTTTGCAAGAGGCTGATTCAAAAGTCCGGTGACCAGACACTGTCCGCATTCTTCTGACGAAGAAGAAGCATTGCAATACGTCTCCCAGGCGTTCTTCGCTTCGGATCGCTCGTGGATGTATCCTTTTTCATCCGCGAGACGGAACACGACATTCCCGCTCTGATAAACCGGGTGATCTACCGGAATATCGAGAGGGATGCCCTCTACTCTGTTTTTGAGAAATGCGATCACTGCTTTGAGCCCGGCATCCTCGGACAAGCCGATGATTTTCTGATAGGCATCATACGCACTGCGCAAACGTTCGGCCGTGGGAATCAGTTTTTTTCTCCTTTTTGTCATACTCGAAACCAAGGAGGTACTTCGCATTATCACAGAGGAAATAGGGCAGGGGATTTTTTCCGGAGCGGCCGGTTTGTTCCGGGACGCTCATCATTACGCGCTGTTTATTCTCAACTAAGGTGATAATGCCGTTAAAATCTCCATGTTGGGACAATTCTACCGCATACGAGCACGGCACACTCGAGTAGTTCGGCTGAGCGACTCCCGATCTTGGATCCAGCACGAGATTGTCGTATAACTCGGACAGGGCCGTGAGGATCATACGTTCACCTCTTTGTGAAACGACTCCGGGATCGTAATGGTCCCTTTATGCATCTGCGCACGGAAAAATTTCGGCGTCATATCATCGCTGAAATTAATGTCGTAGAGCATCCATCCAAGATCACGATCCTCATCTATTGGGATTTTCGCGAGAGGTTCTTCCACCAGTTCAAATGAAACGGGAAACTCTCTGCATCCGAAGTAAGGCTGGTGATGACACTGACCTTTCCGTGCCCGTCGGAGAAATATATTGTAATGCTTCTCTTCCGTGTCACCATCTCCCGCTTTCTTTGTCAGTTCAAAGTGAGCTTTGATAATGTACTCAACATTTTTGAGCATCAGGGTCGCCCGCTACTGTCGGTCCTTCTGGGTGTTTTGATAGAAGGATTCTGCAGACCCTTTTTCTGAAACAGTTTTCATCAAAGGACCCGGACTTTTCACGATAGAGGAGACTTCATTTCGTCTGATATTGGAAAATGCGATAGGCTGCATGACCTGGATTTCATCAATCACCCAGCGAATCGCAGGTTTCCAATGGATCGCCTCTAAAATTCCCCGTGCTGCTGATGGAGTGATCACATCATAACTTACCCGTTCGACCTTCATTTCTGGTCGGGTAAAACATGCATAATCTCCCCATACTCGTAATGTAATTCCGTAGATAGTATCACCTCCTTAAGAATAGAGAATAAAAATAAAATTTATTCATTAGTTGTTTAATTCACGTTATTGGCATGTAAATGTATTCTACAAAGCCATGAATCAGAGAATATAATCAAACATTTCAGGTTTACCGGAAATGTAGATCCCGGTGTCTTGTGCGTAAAATCGATCTTGATTTTTCAAAACAACGAAGCTTTCGCCCAATAAGGATACTGCGCCCTCGTTATACAGATAATCAAGATCTGCTTTTCTCACATTCACACAGTAGGGAGAGATCATTCTTGCAAAACCGCGGGTAGCTTCCGGTGAAAATGCATGGATTCGTTTCCGTGCTTCTTCATCAAACGGGATGATCACCGCACACCCGCTGTCGGATAACAGTTTGAATTTATCCGAAATATCGGCAAAAGGAAATGCCGTTTCTGCGACCGTAATTCCCTGCCGGCAAAGTCCGAGTACCTCTTTGTTGTCGAGCTGATCTTTTCGGATATCGAAGAGTTTAGAGAAGTATTTCGCGATCATATCGAGAGACAGATAATCATCAGTCTGCAGGGTGCGGGAAATTTCTGCAGTCTGTTTTACGTATCCGGCACCGAAGTACTTTTGTTCGGGAGTGAAGATGCAGACGGTTCCGCTTGGAAGTTTTCCTTCACGATTACATCTTCCGGCTGCCTGATTGATCGAATCAACTCCTGCCAAAGACCGATACACGACCGGGAAATCGATATCGACTCCTGCTTCGATCAGCTGGGTCGAGATGACACGGCAGGGTTCTTTGTTTTCGAGTTTTTTCCGTATCGTTTCGATGACCTGTTTTCGATGCTTCGGGCACATGTTGGTACTTAAATGCAGGGTATCTCCCGCCTCTTTAACCAGTGAATAGAGATCATTTGCATGTTTTTTGGTATTGACGATGCAAAGGTCCTGTTTTTCTGCCTGGAGAAGAGCCGCGATCTCATCGATGGTTTTGTATCCGAGATCCGACGATTTCGCCCGCTTCATTTTTTCTGCCAGCTCCCGATAATTTGGGACAATATCCCTGACAGATGTGCCAGCCGGGAAAACCTCGTTCTCAACAAAGTCGGGCTGGGTCGCCGTGCAGAGAATAACGGTGCAGTGATAATTTTTCACGAGCTCCGAGAGGGCATACATGCAGGGAAGGAGAAATTCGTTGGGAAGAGCCTGGACCTCATCTAAGATTATAACACTATTTGCAATGTTGTGGACTTTTCTGGATCGGGAAGAGTGAGAGGTAAAGAGCGACTCAAAAAACTGAACAATCGTGGTGAGGATCAGCGGGGCATCCCAGTTTGCTGTGGCTAGAGAGAGGTTCTTGTTTTCTCCATCCGGAGAGTCAGGTTCTACTTTTATCCCTGTTGGAAGAACGAAGTTCGAGTGATGTTCAACGATATTGTCCCTTCCGAATATATCGGTATAGACTTTGGCATTTTGTTCGATGATCGAGGTGAAGGGGATTGTGTAGATTATCCGGCTCTGATTATTTTTCACGGCATGTTTCAGTGCAAAGGAGAGAGAGGAGAGCGTTTTTCCTCCGCCAGTTGGGACATTGAGCGTGAAGATTCCGGGTTCAGTTTGAGCTGCCGTGTTGCAGGATGTGAGGATGTTGTTTCGGATTTTGTCAAGGTCGGAGGCTACCTTGAACTCTGCCATGTGTGCATCGAGTTTGGTATTGAATTCTTCGAGCGTGGGATAGTTTCCTTTCGTTACGTATCCATCCCATTCTGCAGCGTCGGTCCTGTCCGCATCGATCAGACAGGAGTAAAGAAAGTGGGTGTAGAGAAAAATGGAGAGAGCGAATTCATTTGGATCGAGTTTGGAAGGGTCGTTTGAGATGAAGGTTTGTGCATTGAAAAACCCGGAGAGGTCAGGGAACGTCGGGGTGATCTCGGTTTTCCATGCGGAAAATAGCTTCGGATCTGAATTCTGCAGACGCTGATATAAGCCCGATGCGTTGGCGTGTCCGCGGTTCGGCAGTCCTCCGTGGTGTCCCGCAATCACATAGGACATGAGATGATATGCAAGCGATGAATAGGGATTTTCCTGTTCGGCTGCAAGAAGATAGGCGGTTTTCGCTCCGGCAGTTGAGTGGTCCGTCTGAATATTTTCTCCTCTGATGCGTTTTTGAAAGTCATCGGAGTATTTGCCTATGTCGTGTAATATCCCGCAGATTTCGCCCATGTCCCGCGTAGTAAAGGTCTGTGCATATGTTCCTGCAAGGGCGGATACATGTGTCAAATGCTCAATAAGGGTTTGGTATTTCGTCCTGTCTTCATTACATCGTGCATAATATTCTGCCATTGAATCAATTCCCGATGTTGTAATTATATATTGGAGCGATGAAGTACTTTTGCAAAAAACCCGTCGCTACCCTTGACGAGACAGCACCTTTCGTACGTCCCGGGATACTTTGAAGTATTCTCACTCTGTATTATCCATTATGAACCCGGATGACTACCTCATGTTAAGCGGGATCCAGCATTACGCCTTCTGTCCGCGTCAGTGGGCACTGATCCACGTAGAACAGCTCTGGGCGGAAAACTCACTTACTTTCTCGGGAAAACTCATGCACGACAATGCCGACGATCCCTTTTTCGTGGAGGCGCGGGGCGATACTCTCGTTTCCCGCAGCATTCCACTCGTATCCCACAATCTGAAAATCTATGGGATCGCCGATGTTGTCGAGTTTCACCGCTCGTTATCCGGGGTACATATTGCAAACAGAGACGGATTTTGGGATGTTGTCCCCATTGAATACAAACGCGGAAAGAAAAAAGCAGATGACTGCGACGAGGTCCAGCTCTGCTGTCAGGCGATCTGCCTTGAAGAGATGTACGAAACGGAAATTCCTGCTGAATATCTGTATTTTGGAAAAACCCGGCATCGAACGGAGGTGGTCTTTGACGAAGAATTACGGGAACGTGTCGTGTCTCTTATTCGGGAAATGTATGCACTCTACGAAAACGGGATCACGCCCGCTGCCGAACTGAAAAAGCAGTGTGAAAGTTGTTCGATCCGGGATCTTTGCGTTCCAACTATATCTTCACGAAAAAAATCCGTCGACCGGTATCTTGATTCGGTAATACAGGGGTATTCTCATGAGAAAACTGCGTAATGTTTTGTATGTGACAAATCTCAAGTCCTATCTTTCGCGGGACGGGGAAAGTATCGTTGTATCCGTTGAAAATCAGGAACACGCCAGAGTCCCGATCCATAATCTGGAAGGAGTCGTTTGTTTCGGGTTCATGGGGGCAAGTCCCGGGATGATGGCGCTCTGTACGGAAAATGATGTGAGTATGTGTTTTGTTTCGCCTTATGGAAAATTTATGGCACGGGTTGGCGGCAAGGTGTCGGGAAATGTGCTGCTCCGGAAACGTCAGTACGCCGTTTCGGATGATGAGGAAGCATCGAAAAAGATCGCGGCATACTGTATTCTCGGGAAACTGATGAACTGCCGGACGGTCCTTCAGCGGTTTTCACGCGATTATCCGGATTTGGTATCGGGGGAGTTCGAGCAGAATTTCAAACGGCTGTCTGAGGGAATCCTCCAAATCCGAGCCGGAACGTGTGGTTCGCTGAATGAGCTGAGAGGCTTTGAGGGGATCCTGTCTAAGTATTATTTTGACAGTTTCAATGATCTGATCCTGTCGACGGAACCGGAGTTCTCGTTTGAAAACAGGTCAAGGCGTCCGCCTCTGGATCGGGTGAATGCATTGCTTTCATTTTCCTATACGCTGATCGCGGCTGATTGTGCGTCTGCTCTGGAGTCGGTTGGTCTCGATCCGCAGGTCGGTTTTCTGCACCGGGTCCGGCCTGGAAGACCAAGTCTGGCTCTCGATCTGATGGAGGAGTTTCGCCCGTATCTTGGCGACCGGTTTGTGCTGAGTCTCATCAATAATCGGGTGGTGAAAGCCGATGATTTCGCGGTGAAGGAGAACGGAGCGGTTTTGCTGACGGATGATGCTCGAAAGACCGTTCTGCAGGCATGGCAGAAGCGAAAGAAGGAGGAGGTGATGCACGGGTATCTGGAGGAGAAGATGCCGGTGGGTCTTTTGCCGTATTCCCAGGCGATGCTTCTCGCCCGTTTTCTCCGGGGAGATATCGACGGGTATCCGCCGTTTGTGGTGAGGTGAGAGATGTTTGTTTTGGTTACGTATGATGTGAATACGGAGACGCCGGAGGGAAGACGCCGGCTTCGCCAGGTGGCACGGATCTGTAAAAATTACGGGGTCAGGGTTCAGAATTCGGTGTTTGAGTGTGTGGTGGATTCAGTGCAGCTGATGGAGCTGAAGTTCAAGATAGGAGAGGTTATTAATTCTGAGACGGATAGTGTTAGATATTATAATCTCGGAAAGCAGGGAAGGGATCATGTTGAGCATGTGGGCGCAAAGCCGGGTTTGAATGTGGATGATACGCTGATTTTTTGAATCTTTTTTTCGCGAAGGTGTTGTGCCCATGATTTTTCCGGGGGGTTCGCGGTGTCTGCAGTTTTTGGTTTGTTTTTTGTTGTGAGTTATTTCTGATTTATTTCCATATGAAAATCCACGTTTGCGTGTGGAGTATTTTTCAGAGGGGGAAGGGAGAGGATTATATGAGTGGAGTTATAGTATATTAGATTTAGAGTCGTGCCCCCGTGGGCACGTGGATTGAAATGTTCATGTTGGTTGAAGGGTTGCCGAGTTTGTCGTCGTGCCCCCGTGGGCACGTGGATTGAAATGTGAGTCTGAGTGTTTGTTGGTGGTTTATGGTTAGTCGTGCCCCTCGTGGGCACGTGGATTGAAATTATTGCCTGGATCAAGTCACAACCTGATATTTGTCGTGCCCCTCGTGGGCACGTGGATTAACCATCATATCTTCCTCACCCGAATTCCGCCCAGCTGAACCCCAAAACTACCTCACTTCCACACGAAAACCGCAACTTCCACTCCAAATCTGCCCCCAGCCGATCAAAATCACTCCTCTCCCGCTCATCAAAAACCATACCTCAACCAAAAAATACGCCCAATCCTGCCGATTTACCCGGCAAAACATCAAGACTATATAAATATAAACGTGGGCGCCTGGAAAAAACGATGACCCGGGGCAGACTGCCTACCTAGGTAGTGACCTAGAGCGGAAGAAAAACTCTCATCAATCACTTTTTTTTCAGGCGCCTTGTCTCTTATTATTATTATTTTATGTACATTGCAGAAGAGAGAGAGAAAAACCAAAATAAAAATTACTACTATATAAATTAGTAACGCGGTAGGTAGGTAGGTAGGTAGGTAGGTAGGTAGGTAGGTAGGTAGGTAGGTAGGTAGGTAGGTAGGTAGGTAGGTAGGTAAGTAGTTTTACCCGGGTCATCATTTTTTCCAGGCGCCTCCCTATGAATTTATATATAATGAACAAATGAAAACCAAAATACGCCGAATCCTGCCGATTTAAAAATTTGACCCTCGAAAATCATCATCAAAAATTCATCAAAAATGATTGCCGGGAGGTCAAAATGGAATCGAAACACCTATTTGCGAGTGGAAGGGGGGACCTTTAGGTCCCTCAGCGGAGGCGGACCGTCCCGGAGGGGCGGTCTTAGCTGAGCATGGCTTTGCCTTGCGAGCAAATCTTTGATTTGCGAAAAATGAACAAAATCCAATTGGGTCAGGCTGCATCTCCAGGACGATCCCAACAACCCTGATTAAATTAGGATATCTCCACCGCGGGCCGCTCCGCGCCGGAGTCGCGGCCCCGCACCCCAATAGAAAACTGATGATTTTCCATTCCTCCGCCCTGAACCCTTTCCCAACCTCATTTTTTGCATCGTAAAACCCTCTTCTCACTCACTGACCACCACGGATCTGCAAAAATAGGAGGCATTATCGCACCGCGCGGTTCGGGGTATAAATACTCACAATCCAACAAAAGATATATTCCGGGGACCTCTCCCGAAAACCAAAAACACCAAAGCAAGCGTGATACCAAGAAAAAATCAACAAACCGCCGGCCATAATCCGACCGGCCAAAAGGACCCTCTTTCCCCCAACTTCGACGTTACCTCAGCCCCCTTATCTTCTCTAAATTATGATGCAATTTTTGAAATAATTTCTCGTTTTTCAAAAAAACATACACTAATATGCATAGAAAAATAATTATTTTGTATGCAGCTGAGGGGGAAATGACCCCGGTGAAACTGCTGGAAAAAACCTCTGCAAAAGAGGTGAAGTGATAAAAAATTGAAAAACCATTTCAACCTCACGATCAGCGACCCTGACAAAAAGACGTTCGCTGCATTCACGAAAAAGTATCCAAACCCGAGGACTTCGAAAGTCATCCTCGCTCTCATCAGAGAACACATGAAAGGAGAACCACAGAGAAATGCCTGACTTTAGAGTCTATGTCCCTGAATCCAAGATCAGGGTCATGTATCAGTTCAAAGAACAGTTCGGCAAAGATGGATCACCCATGATCGTAACCTTCATGGAAGAATCCCTGAATGGAAATGTGGCCGCTCCCGAAAATCAAGAAGAAAAAACCGCCCGCATCTACGACCTCTACTTCGGCGACATAACCAACGAACGTGAATTCGTCCGACTTCTCGGCGGAAGAAAAAGCGCGGAAGCCGCCGTCATCAACCGGTACGCAGAACTCAGTAGAAAATACCCGGACATCTCAGGTGATGTCATAGAAAAGTTCAAAGAAAAACATCCAAACTTCGCGAAAATCACAGGAATTTCGAAATGATGAAAAAACACCATGCCTGCCCTATGACTGTCGGTAAACATAATCAGGGAACAGGCAATAGACAATTCGCACTGCAAAGAGAAAAAGCAACCGCCCCCACGACAGGTGGACCATGACCTGCGAGCCCATAAACCAGATATGGAGCAGAGCCGATTACGACGCATCGCCCTATCTCGACACGATCATCACGTCCCTCAATCCCAAAAGGAACCATTGTGCTGCCCGACTCATCCACGTAATGCACACAATCCTTGTAGACCTCATCACAGATCATCTTAAGGAGCATGGCATTCCCTTTGACGCCATCAGCGGTGAAACATTTACCCTCACCATCAGATTTGCCAGTGAAGTCCCGGAGGAACCATGACCTCTGACAGGACACCCCGCCTGGGTCTCCGGCTCGCCGACCGGGTCATCCTCTCGAAGATCCTTGCCGGAACCTGGCGTGTCGATTCTGAAAACGGCGAGATCATCTCGCGGATCACCGGAAAGCCTCTCTGTTTCCTCCCAAAAAACAACGGATATCTATCCGCACAGGTCAGATACAAGGGATATGTAGTCAACGTCACCAAGCACCGGGCCGTCTACATCGGCGGGACCTGTAGAACGATGGACGATCTCCCGGTCGATCTGAACCTCCAGATCGATCACATCAATGGGAACATAGAAGACTGCCGGCTTGTAAACCTCCGGCTCATCCCGTTCTGGGACAACAACCATCCACTTTCGGGACGAAAAAAGCGAATCTTCACAGACGATCATGTCGGAGAGATCAGAAGGAGGTACGCAGAGGGTGAACCTCCGCGGATCCTCGCAGCTGCATTCAACGTGGACCGGAGCACGATCCATAGAATCGTTTCCCGACGAACCTATGCGGAGGTGGTCCTGTGAGCGAACCGGGAACGGAATACCTGCGAAGGATCAAGTTCTCCTGCCCGGTCTGCCTGAACTCGGTCACGGAAAAGGTCTGGGTCGAGGACAAACGCGATCTGAAACAGGCGGTTCAAAACTGCCCTGTTTGCGGTTCGCCGACGATGCGGATCGATTCTCCGGATGACGACATCCAGTTCTTCGCCCATCTGGATATGCGAAGGACGATTCAAGAGAGAATCAATGAACAGCAGGAGGATACCTATGACTATCTTTAATGCTGACGAGATCCGGGAAACTCTGGAGACGGCGTTTCCGATACCTGTGGAGAACGAATACGAAGATGCATTCTACTGACAGCAGATGGCCGGCTCCTTAACCGATCTGGCGAAGGCCTACAAGCGCCGGTTTAACGAGACCGTTGATGAGATCAAGGCCGGCGGCCTTCTTTCTGAGGATTTTGTTCTGGTGCTGGAGGAGAATGTGAAAAAGGAGGTGAATGTTCCTCTGCTGCGAAAGGATCTCCCGGATCTGTTCGAAGAGGTGGTACATATCACGACTTCGGACGCGGCAAAGCTTCTGTCGAACCGGTTCATCTATGCCGAAGCGAAGAAGTTGATCGGCGACCGGATCAAAAATTACGATGCGGTGAATGTGGATGATCTGGTGGCGAGGCTTCCGGATCCGGAGCTTTCGACGTATCTAAAGATGACGAAGAGTCCGAAAGGATATGTTGTGTATGAGGTGAGTTCGTGATGGCGAATGGAGCTGACCGATGAGGTAATGGTACAGTTATCCGGAGCTTCTGGATAAGGAGAAGCTGAAGTCTCTGCTTGCAGAGCATAAGAGGGTCTCTGCCGTGGCTCTGCAGATCGGGTGCAGCCGGCATTCTGTGGAGACGGCCCTTCATCGTCACGGGATCGAGTATCCGTCCGGGTGTATGGCGGATAAGATTCTCTAACCATCAGAGTTGTGAGATAATCTCTCGTTTTTGTCTGAAAGAGAGCAAATTTCCTCTATTTTTTATTCTTTTCCGTCCAATATTGATTTAGCATGTGTGAAACGGCACGTGAATTCCGATCAACGATCTCCTCCCAATAGGAAAGAAAAAATCACGTGTGTTTTGCATGTGTCCGGCAAATCATAGATTTGCTCTGTACTTGGCAGTAGTATAACTACCACCACTACAGGTCGCATATCAAAGATTTGCTCATCATCTCGGCCGCCTTCAGCGACCTTGATGGATCACCTCCACCATGACAGCAGATTTCATTCAGACAGCAATCTCGAAGTCCGCAAAGCGGATCTTCACCGCAGAGTTTACGAACGCCGCCGCGTATGATGCGATAATCGCAGAAATTACCGGCGTGGATAACCCCCTCGGCCTTGCCGAAGTCGAACTCGGGAAGCAGACCTACAAGACCTATGTCGGCTACTTCGACCCGAACACTTCCGAGATGAACGTCAAGGTTCAGGTCACGGCATATACCCGTGCTGAGTATGCCGCGGCAATCACCGCCCTTACCGGCAGTGCGGATCTCAAGACCGCATTCGGGAACAGCAGTACGGCAGAGACCTCCGAGATCGGTACCGAAGCGACCTGGAACGTCCGCATTTCCGCAAAGCTTGGGACCGATACTTTCCAGATCAGCCTGAACCGCGATTCGATGACCGTCTCCGGCTATGCCGACGACGCCACCCTTGCAGCGGTCGATGCCTGGGCAGACACCAAGCCGGCCCTGAACTAACGGGAGGCGGAGATGCAGATCTCCCGCCGGCTTAGGAAGCTCATCCTGCTCTACCTCGGGTTTCTCATTATGCTTTTTGGGAAACTCGTCGAGAGCTTCCTTGCAGGACAGAGGTGAGCCTCCCTTGTGGATATTATGTAATTTACGTCTTAGGGCGGGAGATTTTCCCCTCCATCCCTGAGAAATATTTTTCTTTTTTCCTGCACGTATTCCATACAAGAAATCAGGTAACACCCACAAAAAAGGGAGCATAATTATCACTGCCTCCAAAATCAGAGGATTTCCCGCCGCGGGCCGACTCGCAAATCAAAGATTTGCTCGGCTGAGGTCGCCCCTGCGGGGCAACCCGCAGTCACTTCCCGCACCCCAAAGAAAAACCAAAATCAGGATGTACACAACTTCATGAATCATTAAAACGACTTGAAAAAGAAAAAGGTGAGTTTGTGAGGTGTATTCTTGAGGAGGTACTTGAGACTTCAGGCCGATGCATGGGTCGGTGCTGTGGTCATCTTCGGCATGTAAATTGCCTGGCGTGCGTCACGGAAGTTGAACTTCTCAATGATGAGGCCATTTTCCTTCAGACGTCTGAGCGCATAGCGGACCGTGCGTGGCGCAAGTCCTGTGCTTAAGACAACATCTTTGTGCGTCTGAGAACCTGTGCGTTCCAGCAACTGGAAGATCGTGAGACACGACTTGGGCATGTTTGTTCTCTGCATACATGATAATCTACTTGAAAGTATATAATCATTTCCTACATTCGTTCGTGATAGATTGAACATATTAACAGCGTTAATCAAATTGGTTCGGGCGAGATCGAACTAAAATACATCCGCAGAAGAGTCTGTTAGGCCTATAGAGGCAGGAGACGAAGATTAATCAGTACCGGGTAACATACACAGAAATCAGTATGCTGACCCGCCCCGAACGCCGCGCGGTAGTGATCATGGTTGGTGTGATCCTGCTGCTTGCCGCACTGTATGCCGGAACGATGGTTCTCTTTCCAGACGGCGGGGCGGTTTCCTATCAGGATGACTTATCCGACGGGACGCTTGTATATCTGGAAGGAGTCGTTTTCGACACGAAGATCACGAGTAACGGCGGTCATTCGATCCTCAATGTCTCCGGCGTCGATGTTTTTGTTCCAAACGGGGGAGGCGAATCCGTTATTCTGCCGGGAGACCGGGTCAGGGTCGTCGGGCTTGTCGATACGTATGCCGGAACAAAAGAGATCGTTGTAAACAGTATCAACGAGATAACGATCCTGGTGTGGTCTTAATATTTTGAACCGACATACATGACTGGTATGACAGATATACCCGCACCCGGAGAACAGATCGATCTGCTGAAACTCAAGGAGATCAGACAGCGCGAACGGATCAACGTCTATCTCTATATGGATGCAGAGATCGCAAAGACCTCGAATGTCGCGGATGATGTGGAAAAATACCGTCTGATCGATATGGATTTCCGCCCTGTCCTCGAGATCGAAGACTGGCTGAAAAATATGCAGAAACATATGAAGCAGATCGAAGGTCCGGGCGCAAACATCGAAAAAATGCTGAGAGAGCAGCCTCTTGCCGCGGAAATCCTGGAGATCGGTACCATGCAGACGGCCGTCGGCCAGCGTGGATATATCAAAGCCCTCCTCCCTTATCTCGATGAGATGGAGGAGATGGAAGTGAGAAAGGCGACTGGTTTCAAATAAGAAATCACAGGCCTGAAAAATAGTTTGCTGGCCTGGTTTTCGCCAGGCTTAATCACCTTCTTCGATAAATCAGGATGCCGGCGAGGAGAATCACGATCCCGCCTGCAAGAATAAAGCGGACATCAAAACCGATGCCGGCCGAGACGGGATCTTTGTCGAAATCCCCGTTCCAGTCGTATGCGAAAACGGCCGTATAATACTCCGCAGCCTCCGGGTTTTGGATGATCAGGCCGGCTTCGCGGTTATTGTTCGGCGAATTATAGTTCCAGTTTATGGAACTGATAAGAACATACTCGCCGTCGACGATCATACCTTTGTTGTGCAGTTTGGTCAGATAATCTCCGGGCAGTATCAGTTTTGCAGAAATGGTTGACCCGTATCTGTTCAGCGTAGCCACGAGCTCGTTATTGTCCGCTTCATCTTCCGTATTATAATACATCCCGTCCAGCATTACCCGAACGTCAACACCCCGGTCCGCAGCATCGAGAACCGCGGCAAGCCAGGTGTTTTCGCCGTCCGGATACGGCGAAATATAGGCCTGCTGGAGATCGATCGAAGTTTCGGCGGATCTGATAAGGTCAAGAACAAGACTGCTCGTATCCGGCGAGATGACCGGTGTGATGTTCACATTGTAAAGAGTCAGCGAGGAAAAATACGGGGATATCTTCTCGTCGGACCATGAATCGGGCAAAGGTTCTGTTCCGGGGACGTAAGGATATATGTCGTAGCCCGAAATATCGGCGGTGAACACATCCGTGAAGTAGTCGGCGATCTCCGTATCATAAACCACCGCTCCCCACCCCCGGTTTCCTTTTGTGCCTGTGAGGGGGATGCCGCTTGGCTTGAAGTTTTCCGAGAGAACGACCGTAACGTAGGTATCGGCCACCATGTATTTTGTATGCAGATACCGGTATCGTGCAGGGAGATTTCCTTCGCTTTCGATCATTGAAACGGATACGCCGTGTTCCGTCAGATAGTTCATAACCCCTTTTTGCTCATCTGACATGCCGCCCACCGGACCGCCTTCAAGAAGTAACGTCACCGAAACACCCCGATCTGCGGCGGCAGCGATCTCCCGGGCGATCTCCGGATGGGTAAACTCGTACATCGATATCAGCAGGGTGTCGGTCGATTCCCGGATGACATTCGTCACAATATCATATGACGCGTCGGGCGAGACGAACAGGGTCACCGAGTCGGCGGTGAATGTTTCGGGAGAGAATCTGCTCTGACCTATTTTATAGATCCGCTCGTCCCAGACCCCGTCCAAACACACATGGACGCGGCCATTCGATGCGGCGAGTTCATCCGGCCAGGAAACTGTCGAAACGATTTTCCCATTGTAGAGAAGGGAGAGGTCATCTCCGGTGTTTGCCATCTGGAATCTGCCGCTTTGGAGCACATTGGGCGTTGTGCCGCTCTCGAGGATCTCATAATCCGGGAAGGTCCCGTGGATCGAATTATATGCCTCGGCACTTCGGGCAACGATTATTTCTCCGCTGGAAAAAGATCCTGCGGGAAAAGAGAGCGTTCCTTCACCGTCGGAGACCGTCCATCCGGCGAGATTGCCCGTTCCTTCCAAAATGAAATACTCATCTCCGTCCCCAGAAGCATATCCGTCGGGACAGAACTCGGCGAGAACGAAAGCCGAGACGGGGGATACGCAGAGAGAAAGAAGCAAAAAGGTAACGAGCAGCCTTTTCATACTGGTTTTTCTTTATTTACGTCATAGTATTTAGTGTATGACGGAGGGGACGGTGATAAAAATCGGCGGGAGCCTGATGGATATTGCAGGAGAGATTCTTGCCGAGATCCCGGCGTCACCGACATTGATCGTTCCGGGCGGCGGGATCTTTGCGGATTTTGTCCGGGCTGAAAGCCTCGATGACGAGGCTGCCCACTGGAAAGCGATCGATGCAATGGAAAAATACGGCCGGTTTCTCTCGACATACGGCTATCCGGTCACGCACGAACTGAAAATCCCGGATAAACCGACCATCCTTCTTCCAAAATACATCCTGCGGAAAGAAGACCCGCTTCCCCACTCCTGGGACGTCACCTCCGACTCGATCGCGGCATGGGCGGCAGGCGTTCTCAAATGCTGTCTCTTGATCGTAAAATCGACGGAATCCGGGGACGATCTCGTCGATCCCGAATTTGAGCGCGTTCTTGCACAAAGCGGAGTCACGGCCGAAATTATCAACGGGCGGGCTTTCGGCAGTGTAAGACGATACTTTGAAGCCACACGTTTATAATAAACGGACGCTAATTAACTAAGGAGTTTGATCGTATGGCAACTATAAAATGTACATCATGCAATGCCCCGCTCGCAGAGCGCGGTGCCACCGAGTTTAAATGCCCGGACTGTGGAGAGATAATTTACCGCTGCGCACGCTGCAGAAAACAGAGTGTCAAATACACCTGCCCGAAGTGCGGATTCCAGGGGCTCTGAATAGTCATGGGTGAAGTCGTTGTTATTCTGAAAATCATGCTGGAATCCCCGGACGTTGACCTTGAGAAACTGCAGGCAGACATCAGAGCAAAAGTATCCGGTATCGAGGATATGAAAGTCGAGCCGATCGGATTTGGTCTCTCTGCAATCAAGATCGCCATGATCACTGAAGATGACGAGGGAGCAGGCGATAAGATTGAAGGACTGTTTTCCCAGATCCCGGGCATCGACCGCACAGAGATCGAATCTCTGAACCGGTTACTCTAAATATCTTTTTTCTTTTCAGCGTTTTTCATATTGCATCGATTTTGGTCTGAACTGCTGGTTTCTGTTCGAGAATGATGTTCATCAGATATGTACTTGTACATATTTCGCCGATGGTTTGATAGAATTTGGTCCTGTTTTTGGACCCAGGTTTCTTTCGAAAAGACCCTCCCACGCATCCCCAAAATCATGGGCGCACCGGCTGAAATGACGTGATTTTTTTATTTGCGTTAAATCGTGCCGATTTTGATTTGGTCCGGTTTAATCGTTTGAAATTCGATTTTGTGCGAAAATGGGGTTCAGATGTCGAAAATGAGAAAAATACGTCAGCAGATGGCGAATCGGGCAATTTTGCACGGACTTTTTTCAGGGAAAAGTTTAAATGCTGATGTGCTGACCTATTATTATCCAACGTGTGCTGTAAAGAGTAAATAAGCCGTGTTCAAAAACCCAATATAACCGGGCTAAACCTCATAGATGAAGCCCCAGTCGACGGAGTCTGAGGCGGTATGCAGCCCGATAGGGAGGCAGGCACGCCACGCTGGAAGGACTTTATCTATGAAACAGATGACAGCAAACCACCTGACCGACGCAGAGGTCATTGCAGAGTTTAAGAAAGACGATTGCTGGGGTCTTTGCACCTCCATCGACCTAAAGGAGTGCGACCCGGCAACTATCCGTGACGCAGAGAAGATCCACCAGTTCGTTCTCGAACTGGCAGACCTGATCGACATGAAACGCTTCGGCGAACCGCAGATCATTCACTTCGGACCAAACGAGAGAGTCGCCGGGTATTCTATGACCCAGCTCATTGAGACCTCTCTCCTTTCTGCACACTTCGCCAACGACACCAACGCAGCCTATATCGATATCTTCAGCTGCAAAGAGTATGCCCCCTCGGTCGCCGCCGAGTTCTGCCGCAAATTCTTCGGTGCGAAGAGAATGAACAACACTGTGTTCTTCCGCTCCATCTAAGTTCCTCCAACCCCACACATATTTTTTTCATTTCTTTTTCTCGTGACTGCATATCCTATTTCCCGCGCCCTGCCGCAACTCCGTAATCCGTCATCACGCCATCCGTCAACGTTCTGCGCGACATAATCGTCCTCAGGAGACCTGTTTTTTTCGCTGTCTTCCAAACCGCACTATACTATATGCCACGCGCTTTTGGTTTTCCGTATATGCTTTAATACGAATAATCTGCGTTGATCCCCCCTGTTTTTCATGCCCGAGTGACAATCCTTATAACCCCATAAGCACTCACCACAAATGTACCAATTCGAAAAAGGACATTTCATCATGGTCAAAGAAAACGAAGTACTCCATATCGCCGAACTAGCGGATATCGGCATTTCATCCGCAGAACTGGGTAAGTTTACCGAACAGTTCAACGCAATTCTTGAATATTTCGACATTCTCGATACGTTAGAGGCATCGGAACCTCTGATGCGTTCCCTTGTAAACGTCTTCCGCGAAGACGAGGTAAAGCCCTCCATTTCCCAGGAGGATGCACTTCGGAACTCTCACAACCCCGAAGACGGTTATGTACGTGCCCCCAGGGTGATTTGAGATGGCCGATATCTATAATGCATATATCAATACGACCGAACTTGAGGGAAGCGGATCGGGTATTCTTTCCGGCGTTCGCGTCTCGATAAAAGACAATATCTCCACAAAAGACATCGAGACGACCTGCGCCTCCAAAATACTCAAAGGATACATCCCCCCCTACGATGCCCACGTCATCACCTTCCTGAAGGCACAAGGGGCAGTTATCGCCGGAAAGACCAATATGGACGAGTTCGGTATGGGATCGACCACGGAAAACAGCGCTTTTGGCGCCGCGTTGAATCCGCATGACGTGACCAGAGTTACCGGCGGAAGTTCCGGTGGTTCTGCCGCGGCGGTTGCCGGAGGGCTGGTTTCCATGGCCCTTGGAAGCGACACGGGAGGTTCAGTCCGCTGTCCGGCCGCATGGTGCGGTGTCGTCGGTCTCAAACCGTCGTATGGCAGAGTAAGCAGATTCGGTCTGATCGCCTATGCCAACTCTTTTGAGCAGATCGGCCCGATGACGACCAATGTCCGCGATGCGGCAAAACTTTTCTCCGTGATCGCAGGTCATGACCCGAAGGATTCCACGTCCGTGAACAAACCCTACGACGGCAATGTCGTTCCCGAGATCAGCGGAAAAACGATCGGTATTCCAAAGGAATACTTCGGCGAAGGCGTCGATGCCGGAGTCGCAGGCGAGGTTCGTAAAGCGATCGGCAAGCTCGAGGAGCTTGGTGCGAATATCGTTGATGTGTCGCTTCCCTCGATGAAGAATGCACTTCCCGCCTACTATGTGACCTGCACCTGTGAAGCAAGTTCGAACCTCGGCAGGTTCGACGGGGTCAGGTTCGGTCCAGAGCCTGAGATGAACCTCCCCTGGCACGATGCCTACACCAAAGTCCGCGAGGCAGGCTTCGGCGACGAAGTGCGGCGCCGGATCCTTCTTGGAACCTTCGCCCTTTCCGCTGGATACTACGGAAAATACTATGTCAAGGCCCAGCACGCAAAACAGCTCATCGCAAAGGACTTCGCAGCAGCTCTTCAGACCTGCGATATGCTCGCCGGTCCAACCATGCCGAACGTAGCACCAAAGATCGGCGAACTGACCGCCGATCCTCTGCAGATGTATCAGGCGGATATCCTGACCGTCCCCGTGAATATTGCCGGAATCCCCGCGATCTCGGTTCCCTGCGGCACCGCCCACAAAATGCCGGTCGGCCTCCAGCTGATGGGAAGAATGTTTGGCGAGGAGACGATTATGAATGCCGCTCTTGCCTATGAGGAGGCGGTTTAAATGGCGGATGAGGATTTCACCGTCATCATCGGTCTGGAAGTTCACTGTCAGCTGGACACCGCGTCCAAGCTGTTCTGCGGATGCTCAGCCGATTTCCGTGCCGACGCCCCGAACACGCATGTATGTCCGGTCTGTCTCGGCCTTCCGGGAGCAATGCCCGTCCTGAACAAAAAGGCGATCGAGTATGCGCTGAAGGTTGGAAAGGCGCTTAACTGCCGGATCCCGGAAGAAGGCGAATTCTGCAGAAAGAACTACTTCTATCCCGACCTTGTCAAGGCATACCAGATCACGATGGGCGACAACCCGCTTGCTCTCGGCGGCTACATCGAGATCGAGGACGACGCAGGCAACCCCAAAGTCGTCAACTTAACGCGGATCCATGTCGAAGAAGATCCGGGCCGTCTTGTTCACATGGGGAACAAGGAACGCGGGCACTACACCCTCGTCGACTATAACAGATCAGGTATCCCCTTGATCGAAATGGTCACCGAGCCGGAACTCTCCTCTCCCAAAGAGGCACGCCGTCTCTTGAACAAACTGCGGGCGACGCTTGAGTATCTCGATGTCTTCGATCCGGAAAAGGAAGGAAGCATCCGTGTCGATGCGAACATCTCGATCAAAGGACACGAGCGTGTCGAGATCAAGAACATCTCCTCATACAAAGGCGTGGAGAAAGCGCTGACCTTCGAGATCACGAGACAGAAAAATCTGATCAGAAGAGGCGGCACGATCTCCCGTGAGACCCGTCACTTCCAGGAAGGAAAAGGCACGACCACCTCGGTACGTTCGAAAGAGGTCGCGAATGATTACCGGTACTTCCCCGAACCGGATCTGCCGGTTATCCGGGTTTCCGACTGGGTGGAAAAGATCGCGCTTCCGGAGCTGCCGGATGCACGCCGCGACCGGTTCATGTCCCAGTATGGCATCGCCGTAAACCATGCGAGAACCCTTACGGGTGACCTGCATCTTGCGGAGTTCTATGAACTCGTTGCACCGGTCGGAGCCCAGATCACGGCATCATGGGTCGCCGACATTCTGATCGGCGAACTCAACTACCGCGATATGCCGTTGTCGAAGGTGACAGGTCACGCCGAGCAGTTCAAGGAGCTCGTCATCCTTGTCCGGGACAAGACTATAACTGATAAGGCGGGCGTCGATGTCCTGCGTGTCTGGCTCGATTCCCTGCATGAAGACGGCTCGGCAGAATCCCCTGCCGCAATCGTTGAACGCCTTGGTCTGATCCGCGAGGCGGGAGAAAACTTCCGCGGCATCGTTGAGACGATCCTCGCCGCAAACCCGCAGGCGATAGCCGATCATAAAGCAGGTAAGAAAGGCGCGTTGAACTTTATCGTCGGTCAGGTTATGAAGGAAACCAAAGGGAAGTCCGATCCCCGTGAAATCCATGCGTTGATTGCTGAAATTCTCGGAGAGTAAGTATGCATCTCATCATCGCCGAAAAGAATATTGTTGCCGAGCGAATCGCAGCATTTCTTGCAGGCAAAACGAAGGTCCAGGTCACACGGGACGGTGCCGCGGCGCATTACGTCTTCGATGATACGGTGGTCATGGGTCTTCGCGGTCACGTGGTCGAGGTCGACTTCGTGGAAGGCTACAACAACTGGCGAAGCGTCGAGCATCCGCCGAGATCCCTGATCAACGCGGACATCGTCAAGAAACCGACGGAGAAAAAGATCGTCGGCCTTATGCAGAAGTTTGGAAAGAAAGCGACCCGCGTGACGATCGCAACCGATTACGATACCGAAGGAGAACTGATCGGCAAGGAGGCGTTCGAACTCATCCGTGCGGTCAATTCCAAAGTTCCGATCGACCGTGCCCGCTTCTCTGCGATCACCAAAGATGAGATCGTCAAATCGATCCAGGAAGCGGCGGCTCTCGACTTCAATCTTGCATCCGCCGGCGAGTCGCGTCAGATCATCGATCTCGTGTGGGGCGCTTCGCTTACCCGTTTCCTGTCGATATCCGCCCACCGCGGAGCAGACAGCATTCTTTCCGTCGGACGCGTGCAGAGCCCGACGCTTGCCATGATCGTCGACCGCGAGCGGGAGATCGAAGCGTTCGTTCCAAGCAAATACTGGATGCTTTCTCTTGCAACGGAGAAGGCAGGGATCGGCGTTGAGGCACGCCACACTCACGGCAGATTCACCGACTCCACTGAGGCGAAGGCCGCGTATGATGCGACCGTCGAACCCCTTCGGGTAACTGACGTCATCACCGGTCATAAGGTCGACCGTGCCCCGACTCCCTTAGATACGACCGCCCTGATCGTCGGCGCGAGCAGGCTTGGCATCTCTGCTTCGTATGCGATGAATCGTGCGGAAGATCTCTATATGCGCGGATTCATCTCGTATCCGAGGACCGACAACACCGCCTATCCGAAGAGTCTGAAAATTTCCGAACAGCTGGCCATTTTTGCGCACGGCGCATTCTCGAAGGAAGCCGGATACGTGAAGGATCATCTTAGGTCTGTTCCGACCCGCGGCAAAAAAGAGACGACCGACCACCCGCCGATTTACCCGACCTCGCTTGCGAACCGCGAGGAGATCGTGGACGACGTGTCATGGAAACTCTACGAGTTCATCGTGCGGAGATTCTTTGCGACGTTCTGTATCGATGCCGAGTGGGAGACGATGAAGGTGAATCTGCTTGCAGGCAGTGAACCCTACACGATCACAGGCGGGCGGATCCTCGAGGCCGGCTGGCGCGGGATCTATCCATACAGCAAAGCCGAGGAGAACATCCTCCCGGTGTTCGCCAAAGGCGAGACCATCCCGCTTCTTGCAAAGACGTCGGACGAAAAGGAGACGCAGCCTCCCGCCCGCTACTCCCAGAGCCGGCTTATCCAGAGAATGGAGGAACTTGGGCTTGGGACGAAAAGTACCAGGCACGAGGTCATCAGTAAACTTTCCGGCAGAAAATACATCGAAGGCAACCCGATGAAGCCGACGATCGTCGGCCGGGCAGTCACCGAGTCGCTCGAGGAGTTTGCGGGCACGATCACGGAGCCGACGATGACCAAGACGCTTGAAGAACATATGGGAGACATTGCCGCCGGGAAAAATACGATCGACTCGGTCCTTTCCGAATCGAGAAAAATGCTCTCCGGCATCTTCGACGATCTGGAGAAAAACGAGACCGCGATCGGGAAAGATCTGATGGAGCGTACACGCGAGGAGCAGACCATCGGCCCGTGTCCCGTCTGCGGCAAGCCGCTTCGGATAAAAAGGGTCGGCAGCTCCCAGTTTATCGGCTGTTCGGGATATCCTGACTGTACGTTCAATACGGGTCTGCCGCCTGCTACCTGGGGGAATGCCATCAAGATGGATGAGGTCTGCGAAGTTCACGGACTGAACCATGTCCAGCTGCTTCGAAAAGGAGCTCCCGCCTGGAAGATCGGCTGCCCTCTTTGTTCCCACATCAAATCCAATACCGAGTCCTTCCTGCTGATGCCCGGCATGACGGCTGAAGGCGTTAAGAAGCTGAACTCCGTTCATATCTATACCATATCCGAACTGATCTCCCGGGGTCCGGAGGAACTATCGAAGAACCTCGGTCTTTCCAAGTCCGAGGCGGAGAAGCTTATCCGGGAAGCCGGATACGTTCTGGCCCTTCTGAAAAAGCGGACCGAACTCAAAAAGTTCGTTTCGGCTCACGTTGCCCCAAAGCGGGGCCGCGGCCACTCCAAGGTAAGTGCGGCCCTGATCTCGCTAGGGGTCGTCGATGTCGAAGCTTTGTCCCGGGCCGATCCCAAAGATCTTCTCGAGGCAAAACTCAGCGAAGCGGAGGCCGCGTCTCTCGTGGCCGAAGCCAGGAGCATGGTCAACATCTCCCGCATGAAGGAGTACGGCGTTCCGGCGATCACGTTGAAGAAGTACGTAATTGCGGGATTCGATGACCCGGAAAAGTTCATCTCGGTCCATCCTGCCGGGCTTTCTCTTGCGACCGGTGTTTCGGTCACAACGATCTGCAATCATCAGAAGCTGGTTGCAGAAAAGCTCTGCCGGCCGTGTCCGGAGAAGATCAGCAAAGCCGCTTTCGAGGGGGGCATTGCTCCCCTTAGAAAAAAAGCCGAACCCGAACTTCTGACCCCGCTCGCACTCGCCGGCGTCTACAGTCCGGATCTGCTGGTCAAGGCCGATGCGAAGACCCTTGCAAAGGTCACCGGGATCGATGAAAAACAGATTGTTAATCTGCAGAAATATGCACAAAAGGTGGTAGAAAAATGAACTGGCAAACCTGGCGCCACATCACGAAGCTTGACCCCGACAAGGTCATAACCAAAGAAGAGATCGCAGAGATCGCGGCAAGCGAAACGGACGCCCTCATGCTTTCCGGGACGCTCGATGTTACTCCCGAAAACCTCGCCGAACTGTACGACAATGTTCGGGATGCGGGTCTCCCGCTCACCGTCGAACCGGCGGATCCCTCCTGCGCGAGATTCGAAGGGATCGACTACGTGTTCGTCCCAAGCGTGTTCAATGCGGGTCATCCGGCATTCATCACCGGACTGCACAAGGAGTGGGCACAGCATGCCGATATCCTGTGGGACAAAGTCGTGCAGGAAGCGTATATGGTTTTGAACCCGACCTCGTCGGTAGGCAAACTCACCCGGGCCAAATGCGACCTTACCCCGGCCGAGGTGGCGGCATACGGCATCGTTGCGGAGAAGTACTACTCGATGCCGGTGTTGTACATCGAGTACAGCGGGATGTACGGCGATCCGGCCATAACCCGTGCGGTGTCAGAAGCCCTTTCAACGACCCGTGTCTTTTACGGCGGGGGGATCCACTCCGGCGAAAAAGCTGCGGAGATGGGGCAGTATGCCGACACGATCATTGTCGGAAACGCGGTCTACGATGCCGGCCCTGCTGTTTTGAAAGAAACGGTGAAGGCGGTCAAATAAAACTTTTAAAACTTTTTTCAAAAAAAAAATGTAGAATATATTAAAGTGTACAGTACGGTGCGAGTTTTCGAATCAGATTTTCCACCTGAACGCCAGCAAGACCGGCATAACTTTCGGGCTTGAGCAGTTTGGCGATCTCTTCGGCTGAAACATACTCGGTGACCTCGGGCTTTGCTGCAAGGATCTCGGAAAGCGGCATCTTTGCAGATAGCGCCTCCATGCTTGCCTCGCGGATGGTCTCGTGCGCATCCTCGCGCTTCATCCCGCGTTTCGTCAGCTCGATCATCACCGACTCGGCAAGATTGATGCCGTGCAGATATTTGAGGTTCCGATCGACCGCTTCCGTGTTGATTGTCAGATTCTCGATGACTCCCGTCATCACCTGCAGGCAGTGATCACAGAGAATACTGGTCTCAAGGAAGGTGATCCGCTCGGCCGACGAGTTCGTCAGATCCCGTTCGTCCCAGAGCGTATTGTTCAGAAGGGCCGGCTCGACCATACTGCGGACGATCCGTGCAAGACCGCAGACCTGCTCGCTCTTGATCGGATTTCTTTTATGCGGCATCGTTGACGAACCGACCTGTTTCTTGGAAAAGGACTCCTCGACCTCGCCGATCTCCGTCCGCTGCAGGGTCCTGACCTCAATTCCCACTTTGTCCAGCGTCGTTGCGATGTTTGCGAGCAGGAAGATATACTCGGCATACCGGTCGCGTGAGATGACCTGGGACGAGACATCCACCGAATCGATGCCCAGATACTTCATCATCTCAGCCTGGACCTCGATACCGTGTTCGCCCATGGCAGCCATCGTGCCGACGGCACCGGTCATCTGCCCGACAACCACACGCGGCCGGCTTTCCCGAAGTCTGATGAGATGCCGCGAGACCTCGGACGCCCAGATCGCAAACCGAAGTCCGTAGGTCGTCGGCACACCCTGCTGACCGTGGGTCCGGGCAATGCAGATCAGATTTTTGGTCTCCTCGGCACGTTTCAAAAACACGCCCATCAGCGTTGAAAGTTTTTTCTCTAACAGATCATACGCCTCTTTGAGCTGAAGACCGGTCGCCGTATCCAGAATATCGTTCGAGGTGGCCCCGTAATGGATCCAGCGTCCCGCATCCCCGCAGACCTCCGAAATTGCCCGGGTTATTGCCATCGTATCGTGGCTGATCTCCGCCTCGATCTCTTTTGCACGGACGCGTGAAGCCGAAAGGGCATTTTTCTCGATGATCGCCGCATCCTCCGTCGGGATCATCCCGACGACTCCCTGAGCATGGGCCAGAGCAACCTCGGCCCTGACAATGCAGGTAAACCGGTTGTCTTCACTCCACACACGTTTCATTTCTGGAGTTCCGTACCGGAAATCTATCGGATGTATTGCCATAGTAAAACTAGTATTGGTTTTCTTTGGTTATGAGTTTGTCCTGTGAGATGGAAATGCCGGGAACGTCCCCGGGGCAGTTCTTTTTCATCACGGAAAACAAATAGATACGCATCGTGCCGCACGAATATAAGAAACCGCATTACCGAAAGAAGGCAGAAAAACCAGCACGTATACTTGGAGAGAAAAAACCCGTTCCAAAAAAGGAACTCAAGCCAGGATACTATATCAAGGAAACCGATGACTTCGTGACCAAATTTCTCTACTGGTGTCCTGCATGCAATATCCCCCTCCTTGCAAAGACCTGTGCCTGCGGGAATGAGAGTGTAAAGATCTCTCTTCAGCAGCCGTACGATGTCCGCCCTGCCCTGAAGGCAGATCATGATCTCATCACATCCCTTATCAAACAACGGTTCGGGGACGCGGTGACTCTCCCAAAGATCCTCGTTCTCAACAAAGCCGGAGGGCTCGACCGTAACGATCTTATCATCGCAAATGGTGTACGGTTTGCCTGGCTCTGGTTCGATCCGGTCGCACGAAAGTTCAATCTCGATCTCGAAGCCGAGGCGTTGCCTTATCTGATCGGCAAAGCCGAGAAGGAGATCATTGATCTTGAAAAGGACGCACCCGGACTGCCGGAAGGAAGACTCGGAGGAAAAAAAGTCAAAGTCACTACGACCGGGATCTCGGACGGCGTTATCATCCTGCGGTACAAAAATAAATACGGGACCGGCATTCTCAAAGACGGTTCGGTCAGAATAAAGGAACTCATCAGCGATTCGCCGATAAAATCCAAGGCAAATCCGTCGTGGGAGGACGCGGTCGAGAAGAATGCGTTCCACATCAAAAACATGGAGCGAAATGCTGTTCGCGAAATCAGACAGAATGCACCGCTTAAACCGAGGGTGAACTGTTCGTTTTCCGGCGGGAAAGACAGCACGGCCGTCTGGAACATCGCCAAAAAAGCCGGCGTGACCGAGGCATTTTTCATTGACACGGGTCTCGAGTTCCCGGAGACCATCGAGTTTGTGAAGTCGCAGGACGTCGAACTCATCCAGAAAGCCGGCGACTTCTGGCAGGCCGTGAAAAAGGCCGGACCCCCGGGAAAGGATCACCGGTGGTGCTGTAAACTGCTCAAACTCAATCCGCTCAAAGTCCATCTGAACGATACCGGGGAGTGTCTGACGATCCAGGGAAACCGCTGGTATGAATCCTGGAGCCGGGCATCGCTCGAAGCTCTCAGTCAGAACCCGACGAACCCGCTTCAGCTGAACCTTTCGCCAATCAGATCCTGGCGTGCTCTGGACGTTTTCTTCTATCTGTGGCTCCGCAAACTCCCCTACAATCCGCTCTACGAACGCGGGTATGAAAGAATCGGCTGCTATCTTTGCCCGGCGATGCTCGAGTCGGAACTCGAGACGCTTCGCGTTACCCACCCGGAGATGGCGGAGCGCTGGCATGAGTTCCTTACACGATGGGCGGAGGAACGCGGTCTCCCGCCAGAGTTCGTCACCTGGGGTCTCTGGCGCTGGAAGGAGCTCCCGCCGAAAATGCAGGAGCTGGTGAAAGAAGTGGGCCTCGATCTGACGGAGAAAAAGATAAGACGAAGCACGCCTGCCTCGGTGGCCCATCTTATGCCTGCCGGCAAAACAACAGACATCGTCGAAGACCGGATCCTGGCTATGCCCGAACCGGAAAAAACACCGGAACCTGACTGGGACGCACTTCGCAGTGCGTTTCCCATGATGGGCGATCTGATGTACTTCGACAACGGAGCGACGACTTGGTCGCCCGAGTGCGTTCTTGCAGCGACGGACGAATTCGAAAGACAGTATCGTGCAAACGTCGGACGCGGCGTTCACCGGCTGACGAGGATAGCGACCCAGAAGTACTGGCATGCTCACGAAAAGGTTGCCGAGTTCATCAACGGATCTGCCGGAACGACCGTGTTTGTGAAAAACACCACCGAAGCGGTCAACACGATTGCCCGGGGTCTTTCGTTCAAGGAAGGGGACGTGATCGTAACAACGATCCTTGAGCACCACTCAAATCTTCTCCCCTGGCGGGCACTCGAAGCAAAAGGAGTCACACTCCGCATTGTCGGACTCAACAAAGATCTGACGCTGAATATGGAAGAGTTCGAAGCGGCGATGGATTCATCTGTCCGGCTCGCTGCCGTAACTCATGCTTCGAACGTTACGGGAACGATCACGCCGATCGCCGAGATCTCGCGGCTGTGCAAAAAATACGGCTCGCTGCTTGCGGTCGATGCGGCTCAGTCGGTCCCGCGAATGCCGGTCGATGTCGAGAAACTCGGCGTGGATTTCCTCTCCTTCTCCGGGCACAAAATGTTTGGCCCCATGGGGACCGGCGTTCTCTGGATGAAAGAGCCGATCCTTGAACCCCTGCTTCTTGGAGGCGGCATGGTCGAGAGCGTCACGGAAGACGGCTATGTGCCTGCCGAAGGGTATCATAAATATGAAGCCGGCACGCCGAATGTATCGGGCGGCATCGGCCTTGGGGCCGCAGTCGAATTTCTTTCCGGCATCGGGATGGACCACATCGAAGCCCATGAACGCAAACTCACCGATATGCTGATTGACGGACTTGCCGCGATCCCCGGCGTTACCCTTTACTCGTGCAGGGATAAAGACCAGCGTATCGGCGTTGTCTCCTTCACGGTCGAAGGCTTTGCGCCCCACGAGATCGCCGAGTGGCTGGACGACGAGCACGGGATCGAGATCAGGTCAGGTCTTCACTGCGCCGAGCCGCTTATGCGGTATCTCTCTGCAGAAAAAGGAACGGCACGTGCGTGCACTTCCTTCTATAACACCGAAAGCGAAGTGAACACGTTTATTGCCGTAATCAGGGAACTGGCCGGCACCTGATTTTTTTGTGCAGGGCACATTGATTCATTTTTTCGGCTGTAGCTATTTCCTGTCAGCGAAGATGCCGAGAGACTTGTTCTCTTTTCAAGACGTCAGGTATATCCTCTGTTACGGTCAATAATACCCCATATGGCAGATTCATCTTTGATTCAAAGTGCCAAAGAAAAAACCGTTCTTCATGATTATGATGCAGCCCTGGATCTCTATCGCAAATATCTGGAAGAAGATCCAAAGAATGCCCCGGTCTGGATATTACTGGGGGATGTTCTCACTGCCCAAAAAAACTTTTATGATGCGATCGATGCATACGAGTCGGCTCTGAGTTTTGACCCTGAAAATCCTGAATATCTCGTGGCTCTCGGCTCGGCGTATGCAGATATCCACCAGTTTTCGGATGCAAAGATCCTTTTTGAAAAGGGTGCAAAAATATCGGGCAATCTGCGTCATCAGTATCTGGTCGGCGATATGCTCGGGTATCTTGGAAAATACGACGAGGCTCTTGTTCTCTATACTCTTCTTGCATTGAGCCATCCTGATGAACCCGGCCTCTATAAACGGATGGCCACCGTCCACCATCATCTAAGCAGAGATGCTGAAGAAAAAATGTGCATCGGCAAAGAACTGACGCTGCGCAAAAAAGTGATCGATGAACACCCCGATGCGTCTGCCTGGTTCAAATATGCCGATGTCCTTTTCCGGTGCGAAAAGTATGAAGAGGCAAAGGAGGCATTTTTGCAGGCTCTTGCGTTTGAAGAAAATGCCCAGATCCACCTGCGTCTGGGGGAGACCCTCTATAAACTGAATGATACGCCCAAAGCACTCGAACAGTTTGCCGCGGCGGCACAATTTGATCCACGTGATTTTGCGTTTCTTTTGCAGATGGCAGATCATCTGACGAATCTTGGGATGTATGATGCTTCGATCACGTATTACACCAAGGCCCTTGAACTTCGAAGCGTCCATGCCGATGCGTGGGTTGGGATCGCCTACGATCTGCTGAAACTCGATCGTCTTGAGGAGGCAAATGCATTTTTTGAAATGGCAAAGGCATCTGCCGCGATCCGTGAACTTCCCTGGGCGGACAAACTGCATAAAAGTCTGAAGACCGCTGCACTTGATGCGGCATTTCCCCCGTCAGCCTGAGTAATATCCTGCTAATAAGCAGAAAACCAGACACAATACTGATAATCCTTCCCTGCAAATAATACCACTACACATGCCGGAAAAAGACATATCTGCAACGCTTGCCAGTATGGCAGACCCGAAAAATTTCCCCAAGGATCTGGCGTTGATCCTGGTTTGGGTTGCGCTTACGGTTGCTATGATCTATGTTCCGGTCATAAACGATACATTTCTTAGAGTGATATTTTCAGTTCCGGTGATCCTTTTTATTCCGGGGTATGTTCTTATCGCAGTAATGTTTCCAGAAAAGAAGTCGATCGACGGAATCGAGAGGTTTGCTTTGTCGGTCGGTCTTTCTATTGCGGTCGTTCCGCTGATCGGTCTTGTTCTGAATTATACGCCGTTTGGGATCAGACTCGATCCGATCGTCACCTCCCATGTGATCTTTATTCTTGCGATGATGATCATCACGGTATACAGGCGTGCGTCGGTTTCCGAGGATGAACGGTTTTCTGTTCCGTTCGAGCAGGTAAAACCAACACTCAAAACCGAATTCTTCCCAAAGGACAGTTCAAAACTTGACAAGGTACTTTCCTGGATCCTTATCGCGGCGATTGTTGCGGCCGCCGTGACCACGGTTTATGTGATCGCGTTCCCGAAAGACGGCGAGAAGTTTACCGAGTTCTATATCTTAGGGGCGGATAAAATGGCAGATGACTATCCCGAGAAGTTTTTTGCCGGCACGGAGCAGTTCGTCTGGATCGGGATCGGGAGTCACGAGTATCGAAACGTCACCTATACGGTTGAGACCCTGCTTTTGAACGCGGACTGGGACTCGACGACGAACTCATCGGTCATATATGCATCGAAGGTCCTTGATCGCTTTTCGGTAGACGTCGCCGATAACTCGACGTATCTGGAGATGTACAATTTTACGATATACGATACCGAGTACAACCGTCTGGAGTTCCTTTTGTATAATGAAACGGTACCAGATATCGGGGCCTCGGCCGAGGATAAGATGGCGGCCGCGTATCGTGACCTGCACCTCTGGATAAATGTAATTACATAAAAAAAAGAGTGTTTTTCCGTTTTGCGGGTCGATCATGACCCGCCGCAAACGTTTTTTGGAACTCTTAGCTCAAAAAAGATGTTTGGAAAATATTTCAGTCGCTTTTGGCGATCTGCTGCATGCGTTCGATCCCATGGATCTCCCTGACAACAGAGACAACTTCCTTTGGTACATACTCTTCCCAGGCTTCTCCGTGATACATTTTTTTCCGGACCGCAGTTCCGGATAAACTCTCCCGAAGATACATGGGGGGTGAAAGCACCGGGATTCCGGCTTCCTTGAAGAGCTGGATCACCAGGGGGTTGGAGGTGTATACCGTATCAAATGGTGGGACCATCGATTTGACATGGGCTACCCAGAGGGCATTTCTTTTTACATCTTCGAGAGGGATGACGTAAAACGGAATGTCCAAACCATTCATTGCTCTTGTGATCATCAGCACCCGTTCGCCCGCGGTAAATGGATGTCTGATGTCATGGCTGATGTCTGCACTACCGATACCGATGATCAGTTCGTCCACTTCCTGTGCCAGGCCGTCGATCACTGCCTTATGGCCGTTGTGAAAAGGCTGGAACCGTCCAACATATAAGCCCCGTTTCATTTTTTCCCTCCGATCAGTGCCGCGATCCTGGCAGCGAACACTCCTGCGGTAAATCCTGCGTCGATGTTGACCACTGTAATAACGGCACACGACTGAAGCATGCTGGCAAGAGCCGCTGCCCCCTGACCCATATATCCGTATCCTGTACTTACCGGAACGCCGATCACCGGCTTGTCGACGAGACCCGCAACGACGGAAGGAAGCGTTCCCTCTCTCCCGGCACACACAACATACACATCCGCCTCCCGAAGTTTTTCCAAAGCAGGGATCAGCCGGTGGATGCCGGCAACCCCCACATCGAATGATGCGAGAACTTTTGCTCCCATCTCTTCAGCTATCGCCCGTGCCTCTTCGGCGACCCGGATGTCGGATGTTCCTGCCGTCACAATACCGACAGTACCGCCCGAGGGGGTCGGGAGAGTGCCGTCTGAAAGAATCAGCACACCTCCAGGCTCTCTGATCTCGGCGGTAACTCCCATCGGGAGGTTTTTGCACACCGCTGTTATCTGATCTGCGGTGATGCGTGATGCGATGCACCGGCCGGATGCCAGCACATAACTGTGCATAATTTTAACAAGCGAGTCGGTATCCTTTCCTTCGGCCAGAACGACCTCGGGCATTCCGCATCTGCTGCATCGTTCCATATCTAAATTTGCCACATCGCCGACCCGGGTTACTGCCAGGGCCGTCAGCCTCTTTTCTGCAGTCGCCGGGTCAAGTATTCCATCCTTTACCTGATTGAGGATGTCAGAAACCTGCGGATGTTCAGTCATTATTCTATGAGTTTGGTTGCCTGAGCTGAAATACTATGCTCCTCTTGGTGAATGCATCCATCACACGAAGGCTTATACTTTTTTCACACCCATATATATGGACCATTATGGATTCAATATCAATAGACCCGGGACTTCTGCAGTTGACCGAAATCGTTCTTACTGCAGAAGTGGTGAACACTAATCCTGCCTTAGAGGTCAATGATCTCCCCTTAGCCATCAGGCAGATGTTCTGTACCGAATCTCCCGGGGTCATCGCCCGGCCTGTTGTGATAAAGGAGGGCGTGTTAAAATCCTATCTCCCGAATCTTCCCGCCCGCCGCATAATTCAGGACGAGAAAAATTCGTATCTCTTATGTAACGATCTTGGACAGTTTTCGGTCACTGCCTTCACTCCGGCGCTGAAATGGTATTTCCGGCACGCGGGGCCTGCAAAACTCATGCAGAATCCTGCCCTCACGCTTGCTCTGGAGACCGCTGGAGAAACCGAGGTCAACTACAAAAAAGCTCGGGAAAATATTCCTCTCTTTGAAGATACAACCGCGTATCTGACCGGTAAACTTGCTTCGATCACAGATAAATCTGAGTCGTTCAAAGAGGCCGCCGAACTCGTCGTCCCGTATGCCCCGGAAGAGATCGAGTTCTCTCTCTCGGATCTGGTATGCACCCCTGATCAGCTGGGGATCGTGAGAAAAGTTCAGATATCCCTCGAAAATCAGGATTTCCTGAGAAGCCACCGCATCTATGAACTCGGCCGTATCCTTCTGGTGGGTCCGCCTGGAACCGGTAAAACCTCGTTTGCCCTCGCGTTATCGCGTTCGGTCCATATGCCGGTTCTCGAGGTCCGTCTTTCGATGATCACTTCCCAGTATCTCGGCGAGACGTCGAAGAACATCGACCGGATATTCGATCTTGCAAAGAAGATCGCACCGTGTATTCTCTTCATCGACGAGTTCGATTACATTGCCAAGACCCGTATCTCCGACGACAACGGCACGATGAAAAGGGGAGTCAATACCCTTCTCAAATGTATCGACCACATCAATCTGATCAAAGACAAGGTTCTGCTGATCGGTGCCACAAACCATGCAGGAATGCTCGATGAAGCTGCCTGGCGCCGGTTCGACGAGGTCGTCACCTTCACTCTTCCCGATGCAGGCATGCGGGAAGCGATCCTGAATCATGTTGCCTCCGATATTCCCTGCACGATCGACTTCACCACGCTTGCGGCACGGACAGAGGGCTTTTCGGGAGCCGATCTGCGTATGATGCTCACTGAAGCGATCGTCTCGGCTCTTCTTTCAGGCAGAAAGGAGATCAACGAGGCCGACGTCAATGCAGGAATGGAACTGGTCAACCGGAGAAATCTGGTTCGGAGCGGGTGCGCCTGATGAAGGTTACGGCTCTTGGAACCGGAGACGTTGTCGGCACGCCGAAGATCGGCTGCGACTGCCCGGTCTGCCGTGAAGCAAAGGAAAAGGGAAAACAGCGGTTTCGAACGTCGCTCTTAATCGAGCACAAAGGTCAGCATCTTTTGATCGACACCGGCCCGGATATGCGTGCCCAGTTACTGGCCGCCGACTCTCCGCGGATCGACGCCGTCATCTGGACCCATGGTCATTATGATCATTTCATGGGGTTCGGCGATTTTTACCGGGTCCAGCGGGAACCAATTTCAGTGTATGGGGCGCCTGAGGTGCTGGAGTACTGCGGGGGAATCTTCTGCTTCATTCGTCACGAAGAACATCCGGTCCGTCCGTTTGAATCAATCGAGATATGCGGGATGGAAGTAACACTCTTTCCCGTCGTTCACGACACCCCGACCTACGGTGTTAGGATCACTGCCGACGGCAAAACGTTCGTCTACTCCTGCGATACACGTACCGAACTTTCCAATGAATCTCTCGAACAGATGAAAGGTGCCGATCTTTTACTGCTCGACGGCATATTCCCGCCGGGAGTCAACATCTCCAAGCACATGAACATCGAGGATGCCGAACGACTTGCCCATAATCTGGCTCCAAAAGAGTTCTGGTGCGTTCATATGAGCCATAAAATACCCTGGGACTATGAGCATGCCGCTTTTGACATGCAGTCATGGACTCTGTAATTTTTTTAATCCCAGTCGGCAAGTTTATCATACTTAGCGTACATTAAAATATTAGCGCTTTTAGCTGTTTCAATGAAAACAGTGTTTTATGAATTTGCAGCGTACCTTAATTTGAGGTTTCTCATGTCACAAGAACACCAGGACGTTAAAACGGGAACCACCACAGTGGGTATTGTATTCGACGGCGGCGTCATCCTTGCTACCGAGAGGCGGGCAACGATGGGTAACTTGATCGCCAGCAAGAAAGCAAAGAAAGTACATGCCATCACTGATAAGATCGGTATGACAATCGCCGGTGGGGTTGGGGATGCCCAGCAGCTTGTCAGAATCATCAATGTCGAATGCAATCTCTACGAGATCCGCAGAGGTCAGAAGATCAGCGTTGGTGCGGCGGCGACGATCCTTTCCAATTACCTGAACCAGAACCGCTTTTCACCTTACTATGTACAACTCCTTGTCGGCGGTGTCGACACCAGCGGACCTTCGGTCTATTCGGTCGATGCGGCCGGTGGGGCAACGCTTGAAGAGAACTTCGTCTCTACCGGATCCGGCTCACTGACGGCATACGGTGTATTAGAGGATCGGTTCAAACCCAATATAACAGAGCAGGAAGCCATCGAACTAGCCGTACGTGCGCTTCGTGCTGCAATGCTTCGGGACTCGGCTTCCGGAGAGGGATACAATGTGGTGATCATAACCCCGGAGAAGTTCGAGTATCTGCCGGAGGATAAAATAGCCGGGTATCTGCCCTCGGCGAATTAATATCACTTTTTTTTGGAAACGAATTTTATGCAGGTTGAAGACATACTCAAAGAACTCAAAGTAACTATTAATAAAAAAGTTCCTCGTGGAGTTACCGTAACGGATGTTGAATTTGAAGGCCCCGAGATGGTCATATATACTGACGACCCGAAACGGTTTGCCGAGGATCATGACTTAATCAAAACGCTTGCCCGCGATTTACGCAAACGTATCGTTGTCCGCCCGAATATTCTTGGAGATACTGAAGAGGCCTATGTTATGATCAAGGCCGTTGTGCCGGAATCTGCGGGGATCACGGATATCTTTTTTGATACCGATACGGGGGAGGTTTTGATCGAGGCAGAAATGCCCGGCGTCGTCATCGGAAAGAACGGCTCGACGCTTCGGGACATCACCATGAAAACGGGCTGGACCCCGAAGGCCGCCAGAACGCCGCCGATTCCCTCCGTGACGATCAAACAGGTTCGTCAGTATCTTCGCGAATCCCGTGACGAGAGAAAGGAGTTTCTCCGTAAATGCGGGAAGAGGATTCACCGGGATTCCATCTATACCGGCCGCGATCACGATCAGTGGCTTCGTCTGACAACCCTTGGATGCTGCCGTCAGGTTGGCCGTGCGGCATTTCTCCTGAGCACGCCGGAAAGCAAAGTCCTGATCGACTGCGGCGAATCCCCCGGAGCAACCGGCGCTGCCTCCTCGCCGTATCTGAATGTTCCTGAGATCTATCCCTTTACGAATATCGATGCCGTCGTTTTGACCCACGCACACCTCGATCACTCTGCATTTATCCCGCTGTTATACAGATACGGATACGACGGTCCGGTCTATACAACGCCCGCGACCCGCGATCTTGCGACGATGCTTCAGCTGGATTATCTGGACGTGAACAACAAAGAGGATCGTGCGCCGCCGTACTCTTCAAACGAGATCCGTGAATTCGTGAAGCACACCATAGCTCTTGGTTACGGCGACGTAACCGACATCGCCCCCGACATGAAACTCACCCTGCACAACGCCGGCCATATCCTCGGCTCCGCGATCGCCCACTTCAATGTCGGAAACGGCGTGTACAACGTTGCCTTTACCGGAGATCTGTTCTACGGAAAGAGCCGCCTCTTTAACCCGGCCGTCTCCCAGTTCCCGCGTCTGGAATCTCTCGTTATAGAAAGTACCTACGGAGGTTCGGATGACTTCTCTCCTTCAAGAGTCGAAGCAGAAGAGCGGCTGTATGAGGTCATCAACGAGACGCTCGGCCGCGGCGGAAAAGTTCTGATCCCGGCGTTTGCCGTCGGACGATCCCAGGAACTGATGCTCGCCATCGAAGAGGGTATGAGAAACAACCGTATCCCGAAATGCAAGGTATATCTTGACGGAATGATCAAGGAAGCAACCGCGATGCACACGGCGTACCCTGAGTATCTCAACACCGATCTTCGAAATCTTATCTTCCGTGATAACTACAATCCGTTCCTTGCCGACTGTTTCGAGCAGGTCGATTCCTACGATAAACGTCAGGCCGTCATCTTCTCCGAAGACCCATGCGTCATTATCTCCACGAGCGGTATGATGAACGGCGGTCCGGTGATTGAATATTTAAGCAACCTTGCAGAGTCCCCGAAGAACATGATTGTCTTTGTCGGATATCAGGCGGAAGGAACCTACGGACGCCGTATCCAGAAAGGCTGGCGTGAAGTCCCGATCGGCAAACGGGGCACGATCGTTATCAATATGGAGATTCAGACCGTGGAAGGATTTTCCGGTCACGCCGACCGCAAACAGCTGATGAATTATGTTCAGTATGTTCAGCCGAAACCCGAGCGTGTCTTTACGATCCATGGTGAAGAGTCCAAGACGATCGACTTTGCCAGTTCCATCTATAAGAAGTTCCATATCCAAACCGTGGCACCCCAGAATCTTGAGACCTACCGGATGGTCTGAATCAACTATTTTTCATTTTTTCTTCGCATCTTTCCGTATCCCGAATCTCCCGATTACTGTTATAATCTTTTGATTCTGCCTTGCATTTGTGGTATCTGTCCGGCCGATCCACAAGTGTATTATACAATGGGCACTGAAAAACCTATTAATTATTTTTACAGGATAGATGCAATCATGGATACCAGAATGAAATTCTTAGAGCACGAACTTGCCGAACAGGAACGCGGGCTCGCCGGCAAGCAGGAAACCGTACAGGCGACTGCCGAAAAATCGGAAAATACTGAGGAACTTGAGCGCAAAATCCGTGAACTCGAGATAATGGTCAAAGGACTTACCGAGGAACTTCTCGATCTGAAGTCCGTGACCCGTAAACTCAGCGTCCAGGTGGAAAAACTCGGCGGAACCCCGGTCAAAAGTCATCCGGAAGCATCCCGCTTCGGTGTCCGGAGAGGGGAAGTCGTCGCCGAGCCGGTGGCAGAACCCGTTTCCGTTCGCGCCGAGGCCCCGGCTTCCAAGAATACTCCCCCTCTCAGAAGATCTCCAGTTGAAGCTCCGGCCCCCCGCATGAGTCGTCCGGCTCCAGCACAGGCAGCGGAGCCGGTTCGCGCCTCAGCCCCCGCGACTCCTGAGGTGCCGGTTGAGAATCTGAAACCCGGCGAGTTTGAATATGTAATGCAGCAGGACGGAACGATCCAGAAACGGAGAAAAACGACCGATCACAATGTCATCATCGCAGGTACCGGCTATAATCCGTCTCGTTCCTCACACTCGATGTCTATTCGTGCCGACTCTTCGGCGGTTATCGAAGCAGAGGATGACGACACGGTGGAAATCAAGCGTTAACGGAGTTCATTCGTGCACATTGTCCAGGTTGACATCGACAACTTCAAGTCTTTTTCCAGAAAGACAAAAATTCCATTTTATGAAGGATTTACTGTAATATCCGGGCCGAACGGTTCGGGAAAAAGCAACATCATCGACTCTATCCTTTTCGTTCTTTCCTTATCCACTTCGCGAACTCTTCGTGCGGAAAAGCTCACGGATTTTATCAATACCATGTCCGGCAAAAATACCGCGGAGGTCACCCTCACTTTTTCGGACGATACCAAGATCCGCCGGAGAATCAAGCGGACCGCAAACGGATATTACAGTTATTATTATCTCAATGAAAAGACCTGTTCCCAGACGGAAATCCTGGAGTATCTCGCAAAACGCGGGATCAAGCCGCACGGATACAATGTTGTGATGCAGGGAGATATCTCCCGCATCATGGATATGAGCGATCTGGAACGGAGAAGGATCATCGACGAGATCGCGGGAGTTGCGGAGTTCGATGATAAAAAAGAACAGGCGCTCGTTGAACTCGAGCAGGTTCGGGCCAGTATCGACCGCGAAGAGATCCTGCTTGCGTCCTACGCCAAACAGCTGGAGGAACTTGCCGATGCCAGAGAGGATGCGGTAAAATATCAGAAGCTTCAGGCGGAACTCGATTACCTCAAAGCCGCGAAACAGATCGTCCGGCTTCAGGACCTCGAGCGCGAACTCGGGCTGATCGCTCATTCGCGGTCTGAACAGGAAGAGAAGCGGGCAGGTATTCGTAACGATATTTCTCTTCAGGAAAACGAGAAAAATTCCTGTCTCGAAGAGGTTCGCGAGATCGATAAGGAGATCAGTCACAAGCAGGGCCCCGCCTATATGCGGATCATCGGCGGCATTGAGGCCGAAAAAGGAAACATCCGTGTTGCCGAGGAAACGATCATCCGCAGGAAAAAGGAGAAGGAGAGCAACCTTCCTGAGATGAACCGCCTCTATCTCGATCTCCAGAAAAATCAGAACACCCTCAACGATAAGACCCGTGAGTCCCAGACGCTGCAGATCGACAAAGCGAATCTGGCAATGGAACTCGAAGCCCAGAAAAAGACTCTCGAGAAAGCTCACGAGCTCGTCAGTAAATGCAGCCGGGACTCGAAGGGGGCCCGGGCCGAACTGGTCGATCTTATGCGGCAGGTCGAGGCGAAAAAGGAGGAACGCGGTTCAATCGTCGTACAAAGGGACGGCATTATCGAACACAGCCGTGTCCGGGCTCAGGAACTGGAAAAGCTTCAAAGGGAACAGGGGTCTTTGTCCGAGGAACGTTCCGAGAAGCAGGCCGAGATCGACTCGCTCGAGCGCGATCTTCAGGACGCCAGGAAAAACAAAAGGATCCTCGACAAACAGATCGGCGAGACCGAACGGGCGATGCTTGGCGCACGAAAAGCTCTCGACCATCTCAGAGAAGAAATCGCTAGGCTGACGAAAAAACAGATGCAGATCGAAGCCCATCAGCAGGCATCCGGCGCTTCGGACCGCACCATTTCTGCTATTCTTGGCATGGACGGCGTGTTTGGGACCGTTTCGAGTCTTGGGAAAGTGATCGACTCCGCATACACCGTAGCGTTAAACATTGCGGCGGGCGGGCGGCTCAACAACGTTGTCGTCGACTCTGATCAGACTGCGGCGAATGTGATCCGCTATCTGAAAGATGAACGGCTCGGCCGCCTGACGCTTCTTCCGCTGAACAAGATGAAGCCTCAGCCCCCCCTTCCCCCGCTTGCCGGCAACGGGGTTGTGGATTATGCCATCAACCTGATCGATTTCGATCCGGAATACCGGGATGCGTTCAATCTGGTTTTCGGCCAGACGGTGATCGTCGAGACACTGGATGCCGGTCGGCGGCTCATGGGAAGATACCGGATGGTGACACTGGAGGGCGAGCTTCTCGAAAGAGGCGGGGCCATGACTGGAGGTTCTATCCGAAAAGATCTTCGCGGGTTCGGCGTTGCTGTTGGTCGTGAGTCTGCCGATATTTCTGCAAAACTTGCCGACCTGCGCAATGATGAATCCGATCTGGTCGCGGCTGAAGCCCGCCACCGTTCGGTTGCCGAAGGTCTTCGCGCTGAACGAAACGAGTATGATGCGGCGATCGTTAAATTCGAATTAAAAATCAGTGACTGTAATCGGATCCTCGATAAGATCGCGGATGACGAGGTCCGTGCCTCGCGTCTTCTGGAAGAAACGGACCGCGATAAAAAAGAGACGGCGAATCAGGTGGCCGAACTCGAGACGCGTGTGGATGCTTTGTCCGATGAGCTCGAGATCTTGAATCAGAGAGTGAGCGAACTGCGCTCGGTTCTGGATGAGGATGAGTTCAATCTGCTGACCGATAAACTCCAGAAAGCCCAGTCGAGTTTTAATGATATATCCCGCCGGTACGAGAACAAAGTGAACGATCTTTCCGGTCTGAATCTCGAGCGTCAGCATTTCAAACAGAATGTTGAGCAGATAACCCGGGAGCGGACCGCGCTTGAGGGAAAAAATACCTCTCTCGATCAGGAGATCGCCGGATGTTATGCAGCGATCGATACGGCAAAAACCGCGATCACCGCGTTCGAGGATGAGATGAAGGCTTTCACCGGCGAGATTGAGCAGCTGACCGAGGAGAGAAACAGAGCCCAGCATGCGGCTGACGAAGCGCAGCTGCGGATCGCGACTCTGCAGGGCGACGAGGAAAGATGCAATGTGCAGATCTCCGCTTTCGATGAAAAATCCGCATCTCTTGCGTTGGAGATGTCCGAGATCAAGGGTTCGATCAGCGAGGAAATCGTCTGCGATCTCTGCATGGACGAGATCCTTGATCGCGTCGCTACGACCGAGCGGGCCGTCAGAAAGCTTGGCAACGTCAATATGCGTGCGATTGAGCAGTATGATGAGGTTCAGAAGCGTTCCGTTGAGCGGACCGAAAAGAAGGAGACGCTTTCGCGTGAACGTCAGGCGCTTCTCGATAAAATCGACAGTTTCAAGCAGATGAAGTTCGACGCGTTCATGAATGCCTACTCGGCTATCAATCTGCATTTCCAGGACATCTACTCCCGTCTGAATGAGGGTGCCGGTCATCTGGTCCTGGATGATATCGAGGATCCTTTCCAGGGGGGCATGACGTTTGAGGTTTCGCCGCGTGGAAAGGAGGTGACCCGGCTGAATATGATGTCGGGCGGGGAGAAGTCGCTTACGACCCTTTCGTTTATTTTTGCGATCCAGCAGTACATGCCGGCGCCCTTTTATGCGCTGGATGAGGTGGATTCCAATCTGGACGGAGTGAATGTGGAGCGTTTGTCCCAGATGGTTCGCGATATCTGTACGAAAAGTCAGTTCGTGATCGTTTCGCACAGAAAACCGATGATCGAGGCGGCGGACCGGATGGTGGGTGTGACTCTGCGTATGAGCGATAAGAGTACGCTTGTGACTGGTGTGAAGGTGAATGGCTGAAGAAATTCCTGACGGGAAACTCGAAGAGCCGGTCGAAATTTTGTATCAGCTCGCAAAACGCGGCGAGATCGATCCGTGGAATATCGATATCGTCGCGGTGACCGAACGGTTTTTGACCGAACTTGAACGCAGGCGCGAACTCGATCTGATGATCTCGGGCCGAACGATATTTTATGCGTCGGTTCTGCTTCGGATGAAGTCCGAGCTGCTTGACGGTCTGGATGAGGATGAGGAGTATGGGGGCGAGCTTTCCGAAGATGGACTGGATCCTTTCTCGGAAGATGACGTGATCACGGAGCGTGCGCTTGGGCCGATCGAACTTCTCGAGCGCGAGATCGACCGCAGACTTAAGCGTAAGGATGCGCGGAAGCGTCCGGTTACCCTTTACGAACTGATCAAACAGCTGAAACTTGCGGAGAAGGCGGAGCGGAGACGGCAGAGAAGGCGGCGGTGTATCGACTCCGAGGATGAATTATTCGAGGAACCGGATGTCGGTGAGGTCATAGGGATTGCGCATGATGAGGATTACGAACGTATGGCAGGGCGGATTTTTGCGCTCGTTCAGACGCATCCAGATGCGCGTGACCCGGGCGTCTCGCTGCACGAACTGGCCGGAACTCTTCACTGGCCTGTGTTTTTTGTGTATCTTCCCTGTCTCTTTCTTGTTCAGAGCGGCAGAATCGATCTTGAGCAGGATGAGTTCTTCGGCGATCTTTGGGTGGTGATTCAGGATGGTTATTCAGAGAAGAGTTAAAAAAGAGCGTAATTTCTGGATCATTCTTCTGGATATTTTGCTGATCCTTTGTCTGATCGGATTCGTAGTGATGTTTATCTCAATTGTTCTGTCGGTTTTGAGTCTCTGACCTCATTCCGGTGTGTTTATAAGCACGTTTCTCCTACATTGTTACCTCACAAACCGACTGATTCGAGAGGCAGGTTCCGGGAAAACTCCTGGGGATGTTGCTTCACTGTTTCGGTGGGTTTATAAGTGATTGGGGGTAATTATGTTACCTCGCAAGGCTCACGAACCGAGCTCCGGGATGCAGGCAAGTTGTTTGCCTGTGTTTTGTGAGTTCGGTTCGAAGACTATATAAGCATCCGATGCCGATATAGTAGAGCTGTTTAAGTGGAGGACAAAACGCGAATCATCCGGTAATGGCCGGAGTGATTGTTGGTCCTGACGTTGGAATTGTGGCGATGCGGACATTCATTGAAATGACCGCTGATTCCTTTCATACGGTTGTGTTTTTGTGATTATGTCGTAGAAACAACAACTGTGTGCCTATAAGAAAGAAAAGTAAAAAATAGTAATTCTGGTTGATCCTGCCAGAGGCCATTGCTATCAGGGTTTGACTAAGCCATGCGAGTCGAGAGGTGTAAGACCTCGGCATACTGCTCAGTAACACGTGGTTAACCTGCCCTAAGGCGGAGCATACTCCCGGGAAACTGGGGCTAATACTCCATAGTGGATATGTCCTGGAATGGTATATCCTCGAAAGATCCGTCGCCTTAGGATGGGACTGCGTCCGATTAGGTTGTTGGCGGGGTAACGGCCCACCAAGCCTTTTATCGGTACGGGTTGTGGGAGCAAGATCCCGGAGATGGATTCTGAGACATGAATCCAGGCCCTACGGGGCGCAGCAGGCGCGCAAACTTTACAATGCGAGCAATCGTGATAAGGAAACCCTGAGTGCCTGTCGATGCAGGCTGTTCATATATCTAAATCATATGTGAAGAAAGGGCAGGGCAAGACCGGTGCCAGCCGCCGCGGTAATACCGGCTGCTCGAGTGATGGCCACTATTACTGGGTTTAAAGCGTCCGTAGCTTGACTGTTAGGTCTCTTGGGAAATCTTCGCGCTCAACGTGAAGGCGTCTAAGAGATACCGGCAGTCTTGGAACTGGGAGAGGTAAACCGTACTTCGGGGGTAGGAGTGAAATCTTGTAATCCTCGAGGGACGACCTATGGCGAAGGCAGTTTACCAGAACAGCTTCGACAGTGAGGGACGAAAGCTGGGGGAGCAAACGGGATTAGATACCCCGGTAGTCCCAGCCGTAAACAATGTGCGTTAGGTGTGTCGGTAACCACGTGTTACTGATGCGCCGAAGAGAAATCGTGAAACGCACCACCTGGGAAGTACGGTCGCAAGGCTGAAACTTAAAGGAATTGGCGGGGGAGCACCACAACAGGTGGAGCCTGCGGTTTAATTGGATTCAACGCCGGACATCTCACCGGATAAGACAGCTGAATGATTGTCAATCTGAAGGTTTTACATGACTAGCTGAGAGGAGGTGCATGGCCGTCGTCAGTTCGTACTGTGAAGCATCCTGTTAAGTCAGGCAACGAGCGAGACCCACGCCGACAATTGCCAGCAGCATCTCCGGATGGCTGGGGACATTGTCGGGACCGCCTCTGCTAAAGGGGAGGAAGGAATGGGCAACGGTAGGTCAGCATGCCCCGAATTATCTGGGCTACACGCGGGCTACAATGGACGGGACAATGGGTAACAACACCGAAAGGTGCAGTCAATCTCCGAACCCCGCCCTTAGTTAGGATTGCGGGTTGCAACTCACCCGCATGAATCTGGAATCTGTAGTAATCGCGTTTCACTATAGCGCGGTGAATACGTCCCTGCTCCTTGCACACACCGCCCGTCAAACCATCCTAGTGGGGTTTGGATGAGTCCCTGGTCTTTGCCGGGGTCGAATCTAGGTTCCGTGAGGAGGGTTAAGTCGTAACAAGGTAGCCGTAGGGGAATCTGCGGCTGGATCACCTCCTAAAGAATGATCCAAACACAACCTGTATGACTGAATTAGCATGGTCATTTCAATGAACCGTACAATCGTCACAATTCCAACACATCAATATCATACTCACGCTGTATGGTTTGTTAAACAGTACATAACAAACGAATTAATATTATGTGTGAGGGGCGCGTAGCTCAGCTGGAAGAGCGCGGCGTTTGCAACGCCGAGGCCTGGGGTTCAAATCCCCACGCGTCCACTCCGTAACCGGCTGTGACAAAGTTTATCTTTGTCACCGGTTGCGGTTACCAATGCACCCGGAAACGCGAGTTACCGGGGAAGGGCCGAGAGTCATTGACTCTTTGAGGCTGTGTATAGGTTTTGCATTTGGACGTTAAATGGGTATCAGCGGAACCTTTCTTTACTGAAAGTATATTTGTCGGTATCGACACACTTTAAGAGAGACAAAGGGACCCTGGCAACAGCACATAAGCATGATGCTGCATATTCCATTTACCACAAATAATACATTGTTGTAACAAACAATCATCAAAAACAATCATCGACATACCCTTCGATGTTCCGAGCTTTGGAACATCGGAGAACAAAGAACCTGGTTCTTATGCCGGTTAGTGAATGGTTCGGTTTGAGAGCTGATGAAGGGCGTGCCAAGCAGCGAAATGCCCCGGGAAGACGCAAGGAGTCTGTGATCCGGGGATCCCCTAATAGGACCTCCCCACGATTTATCGTGAATCCGTAAGGATGGGGAACCCCCCGAAGTGAAACATCTCAGTAGGGGGAGGAAGAGAAATCAATTGAGATTACGTTAGTAGAGGCGATCGAACCCGTAATAGTCTAAACTGAATCCCGCAAGGGACATGTAGTGTATGGCCTTCAATGTGGCATGTGTTTATCTAATGAAAGTGGCTTGGAATGGCTTACCTTAGAGGGTGACAGTCCCGTACGTGGTGGTAAACACAGCTTAGAAGTGTCCTGAGTAGCGCGGGTTGGAATTCCCACGTGAATATGGGGGTCACCTAACCTCCAAGACTAAATACTCCTCAAAACCGATAGCGAAATAGTAGCGTGAGCGAAAACTGAAAAGTATCCCTGAAAAGGAAATGAAAAGTGCCTGAAACTAACCGGTGATCGTGTGTTACGGCGTGCAAGGATCTTCCGATCGAAAGAACCCGTCGCGAGGCGGTAGTATGAGATTGGTTGCCGATGTCGTAACTTACGTTTTGAAGAACGGGCCAAAGAGTGTATTCCGCTGGCGAGGTTAACCGTAAGGGCAGCCGCAGCGAAAGCGACAAGCGCGTAGTTTACCTGGCGCGGCGTACTAATAGTGCGTGGAGTCAACGGGATACGACCTGAAACCTGGTGATCTATGCCTGAGCAGGTTGAAGCGTGCCGAAAGGTGCGTGGAGGACCGCATGCGGTATTGATATGCAAATCATTCGCGTGACTTGGGTATAGGAGTGAAAGATTCATCGAACCGGGTGTCAGCTGGTTCCTCTCGAAACATGTCTAAGCATGACCTCGACCGAGAATGATAGTGAGGTAGAGCACCTATTGGGAATCCCGGGGAAGAAATTCCTCGCTTTCTTGTAAAACTCCAAACTCCCTATCTTTGTAGACGTCGGGCAGTCCGGGCTACGGGGTAAGCTTGTAGTCCGTAAGGGAGACAACCCAGACCATGGTTAATGCCCCCCAATGTAGGCTAAGTGTCAACACTGAATGAAGTCCTAGGTCAAAGACAACTGGAAGGTGAGCTCAGAAGCAGCTATCCTTTAAAAAGTGCGTAACAGCTTACCAGTCAAGATTTAGGGCGCAGAAAATGGACGGGGCTCAAGCCTACTGCAGATACCATGGCGCACGTTTTTGAACGTGATCGAGTAGAGAGGCGTCCTGTATGGGCTGAAGCAGGGGTGTAAGTTCCTGTGGACCGTATAGGAATGAGAATTTTGGCAGTAGTAGAAGCAAAGAATGGTGAGAATCCATTCCGCCGCAGGGGCTAGGTTTCCTCGGCAATGTTCGTCAGCCGAGGGTTAGTCGGTCCTAAGCTGCATCATAAGTTGAATGCAGCGAAAGGGAAACAGGTTAATATTCCTGTACCATGCGTTAATATACTGACGCATCGGGTTATGCATAGCGGGACCGTCGTCCCGTCCAATCGTATAAACTCTTGGAGTACCGTAATGGTGAGAATTGAGTGAAAGCGTGATGGCGTAAGTATGTAAACACCTGGTGCCCGTGAAAAGGTAACGCAGTGTCCGTACCGAGAACCGACACAGGTGCCCCTAGTTGAAAAGACTCAGGCGTGTCGGAATTATTTGTGGTAAGGGAACTCGGCAAAATGGCTCCGTACCTTCGGAACAAGGAGTGCCTGCCTAGCGATTAGGCAGGTCGCAGTGACCAGGGAGCTCTAACTGTCTAACAACAACATAGCAGACTGCAACTCCGTAAGGACTAGTATAGTCTGTGAATCCTGCCCAGTGCGGGTATCTGAACACTGATTACAATCGGACGAAGGACCCGTAAACGGCGGGGGTAACTATGACCCTCTTAAGGTAGCGTAGTACCTTGTCGCTTAATTGGCGACTTGCATGAATGGATTAATGAGGGCTCTACTGTCCCTACCGCAAATCCGTTGAACCTTTTATCCTTGTGCAGAGGCAAGGGACTCCCATCGGGAAGTGAAGACCCCATGGAGCTTTACTGCAGCCTGTCGTTGACTTACGGTATTACATGCGCAGCGTAGATAGTAGGTGTTAATGCTCATATTCCGGTATGAGTGGAGCCACAGTTGAGACACTATCCTTGTTCTGCTGTAATTCTCACTCATCTTTCATGGTGAGGACATCGGTAGGTAGGCAGTTTGGGTGGGGCGCCACACCCTCGAAAAAATATCAAGGGTGCCCTATGGTCAACTCATGTGAGTCAGCAACTCACAGGAGAGTGTCAAGAGCATAAGTTGGCTTGACGTGATTTCGCATAGCAAGAAATCACGAGTGGAAACACGGGTCTAACGAACCAATACGCCTTTTTGGTGAGGGCTATTGACTACAGAAAAGCTACCCTGGGGATAACAGAGTCGTCGCCGGCAAGAGCACATATCGACCCGGCGGCTTGCTACCTCGATGTCGGTTCTTTCCATCCTGGCTGTGCAGCAGCAGCCAAGGGTGAGGTTGTTCGCCTATTAAAGGGGATCGTGAGCTGGGTTCAGACCGTCGTGAGACAGGTCGGTTACTATCTGATGGGAGTGTTCGAAATCTGAGAGCAAGAATGAAATAGTACGAGAGGAACTTTCATTCGTCACCTCTGGTGTATCGGTTGTCTGATAAGGCAGTGCCGAGCAGCTACGTGGCACGAGATAAAAACTGAAAGCATCTAAGTTTGAAACTTCGCTTGAAAAGAGATTTCGTTATAGAGCACCGGTAAAAGACCGGGTTAATAGGCTTGGGATGTACGCACGAAGGTAACGACGTGTTTAGTCCGCAAGTACTAACGCTCAAATCCAGATTCTTTAATTGAATATGGTATGCCTCGATGATTACACAATGGATGATTGGTTACTCCAATGGAATGCGTGGTAGATGGATATTGGCATCATGAAAATGTGCCTTTGATCCTCTTGAGAATTGTCTCCTACCGGCATATATTGCAGTATCCGCTGTGCCCAGACGTTATCCGAATGCAAAACCTATCAAGGTATATCCTTTATAAACAGTAACTGCTTATATATTATGCCAGATTACTGTGCCAAGTTGGCGGAGCGGCCACGCGGTTGCCTGCAGAGCAACTCTACTCCCGTTCAAATCGGGAACTTGGCTTGGGGGATCATGCGGCCATAGCAGAGAGGCTCCACACGGACCCATTCCGAACCCGGCAGTTAAGCTCTCTTACGTCGGCTATTGTACTGAGGTATGCGAATTCTCGGGAAGTTGTCAACGCTGCACCCCCCCTTATTCTTTTGAAATGTTTTCTTGTGATTTTTTTGTATAGAGCGTGAGCTGTTTTGTTGTTTTTGTTTTCCTGTGTGTTTTATCCGGATACAGTAAGAGTATCCTGTATACATCAGACCGGAAAGGGAAAATGATGGAACACGAAAAGTCTAAAGTGAAATCATTAAATTAAGAAAAAAAGTGGGATTAAGGGCTTACTTCTTGTAATACGTTATGTCGTAGTCATCGTATAACGTTGAGCCGCTCAGATAGAATGGTTCGTCATAATAACTGCTGTACCCGTCATAACTAACGAGATATTCGCCGTTTCCTACATTTTTCCACGTAAAGTCATACGCATCGTCAAGTTTTCCAGAATAGGAAATATACCAGTATTCAGTACCTGTACCGTCTGAATCAAAAGTGTACTTTAAATCATAATACACGCCGGAATCATAATACGAATCTTTGGAATACCAAGTGCCAACAAGCACGAACTTGATCCAAAAGAATCCGGCTACTATCAGGAAGGCGCTGAAGAAGTCGAGACTGAGATCAAGAAGTTGCGGGGATAATTACTTCTCCACTCTTTTTTCGTAAACTATTATAACTTCTATCTCCTATAATTAAGAGCACATTCTGTGCCTCAGTGGCCTAGCCCGGCATAGCGGCTGATTTGTAATCAGCAGGTCGCGAGTTCAAATCTCGCCTGAGGCTTTTTGAAATGAGGTTGAGATACCTCAATCTTGATTTTATCCGATATTGTCTCTTTTAGTATTGATTGCTCATGATCAGCTCGCTATTTTAAAACAATTTAACCAAGTTATACGTATCTGTGTTTTCATGCATTTTTGAAAATCACATAATGTAACCGTTATTTCTCATATTACTTACTACGCGCCAAAATCCCCCAATTCTCTATGTGGTAACTTAGATGCTTATATATAAGATAAGTTTAAGAGTAGTTAACAACATTCGGAGATATCTCCTCTGCTATCTCCTAAGGCTACATGGGGTGGAAATACTTGCTATCTGACATCGAAATTGCACAGCAGTGCAAAATGAAAAAAATCACTGAGATTGCCGCATCTCTCGACATTACGCCCGATGAACTTGAACTCTACGGATCGTACAAAGCAAAACTTGCCGATTCCTTGGAAAAACGTCTGGCAGATAAACCAAATGGCAAACTGATTTTGGTTACGGCCATCAATCCAACGCCTGCCGGCGAGGGCAAGACCACGACAACAGTCGGTCTTGGTCAGGCAATGCCCAAGATCGGGAAAAAGGCAGTCATTGCGCTTCGTGAACCGTCTCTTGGCCCAGTATTCGGCGTAAAGGGCGGAGCTGCCGGCGGGGGATACTCGCAGGTCGTTCCGATGGAAGATATCAATCTCCACTTTACCGGAGACTTCCACGCAATCACCAGCGCAAACAACCTCCTGTGTGCTATGATTGACAATCATATCCAGCAGGGAAATGCTCTCGACATTGATACGCGCCGTATCATCTTCAAACGCTGTCTGGATATGAACGATCGTGCTCTTCGAAACATCATCATCGGGCTTGGCGGTCAGACCAACGGTGTTCCGCGTGAGGACCACTTTATGATCACGGTCGCAAGTGAGGTAATGGCGATACTTTGTCTTGCAAATGATATCGACGACCTTAAAGAGCGTCTGGGTAATGTCATTTTCGGCTACAGCAGAAAAGGAACCCCTCTGTATGCCAGCGATCTGAAAGCCGTTGGGGCTATGGCCGCCCTTCTCAAGGATGCCATCAAACCAAACCTTGTCCAGACGCTGGAAAACACCCCCTGTTTTATCCATGGGGGACCGTTTGCCAACATCGCACACGGCTGCAATTCGGTTCGTGCAACGAAACTTTCGCTCAAGATAGCAGATTATGTTATCACTGAGGCGGGTTTCGGTTCCGATCTTGGTGCTGAAAAGTTCTTCGACATCAAGTGCCGGTATGCCGGCTTGACGCCGAATACTGTGGTCTTGGTGGCCACCGTTCGGGCACTGAAATACAACGGTGGTGTAAAGAAAGAGGACACCACGATCCCGAATGTTGCCGCGCTCAAAGCAGGAATGGTCAATCTCGAGGCTCACATACAGAATCTCCAGAAGTTTGGGGTTCCGGTCGTTGTAGCGATCAACCGGTTCTCGAGTGACACCGACGAAGAACTTGCCGTACTTAAAGACTTCTGCACGGCTCAGGGAGCCGAGTTTGCAATCTCGCAAGTCTTTGCCAAAGGCGGGGACGGCGGCGTTGAACTGGCGAAAAAAGTCGTTGCTTCCTGCGAGAAGCCGCAGAAGTTCCAGTGTCTCTATGAACTGAATACACCGATAAAAGAGAAGATCAATGCTCTCGCGACCCGGATCTACGGAGCTGACGGGGTCGTTTACTCACCTTCTGCCGATGCTGCAATCAAAGATATCGATGCTCTCGGCAGAAGCGATCTCCCGATTTGTATGGCAAAGACCCAATACTCGCTCTCCGATGATCCAAACAAACTTGGCAGACCGAAGAACTTTGTTATTAATGCAGCAACGGTCAGGCTTTGTAATGGTGCCGGATTTATCGTTGTCGAGACCGGAGACATCATGACGCTTCCGGGACTGCCGGCCGTGCCCGCTGCCTGCTCGATCGACGTGAACAATGACGGATATATCTCCGGTCTTTTCTAATCTTTTTATTTAAAGATAATATTTTCCAGTACAGATCGCCGGCGTGATCTCGATAACTGCCGTCTGCATTACGGCATTTTCCGGCATCGAAAGACAGGCAAGCTGCGGTGTGTATTTTTTCACGACTGCCTCAAGGATCTCCCGTTTCGCCTGCGAGTCATCGACCAGAACTGCCGAACCTTTCACCACCACGCTTTGATATGCAGTGTTCACACTGCAGGGAGATTTAGCTTCGGCGCTGTAGAGCAGTTCTCCCATTCTGTACACGGTAAAACAGACCCGTGGATCCCGCTGGATATTGTCGGTCTTCTCGCCGGCAGTCAGACCGTGTATGTAGATTTTTTTGTCGAGATACACGAAATGCACGGGCACGCAGTATGGACTTCCGTCCGCATCGAGTGTTGAGAGAACGCCGCTTGCCGCATTGTCCAGAAGATACGTTATCTCTTCATTCGATAACTGATGATCCTTCATTCTTTTTTGCATGATCCCGCCCCTGCAAACTGATCTTCCGAGACCGGTTCGCCGTATCTGTTGATCTCTCCTCGATAGATTCTCGTTGAGGAGACCACCTTTCCGTCTTTAGCCATAACGCACTGGATCTGATAGAGGTCCACCATATTTTTTCCCATCTCCTTTCTCTTCTCGTTGATGAGATTTCCGACCGGGAACGTCTCCTGACTCACGACCAGAGCATCGAAATCATGGGTAAGGGCACTCCCGAACTGGTCGAACAGGATCTCGATCTCGTACGTCGCTTCGAAATGTTTCGACTCGATCCATTTGGTAAGCTCTGCAAATCTCACATCATAGCTCCGAACCGGATGCAGTTTTCTGGAAGCAAACGAATCCGAGGATAATCCGATGACCACATGTCCTCCGGCTCCTGCGGTCATGAATGCCCGGGTCAGGAGGAGTTGGTGGCCGATGTGAAGCGGATCGAATGTCCCGCCAACCATTACCTTCATGCGTCTGCCCTCTCTGGGATCTCTGGTGCGTTTCCGCGGAACCAGGAGAACAGGATTCCGATCACGGCAAGGCCTGCACATACCAGCATCGAGATCTGCATGGCCTGGACGAACTCGGGATACATGTCGGGTCCAAGCATATCCAGACCGCCGACAAAGATGGATATCGCAGCCATACAGACGGCCATCGAAAGGATCATGCCAAGCTGCCTCATCACTGCGACGATGCTCGATGCCGAACTGTATTCATTTTGCGGGACCGAGCTCATGATCGCATTGGTGTTCGGCGCCGAGAAGAGAGCCGAGCCAAGCCCGATAAACACCTGCGTGATCGCGATGTAGGAAACGGTGGCGGTAAGCCCTAATCCGGCAAGAAGGGTTACTCCTATTGCCGAGAGCGCCATGCCGAAGGTGACGAGGTATCTCGGGTCGAAACGGTCGGAGAGTTTTCCTGCGATCGGCGTCATTATCGCCTGAATAAGCGGCTGGAAGAAGATAATGAATCCTGCTTCGAGGGCACTCAGCGCACCGACCGACTGAAGATACAGACTTACCATGTAGACCGCCCCGTACGTGCAGCCGTAGTTTAAAAGTGCCGTGTAGGATGAACGTGCGAACCGTTTGTTTTTGAAGAACAGATCGACATGAAGAACCGGCTCTGCAACTTTTCGTTCATACCACATGAAAATGACGATCAGGCATGCTCCAAGTATTGCGAGGAACAGGGATCCGTTGTCGGTAATGGTGGAAAGCCCGTACATCGTGCAGAATATCGCAGCACCGTATAAGATCGTGCCTTTGAAATCAAAGGATTTTCCGGGATTTTTAAACTCCTGTTTGAGGAATATGATCATGAGGGCTGCAGATATCAGCAGAAGCGGGATCATCATCAGGAAAATACTGCGCCATCCGGTGTATTCCGTCAAAAATCCGCCGATGATCGGACCCATTGATGCACCAACATAGACCATTGCCGTGTTGATTCCAATCACCATGCCGCGTTTATTTGCAGGATACACTCTTGTCAGGATGGCAAGACCGGTTATCATAATAAACGAAGACCCCATTCCGGCAATGATTCGTAAAATGATCAGGATGGTGTAATCCGGTGCAAACACCGAGAAGAAACAGCTGACCACAACGATGATACCGCCGATGATGTAGGATTTTTTATATCCGATACTGTCGACAAAACGGGATGCCGGTACCAAAAGAATGGCCGTTGCCAGAATGAATGCGGTACTCATCCAGCCCAGATCCCGCGCCGAAACCCCAAACTCAAGCCCGATCGCCGGGAGGGCGAGGATCACCATCGTTGCGATCATCGGGTTGAGGAACGCCCCCATAGATGTTGCGAAGAGGATCATTCTCCGTTCATGTACACTAATTTCCGTCACTCTTCACCACTGTTAATATATGATTGGCAGTTATGCCTGATTATGCATTTCATACAGTCAGGCTTTTTCGCCGTGCAGACCGCCCGCCCGTGCCGGATAAGGAGGTAGTTGATCTTACTCCACCATTTTTTTGGAAAGAGTTTCATGAGATCCTTTTCGATTTTTTCCGGGTCGGTGTTTTGGGTAAATCCGATCTTCTTTGAAAGTCTTCGAACATGCGTGTCCACGGCGATGCCGCAGGCTTCGTGAAAAGCGTGGTTCGTGACGATGTTTGCGGTCTTTCTTCCAACTCCGGGGAGGGTCGTGAGTTCCTCGATCGTTCTTGGAACGACCCCTCCGAAGTTTTCTTCGAGCATCTTTGCCGTACCGATGATATTTTTTGCTTTCGAGTGGTAAAACCCGGCTGAGTGAATGATTCTTTCCACGTCTAAAGGATCCACCCGCGCCAGGGCTGCAGAATTCGGATATGCGAAAAAAAGTTCGTCGCGCAGACCATTTATGGTAACATCGGTGGTCTGTGCGGAGAGGATCGTCATAATAAGGAGTTCAAAAGGATTTCTGAATTTGAGAAAGTTCATCTCGTCCTCTGTGCAGGGGTACCGATGGTCTAGCTCTTCGAGAATGGATTCTGCGGTTATAGCGTTCATAAAAAAAATGGGGTGGCCCAGATTCGAACTGGGGTCAAAGCGTCCCAAACGCTCTAGGATGGACCAGGCTACCCTACCACCCCCCTGTTGCCCAATAATATTAGTGTTCTTCCTTAAAAAGAGATGTGTATGGTGTTCCGCGGGTTGCGGATATGAAGCATTTAGACGATCGGGAACCGGATGGCCGAATCTCCGACGATCGTTCCGGCAAATTCGCCTTTGAGGAGGGCCTTTTCAATGAGGGCGGGGTCTCGCCCGTCGATTACTACAAGAGGGATGCCGCTTCGTTCGGTGATTTTTGTAGCAACGAGGTCGATGACCATATTCGATCCGGCGCACATTTTTTCTTTCATGATCAGATCGATAAGTCCCTGCGGGCTCAGGATGTCATGGCGTTTTGCCGATGCATCCTTCTTGGGGTCGGCGGTGTAAATGCCGTCGATCGCGGTCATATTGATCATCATAGAGGCTCCGACCTCTTCAGCAAGGACTGCAGCTACGGCGTCCGTAGTCTGTCCGGGGGTGACCCCGCCCATCACCACGATTTTTCCTGAAACGGCCGCGGTCTTTGCCTCGCGATAGGATTCGGCAACGACCGGATATGCATATTCTTTGAGGGCGCCGATAAGGAGCGCGGCATTGATCCTGGTGACCTGGATTCCGATCTCGTCGGATGAGGCTTCATCCAGCCCGATATCCCGGCAGGCTTCAATATATCTTCGGGCTTCCCCGCCGCCGCCGACAACGGCGAATATCTGGATGCCAGCATTGGTGAGGTTTATCAGTGCTTCAGCCCATTCTTTCAGGCGGTGTGCGTCAAGTGACGGTACTAGGACCGACCCTCCTACAGAAATTACTACCCTCGTCATAAATTGTCCTAGTTATTTGTTCCTTCCCGACATATATGTAGTGTGTGTTCAATGACCCCTTGGAGTGATCCGCTTCTCCCGGGATTGATTCCCTCTTAAAAAATATGCGGAGAGGTTACTCGGCAAGAATCAGAACGCGCCAGGTCTGCCCGCCGAACTCTAGCGTATCCCAGACAACGGTCTTTTGAACCATTTCATTCGATCCTGTCTTTTGATAGCTGTACTCCGTTGCGCCGGAGGGTTCCCGGCATATTTCCACAGCAGCTGTTTTGACATCGTCCGGATACGACGGATCGGCGAGGATATTTTTGCCTCGTTCGCGCAGATCGTAATCATACACCTGAAGACCGTCGGTCTGCAGGACGCAGAGATGATACCCGTAGGTTTCGAAAAGATACTTTTCTACATCGCCGAAGAATCTCGAACTGTCGAACGACATGGAGATGTAGCCTTTCCAGGTTCCGTTGTCGTAGACCGGTGCCGAAAGGACCGAGGCATTTGTCCCGTCGTCGAGATGAAAATATTCGGTAAGAGCGATCGTTTTTCCGCTGTAGTATGCTTCGTTTGTTCCGTAGGAGCTCTGATCTGTTCCAACGGACGAGAGGATGATATCCGGATAGACGGAAACGACGATCATATTTTCGTTTGCGTAAAGGATCGTCTGGGCAAGTGTCGATTTCTGATAGAGATCTGCAAGGACCTGTTTCGAGGAGTCAGCATCGCTTTTGCCGGCCGCGATTTCATCGGCGGCTTCGATCATCCAGTCTGCGTTTTCACTCAGGCTGACATTGATCAGAGAAATTGCTTCGGATACTGCGTATTTCTGGGACGTGTCTTTTGCATCGATACAACCGGCAGAGATGACTGCAGTGCATACGATAAGATCGATGAGCAACAGATGGGGTAGTCGCATAGAAAATTCTAGGTTAATTACCGGGAAAAGAGTTTCGAAAAACGTGGGGTCGGTGAGATTTGAACTCACGATCGACGGGTCTCTCCGACAAGCGAACATGTTCGGGAGCAGTGATTAGATCAGTGCTCCAGCGGGTCATCATCAAATCAGTAGACCCGATAGTTCATCATACGCTAAGACCGCTGGAGCCCGTCGCCATTCCGGACTAGGCCACGACCCCGCCAGTTTTCTTATACAAATTCAGCGTATATTGATTTAAGCGTTGTGTTTCCTGATTGGAGCTTCAATTTTGGGTGATGAAGATGATGACGAGGAATACCGCCATAATGATGATGAAGATCAGAAGATAGAGGAGGTCGTGTTTTGTGTCGGCTGCCGGTTTATTTTGGACAGGCACGCGGATGACCTCTTCCGGAATCTCTTTGTAGGGATGCTCCTTTTCCAGCCGTTCGAACTCGGCACGCTCTTCTTCGGTAAAATCCGGGTCAGGTTCCAGCTTCTGGTTCACGATTATGTATGTGTCTCTCACAAACCTTATTGTATCTGCCGGTACATCTGTTTTTCATGGTTAAACTCGGTGAAGATTTTAAGCCGGCGGCGAAGTATACTTCGTATCTGGCACTTGCGAGCGTCATGGCGGTTATTCTTATCTGGGCATGCTGTGTCGGCTGGGTCTATTTCGTTGCGTTGGGCGAACCGGTGTTTGTTCTGATCGGAGAGATATCTCTTGGTGTTCTCGTGGCGATTCTGATCTTCGTTTTGATCTGGTCGCGTCTGTATTACGCCTCGGTTGTATATCATCTGAATGATACGGAGATGACCTGGAAACGCGGCGTCTGGTTTAGAAAAACCGGCATCGTCCCCTACAACCGTATTACGAACGTGGATATCGTGCAGGGCCCCGTGATGCGGTTTTTCGGCATATCGAATTTAAAAATCGAGACGGCCGGCGGGAACTCCGGGAAAAACTCGGCCGAGATCCAGCTTGAAGGTATCGCTGATCCCGAGCCGCTGCGTGCCATGATCATGGATTTCGTTCGCGGGAATGTTCCAAGCCCGGTGGCGACCGGTGTCGATTTCGGCAGACGTTCTGCTCCTGCGGATATGCAGACACTTCTCGCCGAGGTCACGGCGATTCGAAAGCTTCTGGAAGCAGAGAGAAAATAAGGTTATGGGGAGGTGTCTCCCTCTTTTTTTTGAATTAATTAGGTCATGGAAATATGTGCATCTATTTCGCATCTCAATATATGATACGCTGTTGCCAAAGTTAATGAGTAGAGAACTCAAAATAGATGTATATTGAGGCGTTTTGAGTGGGAATTAAAGTTAAAACAAATCTTCGTGGAAAAATTGGAAACATTGATTTGAAACCAAGTGATGCTCTACTCCCGTTGAATGAAGCAGTTGTTAATTCAATTCAAGCAATTAATGAAAGAAAAAACGTGACTGATGGTAAAATTATTATTAGAATTCATAGGAATTTTGATGTTAAGGGTCAAAATGAACTAGTTCTAGACAAGAGTCTTCCACCAATTGTTGGTTTCACCGTTGAAGATAATGGCATTGGATTTAATGCAGAGAATTATGATTCGTTCGTAACATCAGATTCAATCCATAAACAGAAGATAAGAGGAAAAGGATTAGGGCATTTTCTCTGGTTAAAAGCATTTGAGAATGTACATATTGAGAGCGTTTTTGAAGATACTAACGGTCGCCATCTTCGTGATTTCATCTTCACCTTAGATGAAAATAATGTAAATACTGGTGAAGATTATGTTTCCACAACAAAGGATATTGGAACAAAAATCCATCTGAATGAATTCAAAGAAGAATACAGGATGGATACTCATGCGTACAAGAGAAGCAGTAATATCGCAGAAAAGATATTTGATCATTGTCTTTCATTTTTCATAAACGAAGCTGCTCCTGAAATTATTGTTATTGATAAGTCAAAAGAGGATGAACCAGAAGATGAAACCCATCTCAGTTCTCTTTATGATGACATTAAAACAACTTTTATCACTGACACTCTCAAAATAAAAGGTTATGATTTTAAAATAACGCATATGCGTCTTTACACCTCCAAAAAACAGGGTCATTATGTAGTTTATTGTGGTAATGGTCGAGATGTTCTCCAAGATTCTCTTGATAGTAAAATAGGAACTTCTAATCAGTTCGATGATGAAAAAGGCAAGTTTACGTATTGTGGGTATGTTTCAGGAAAATATCTTGATGATCACATTAATCCGGGAAGAACTGATTTTACGATACCGATCAAGCGTGAAACAAATATTTATGGAATCCGCAATCTCTCAAATGATGAGCCATCAATGACTGAAATAATTGATGAGGTTGTTGGTAAATCTGTATCGTCTTATCTCAATAAATATCTAGAAAAAGTCAACGTTTCCAAAAAGGAAATGATTGAGAACTATGTCACGACAATTAATCCCTCACTTCGATTGGTATTATCATATTGTGATGAGTATCTCAATGAAATCTCTCTCGGGATGAATGAGGAAAAACTAGCGGGTGTTCTATCTCGTTACAAAGGAATAGCTGAAAATCGTTTCCTCAAAGAGAGTAAGAAACTTTTGGGTGAACAGGGCAAATCTATCCTTGACCTCAATTCTGAAGTTGAGAAATTGATGCCCTTTATCGATGAAATGCAAAAGAGCGATTTGACGGGTTACGTCTTATATCGCTACAAATTATTACAACTTCTTCAGAAAAAATTAGAATTGACAGAAGAGGGAAATTATTCTCTAGAAAAAGAAATTCATAATCTAATTTTTCCACAAAAAACGACAACTGATCAGATCCCATTTGGGGATCATAATTTGTGGGTATTAGATGACAGGTTGGCTTTCCATTCGTATGCAACATCTGATATTGAGTTGAAAAAAATATCTGATTCAACATCCGATTCTCGTCCGGATGTATTGATTTTTAAAGAAGATGGGCTAAAAGGAGTTGGGCTAAAAGGAGTTGGGCTAAAAGGAGTTGGGCTAAAAGGAGTTGGGCTAAAAGGAGTTGGGCTAAAAGGAGTTGGGCTAAAAGGAGTTGGGCTAAAAGGAGTTGGGCTAAAAGGAGTTGGGCTAAAAGGAGTTGGGCTAAAAGGAGTTGGGCTAAAAGGAGTTGGGCTAAAAGGAGTTGTATCTTCTGTCACAATCGTGGAGTTTAAACGTCCAGATAGAATTGACAAAGATATCTTAAATCAAATATTTGAATATTTGGATGATTTGCAGGCTCGTAAAATTAAAACGGCTACAGGAAGAACTATAAACACCACTACTGAGACCATTTATTATTGTTATGCGATCTGTGATTTTAATAAATTAGGTTCAGAAATACACTTGATGGCAAAACGTGGGGATTATAAAAAACTGATGGGGGATTTGGGATATTATACGTATAATAGTCAGTATAATGCTCACATGGAAATTTTATCATATGATAAATTACTTCCAGATGCGAAAACCAGAAATTGGGTTTGGTTTGACAAACTTGGATTGGATATACACTCAATTTGATCAATATCCCAATGTTTTTTCAATCTATTATTTTTCACATCATATTTTCTCCCTCCCTCCCTCCTCTCTTTTTTGGAAAATTCCCCTGACAGAAACTCTTTTTACTCTTTCTGCCTAAATACAGAGTATGTGTAACGTAAAAGGCACCAAAACCGAAGCAAACTTAGATTATGCCTTCGCAGGGGAGTCCAAAGCACGAAACAAGTACATCTATTATGCCTCCCAGGCCAGAAAAGAGGGATACAACCAGATCGCCGATCTCTTCGACGAGACAGCCGGCAATGAAAAAGAACACGCAAAACTCTGGTTCAAGATTCTCCACGGCGGGGAAGTCCCGGATACCATAACAAATCTCCTTGACGCAGCAGCCGGCGAACACGAAGAGTGGACGGAAATGTATGCGGGCTTTGCCGTCGTCGCAAAGGAAGAAGGATTTGACAAACTTGCAAAAACCTTCGAAGGGGTTGCCGCGATCGAAAAATTACACGAAGAGCGTTACAGAAAACTTCTCGCAAATATCAAAGAAGGCAAAGTCTTCGCCCGCCCGGAAAAACAGCAATGGCATTGTGCAAACTGCGGCCACATCCACATCGGGGACAAAGCACCGGATGAATGCCCAGTATGCAAACACCCCCAGGCATACTTCGAGATCAGAAAAACCAACTACTGATTTTTCCAACCTATTTTTTCTCCGTTCTTCATTGGACGAAGCTTTCCAAATCACGGAAAAAAAGAATTGATTCTCAGAATCCAAACACGAAGGAGAGAATGATATATGCCAAAAACGAGACCACTGCTGCGCAGGGGATCGTGATGACCCACGCGGTCACCATCTGACGAACCGTACTCCAGTTCACGGCACCTACCCCGCGGGTGACTCCCGTTCCCATGATTGTTCCGCTCGCCACATGGGTCGTCGAGACAGGAACTCCAAACGACGTCATAAACGACAGAACTGCACCGCCGGAAATCGCAGCGGAGAAACCCTGATACGGCAGAATCCTCGTGATTCCCGAACCCATCTTCTTGATCACGCGCCATCCTCCGGAGAGAATACCTGCGGCGATCGCAAGGCTCGCGAGAAGGATCACCCAAAGAGGCAGGTCATCGGTGGAAGCTGCAAGACCAGTCGAGATCAGAATGGCAAGGATGATACCCATTGCATTCTGGGCATCGTTTCCTCCAAGACTTGCCGCCTGGAAACCGGAAGCCAGAACCTGGGAACGCTGGAACCATTTGTTCAAAAGCATCGGATGATCCGAACGCTTTGCGGTGATTCTCGTTAGAAGCGTCGTGAATACATACGATACGATCATTCCAAGAATCGGAGAAACACAGATGAAGAGCAGGATCGCAAGAAGCCCGGAGAAGGTAAAAATCCCTAAAATCATCGCAATGGGCACGGCCAAAATCGCTCCGACCCCGGCCCCGAGCAGAAGAAACAGTTTTACCGAGTCCTTGAAGATGAGTACCACAATCAGCATGACGATCGCGCCGATAACTGCTCCGAGAACCAGATAATACACCATCCCAAGAGCCATCTCGGATGTAGGCCAGTTTACGACCGCAAGACCACCGGCGGCAATTCCCGCTCCCATCAGCCCGCCGACAAGAGAGTGCGATGAAGAGACCGGGATGCCTGACCTTGAGCAGAAATTCACCCAGAAGATAGCTCCGCAAAGACCAATCAAAAGAAGAACGGGGGTGAAGATTTCCGGATTTACGATCCCTTTTCCAATCGTTTTTGCAACTGCAGTCGAGAAGATGAATGGGCCTGCAAAACAACAGACCGATGCCAAAAGGATCGCGTATCTCGGAGAAAGCGCACGGGTCGCGACCACTGTCGCAACTACATTGGATGCATCGTTTCGTCCGTTCGAAAAGTTGAACGCGAGCGCGATGATGATCCCGAGAATAACAACAATAAAAGTAATGGTATCCATGCTTTACTCACGTGTGACGGATCAAAATTGCGGAAAATACATCGGAAACATCTTCGCATTTGTCGGTTGCGATCTCCAGATGTTCATAGATATCTTTGAGTTTGATGATCTCGACAGGATCATTGGATTTGAACAGGTTTCTTATCGCGTTGGAAAGGATCTCATCGGCGACATTTTCCAGCCGGTTAATCTCAATGCAGCAGCCCTTGATCGTTTCCATATCTTTGAGCGTGCGAAGACCGCTGATACCGGTTTTGATCTCGTCGGCTGCCTGACGGAGGCATTTTGCGAACTCGATCATGAACTGGTCGGTCTTTTTCACTTCGTAGATGAGAAGCATGCGGGCCCCGTCATCAATGTAGTCAATGACGTCGTCCAGCGCGGTAACAAGCCGGGAGATCTCTTCCGGTTCAAAAGGAGTTATAAATGTGCGGTTCAGTTCATCATATGCTTTGTGAGCGATCGCATCACCCTGATGCTCAATCTCTTTCATTTTCCGGTATTTTTCTTCGATATTCGTATAGTCGGAAAATATATCGATCAGCAGCTCGGCCGCGGTGCAGACAGTGGCTGCCTGTTCCTCAAACAGTTCAAAAAAAATCTTGTCCTGCGGTACGATTAAACTTTTTAGACCCATCAGCTTCCCCTGATTATACATACATTCGTTTGGCACCTTACATCAAGGTTATCATATATGAAATATAGGGACGCTATATCCTCTATTGGTGGTTGAATGAAGTCTTTATACCCTCCCGGCACTAACACTACTGCAGAGATTATACCTATGTTCTTAATTGGTGAAGCACTCGTTGGCGATGGAGCGGAACTCGCTCACATCGACCTTATGATCGGAGATAAAAACGGCCCGGTCGGCATGTCATTCGCAAATGGTCTGACCCAGCTTTCCGCCGGCCACACTCCTCTTCTCGGCGTTATCCGCCCCAACCTTCTGCCAAAACCGGCAGTTCTGATCGTCCCCAAAGTAACCCTCAAACACCCCGAGCAGGTTACCCAGATCTTTGGTCCCGCACAGGCCGCGGTCTCCAAAGCAATAGCAGATGCATTGGAAGACGGCGTTTTCGAGGGTATGGATGTTGAGGAAAACGTCATTGTTGCAAGTGTTTTCATCGACCCCTCGGCAAAAGACTTCAATAAATTGTACCGTTTCAACTACGGAGCAACGCGCCTTGCCCTCTCACGCGCTCTCGACAAGTTCCCGGACACCACCACCGTTCTGAAGGAGAAGGACAGAGCAGCCCACGGCGTTATGGGATTCAAGGTCCAGCGCCTGTGGAACCCGTCCTACCTCCAGGTCGCCATGGATCTTGTCGACATGAAGCAGGTCGAGCGTGTCTTAACCGGCGTCCCGCAGAACGACCACGTCATCTTCGAGGCAGGCACGCCGCTGATCAAACAGTTCGGCCTCAGTGTCATCAATGAGATCAGAAAGATCCGCCCGAACTGTTTCATCGTTGCCGACCTGAAGACCTTGGACACGGGTAACCTCGAGGCACGCATGGTCTCGAATGCTGGCGGAGACGCCGCAGTCGTTTCCGGCCTTGCACCGGTAGAAACCATCGCAGCCTTCATCAAAGAAGCAAAGAAGTGCGGTATCTATGCAATCATCGACATGCTCAATGTTGAAGAGCCTGCAAAACTTATCGAGTCCCTTGGTCAGATGGGCGGCGCAGCACTTCTCCCGCAGTACGTCGAGATGCACCGTGCGATCGATAAGGAATCCACCGGCGACTACAGTTGGGGAGACATCAAGAAGATCAAGGAAGTTGCAAAGAAATACAATGCAAAGATCCTTGTCGCGACTGCCGGTGGTATCCGTCAGCCGGTCGTCAAGAAAGCAATCGCAGCAGGCGCAGATATCGTTGTTGTGGGCAGAGCAATCACCGCAAGCAAGGACATCAAGAATGCAGCAGAGAGCTTCCTCGAGGAACTCGACTCGGAAGAGATCGACCAGTTCCGTATCATGACCGACTTCTAAGCCGGCTATACCCGCGGCTTTTTGCCGCCTCTTATTTTTTTTTTAATCGTTCCTGTATCTTCAAAATTAAATCGTTTGGAGATATTACCGATAATCCAATCCAGGATATTTTCACCGCGTCGGGCTCCGCGCCGGATCGCAAATCAAAGATTTGCTCAGTTGAGGTCATCGACTACGTCTCTGACCCGCCGTCACCTCCCCGCCGTCACCTCCCCGCACCCCGAAATCAGAAATGGGAACTGAAGATGTAAAAAGAGAACAAATTTAGAATTTTGGTTTTGTCTCGGTTGCTTTTGCAAGCAGACGGATCGCAGCCTCGAGATCCTGTAAATCGATGACCTCGACCGGCGAGTGGATATATCGTGCCGGGATCGACAAAGGAACGCTCGGGATCCCTCCGCGTTCAAAGTTGATGGCGGAAGCATCCGTGTTGCCGCCGTCTCCGACCTCGATCTGGCAGGGAATGTCGAACTTCTTTCCGGTTTTTACAAGCCAGTCGACGATCCGCGGATCTGCGAGGTGGCCGCGGCCGCTCGCCGATGCCATCCCTATGACCGGTCCTTTGCCCATGTACACCGGGGCCTTACGCCGCTCGACACCTGGCGAATCTCCCGGGATCGTCACATCAGTCGCAATGGCCACGTCAGGGTCAAGCGTGAAGGAACTCGTCTTTGCGCCTTTCAGCCCTACCTCTTCCTGGACGGTAAATACCGCATAGATCGTGTGGCTGGTCTTCATCTCTTTCAGGGCGCCGATCAGCATCGCACACCCGGCACGGTTGTCCATGGCTTTTCCCGTGACCGTGGTCCCGGCAAGTCTGACATACAGCCTGTCCATCGTGACCGAAGTTCCGACGGTAATGCCAAGAGCCTCGACCTCTTCGGGCGATTTTGCGCCGACATCAATGAACATGTCCGCCAGATCGATCGGCTTTTTCTTATCCTCTTCGGTCATCACATGCGGGGGTTTGTTACCGAAAACACCGTAGACGTCGCCCTTCTCTCCGTGAAGGATCACACGCTGGCCGACCATCACCGGATTGTACCAGCCTCCGACCGCGACGAATCTGATGAATCCGTGATCGTCCACGAACTGGACCATCATGCCGATCTCGTCCATGTGGGCGGCGAGCATGATCTTGAAGTCGTCGCCTTTTTTCACCGCGATAAGATTGCCCATCTTATCCGTTTTGATCTCATCCACGTAATCTGCGATCTCGGCACGGATGATCTTTGCAATCTCCGATTCACGGCTGGAAATGCCGTGTGCATTCGAGAGTTTTTCAAGTAAAGTATTGATATCGGTAAGTTCCATTTACGCCACGACCGTTCGTATTCTGTCAAGAGCGATTTTTATATTTTCCTGGGACGTTGCATAGCTCATACGGGCGTATCCTACACCCTTCGAGCCGAAAGCGGCTCCCGGCGTGATGATAACGCCAGCCTCTACGATCTTCATGACCGTCTCGAGGTCGAGTTTCGGGAACGCGTAGAACGCTCCTTCCGGCATCTGAACGGAGATCCCCATCTCCCGAAGTCCGGCGATAAGGAGATTTCTGCGTGCCTCATACTCTTTTTTCATAACACCGATGGAAGACTGGTCTCCGGTGTATGCCTCGAGCGCCGCATACTGGGCGATCGATGTCGGGCAGGCAAGCGAGTACTGCTGGATCTTGACCGCCTGATCGATGATCTCGCGGGGTCCTGCCATAAATCCGATACGCCAGCCGGTCATCGCATAGGTCTTGCTTGCCGCGTTGATCGTGACGACATTCTCGCCGAATCTAGCGGCGCTGACGAATTCCGTGTTGCCATAGCAGAACTTCTCGTACACTTCGTCGGAAAGAACGGTGACGCCGTAATCCGCGGCGGATTCGACGACCGCCCTGATCGTCTCTTTCGTCTCGACTGCTCCGGTTGGATTTGCGGGGCTGTTTAAGACCATGACTTTGGTATTCTTGTCGGCAAAGTGTTCCTTGAGTGCCTCGACATCCAGGTGGAGGTCGGATTTGAGGGCAACCGGGTCGGGAACTCCGCCGGCAAGCGTCGCAAGAGAGCCGTAGGAAACAAATCCCGGATTTTTGAAGACGACTTTCTGTCCGTTTTCAACGAGCGAAAGGATCGCGGCGTGCAGTGCGCCCGAGCCGCCTGCGGTGATCAGGATATCGGCCGGTTCGTACGAGAGTCCGTTTTCCGTCTTGAGTTTTTTGGCTACTGCGGCACGGAGCTCGTCGATTCCCGCATTGTTCGTATATCCGGTTTTGCCTTCGGCAATGGCTTTGAATGCGGCGTTTTTGATGTTCTCGGGTGTGTCGAAATCAGGCTGGCCGAGACCCATGTTGATGGATCCGGGAGCTGCCGATTCGAACATCTTTCTGATCCCCGAGATGTCGATGGATGTTACACGTGAAGCAAAATCTGTCATATTACTCGATGTTGGTGTGGTGGCGTTTCAGATCGGCCTCTTCGATCTTTTTCATGTCCATTAATGTCGAGATGACCGCATCGCCGAACATCAGAGAGGATGTTTCGAAGATGGTGCCGAGCGGGGCGAACGAGCGGTGTTCGCCAAGCATCTGACGGGTCTCGTACTCGTGGGCATCGCAGGTGACCGGGTCGCGCTGGGTCTCGATCTCGATGATAAAATCCGCAATATTTCCGATACGCGAATTCGGATTGGATGAAACGAGAGCGACCTTTGCCCCGAGACCTTTTGCGGTTTCTGCGATATCACCGATGGTTTTCGTGTTTCCCGATCCGGAAAAGGCAATGATGAGATCGGTATCGCCGATTGCAGGTGTGATGGTCTCGCCGACGACGTAGGCGGTAAATCCGGTGTGCATCAGACGCATCGCAAAGGATTTGGCAACCAGTCCTGATCTCCCGGCCCCCATCACATAGATGCGGTCAGCAGCGAGGATCGCATTGAGGAATGCCTCCACCTGCTCTGTTGGGATCTTCTGAGCGATGGCATCGATGCGTGATGCCATAAGGCTCATCATGTTTTGAACGGACACTCCGTAATTCATAATTATTTACCTATTGGCTGTGCAGATAGAAGAGGGTGTTGGAAGTGGGGATCTAATCGGGCCATCCGTCGATGCCGTAACTAAAAAAGAAAATGATTGGAGGGTGTTACTCTACCAGAAATCGAAATGAGTGTGGCCTTCCGGATCCATCCGCTCTGGATGCGATTCGGGCGGCATTCCTCTGCCGATGGAGAGGATCGCGACCGGCCGGATGTGGGTTGGAAGATCTAAGGCCTCTTTGACTTCGTTCTCGTCGAATGCTCCGATCCAGCAGGTGTGCAGACGAAGGGCGTGGGCCGCTAGCATCATGTAGGTCGCGGCGATCGTTGCATCCTGAACGGCGAAAAGGATTCCTCTGTCGCCGTATCTGGACATTGACTGGACGTAATTTGCGCAGACGACAAGGGCGGAACCCGCGTCAGGGATCTGGTGCTGGTTTCCGGCAGCGTCTCCGAGGATTTCGAGCTGGCTTGGGTCGGTCACGAAGACGACGTCCCATGCTTCGAGGTTTCCGGCCGAAGGGGCGGATGAGGCGGCCTGGAGAAGATACTCCAGCTCCTCTTCGGTGAGACAGTCGGGTTCATACTCGCGGACCGAGTAACGGGTCGCAAGGAAGTTCTGGAATTCAGATAAGTCCATGGTCGTTTAACACCGCATATGCCCCTGCGGCAACGGTTGTTATCGGGGTCATTGCTTCGCCTGATTTATCGGATGCAAGACTGAACTGGTTCGACTCGGCAAGGCCGATGACGGCAAGCAAAACGGCGGCTGCCTGATTGAACTCTTCGGCCCCGGTCTGTTTTGCGGCGGCTTCGCAGTCGCTTGCGAGAACATCGGTCAGGGAGATCAGAACGGTTTTTGCCCCGGCCTTCTCCTCTTTTTTCAGGGAAGGAATGGTCACGAACTGGTGAGCGATCATCATGATGTCGAGTTTGAGCCGCTCGGCGAGGTGATACTGCAGAAGTGCATCTTTTGGCGTAAGAGTCATGATGTATTTGTTTTCCGTGAGGGAATAAATAGTATCTGATTGTGTGCGTTCCGCCTGCGAATCCGGTAAAATAGAGTTGTTCAGGATTCGAAACAGGCGTTTAGACGCCTATTTCGCATCCAAGGCCAACGACCCGTTCCGGATGCGAGTAAACGGTGAACCGGGGCGGTCTCGTGAAACAGATCAGCGTGATCCCTGATCGTTCGGCAAGTGCCGCTCCGGCACTCGTCGCCGCAGCACGGGAAACGATGATCGGGATGCCGGCATTTGCGGCTTTGGCAACCATTCCCTGCGGCATGCGGCCAGTACAGCCGAGAACGCATTCGGCTGCAGACAGATTATTTCGGGTCATGTACCCGATGACTTTGTCCACAGCATTATGCCGGCCGATGTCGTTTGCGGAGAAAACCACGTCTCCTTTATGATAAAGGACTGCGCAGTGAAGTGCTACCGTTTTGTCCCACTCTTCGGTGTTGAGTTTTTCGCGTACGGCAAATATTTCCTCAGGGCTGACCTTGATATCACAAGTCACACAGTCTGACGATTCCCGCGGAGATAATCCTCCGGCAGATTCCATCTTCCCGCTGATATCTGCGGTATCCCCTGCCTCCACGAAAATATCCGTTCCCCTGACCTCGACCGACCGTATCTGTTTCGCGATCCCTGCGGCAAGGAAAAAGCCTGCGCCGAGTTCATCGAGCGACTCAGGCGTCGCAACATTGTCCAGATATTTTTCTCCGTTCAGGTAAAGGGTAACCGTATCCTCGGCAACCACCGGATCAGCGGATTCAACCACCGTTCCGTTGTCGTATCTCCAGCCGGCAAGCCATGCCTCATCCCTGTGTTTTTCCTCATTCTTTGGTTCGGTTGCAGGAAATCCGCTGATTCTTTCAGGGTGAGAATACACGGTGAACCGGTTTTCCCGTGCAAAGCCGATCAAGGTCACGCCCTCCTCTTTTGCATGCCTTGCCCCGGGCAGGGTCACTGCAGTTCTTCCGACAATGATTGGGATCCCCGCATTCACTGCCTTCATGACCATTCCTTTCGGCTGCCTGCCGGTACATCCAATGACGCATTCGCCGGGAGTAATTCCGTGCAGAGCCATGAATCCAATGAGTTTGTCCACCGCGTTGTGTCTTCCGATATCACTCGACACGGCGATGATTTTGTGATCATGCCATAATGCGACACAGTGGAGACCGCCGGTCTGCCGCCAGACATCCACGTTCATCGCCTCACGAACCATGAAAACGTCTTTCGGTTCTATGATCAGCGATGAGACGATACGGCCTTTTTTTTCTGCAGGAGTGAAACCGTCTCGTGCCCCCGTGTTTGGATAGACTTCCGCTTCGACGAATACATTTCTCCCGTCAACCCTGACGGAACGTATTTTTTCCGCAATACCTGCTGCAATAAAAAACCCGGCCCCGAACTCTTCGAGCATATCGGAACTTGCAACGATGTGAAGAAACTCCTGTCCGTTCAAATGCAGAACGATCTCGTCTTCTCGTGCAACGATGTCGCTGATCTGTGTGTTTTCTCCGTCTTTCCAGAGGAATGCTGGCTGTTTTTTAATTATGCCGCTTTCTTCGGCTGATTGATCGTGCCGGGTCATGGTCGTTCCTTTGCCTGTCTTTCACAAATGGAAGTTTTCGGAATGTCTTCACACAGTGAATTAATAATCCAGTATTTTGGCGTGATACCTAATAGGAGTATGGATAATTTCCGGGCATGGCCCTGATAAAAAAAAGATGTTGTGATGAATTATCTGACCATCTCGCCGTGCAGCGTGAGGTCAAGACCGATATATTCCTCATCCTCGGAGACCCGTAGACCAACCGTCTTGTCCACGACCCAGGCAAGGAGATACGTCGCTCCAAAGGCAAACACCGCGGTCACGCAGGCATCGAGGATCTGGATGCCGAGCAGATAGGCATTTCCTTCAATGAGACCGGAAACTCCGCCGACGGTCGCTGTCGCGAAAATACCGCAGGCGATGGTTCCCCAGAATCCGCCGACTCCGTGGATCGACCAGGCATCGAGACTCTCGTCAAATCCTTTCTTGACTCTCCAGATAAGGGCATAGTAACAAAGGATTCCGGCGACCGTTCCAATTAAAAGGGCAGCCCACATGTTGACGAATCCGGCTGCAGGGGTGATCGCACCAAGGCCGGCGATCGTTCCCGAGATGAAACCAAGCGAACTGGGTTTACCATGCCGCCAGTTTGCGATCATCCAGGAGATCGTTCCGGCAGCTGCCGAGATCAGTGTAACTACAATTGCGTGAATGGCGAGTTCGTTGGCGGCAAGAGCGCTGCCTCCGTTGAACCCCATCCAGCCGAAAAGAAGAACGCCGCCGGCGAAGAAGGTGAGAGGAATGTTCTGCGGGTGGAAGTTGTATGATCCGAACCCTGATCTTTTCCCGATATAAATCGCGAGAGCCAGGGCGCCGAATCCGGCACTGATATGCACGACCGTTCCTCCGGCGAAATCAAGAGCGCCGAGCTGCTGAAGCCAGCCTCCGCCCCATAACCAGTGAGCGATCGGGTCGTACACAAACGTCGTCCAGAGAACGCCGAAAAGAAGGAACGCGCCGAACTTCACGCGTTCGGCAACACCCGAGACGATGATTGCAAGTGTAAGGCCTGTAAACGTCATCTGGAATGCTGCAAACAGCAGATCGGGGATCTGGAGTCCGAGCGTCGTTCCAAACTCAACGCCGTTCAAACCGAGATGTTCGAGACCGCCGATCACCAGCACGTCGGTTCCAAACACGAGCGAATAGCCGATAAGGAACCACTGAAGAATAACGATCATAAGCGATGCGAATACAAGCATCAGAACAGAAATAAAGTTCTTTTTGCGAACCATACCACCGTAGAAAAGACCTAGGGCGGGCGTCATTAATAATACAAGGGCAGTTGAAGCAAGCACCCAGGCAACAGATCCGGTGTCAATCATATAAATAATGTCTCCATCGGGTCGCCGGGATCCGGGTCTGCACTAAGGGATAGACCCCCTTTGTCCCAGCAAACAGATATTTTACACCGGACTTATTGTTTCTGTAAATATATAAAATGTGAGAGTGGTTAGCATGTCACATGTTATCATATATAAATTTCCCTGTCAGGCGGCCTGATCCGGCTGTTCCTGGGCTGTTTCTTTGGTGAGAGGGATGATGTTTTTGAGCAGGTATTTTACTAAAATGGAGACCGACGGATTGCCAGCCGAAAAGATCCCGATCTCCTGTCCGTCCAGTTTTCCGATGATCAGTGTGTCCTGACGGTCGGCATGGATGGTCAGCTGGAACTCGGGTTCGGTCCCGAATCCGTCGGTGTTTCGCGCATCCATGAACTCCTTCATCTCCGGCTGAAGTTTATAGCACCTTATTGGAAACATATCCGGATCGGTGTCTTCGGGGACGATCAGATAGAGGTCGATTTTTTTCGAGAGATTTTTCATGTTCCAGATATGTTTTTTCACGTATGCCGTGTCGTGACAGATCATCACGATCTCTTTTTTGCTTCGGTTAAACATCATCCTAAGGTGGCTGTCGATGGCCCAGGGATTCTGGAGAGTATGCGAAAGCAGCGGGCGGTTATGCTGGAAGGTGATCCTTGAATGGAGATACTGTTCGACGTCGTTGAGCCGTTCGAGGTTTTCCTGTCTTAACCGATTGAACGTCTTGGTGATGTCGTGGATAAAAAACCGCGAAGGTCCTGCTTCTTCTGCCGTACCGACAAATCCCTTCTCTTCAAGAGCGGCGAGTGCCTCATACACTTTGTTTCGCGGCACCTTGCTGATCTCGTGCATCTCCCGGGCGGTCGCCACCTTCAGTTCAAAGAGAACTGCGTAGACTTTTGCCTCGTTTTCGGTCATTCCGATCGATTTCAGTTTTTCAACGAACTCCTGCATGCTTCCCTTCTCCTCTGATTATTATGGGTTTTCTTGATGAATAATTGGTGTGTTGTTACATTTTATGGTAACACCAATTATATATGCGTTTGTGCCAATTTTGTAATAACCAGTTGAAACATATCTGGTGTTCTGAAAATCGGAGCCGGATATGATGCGGGATTCTGGGCAACGGAATCCCGCCCGGATTTTATCTCCAAAAAAAGTTACCAATTGATCAAAAAAGATGTGGAAATGCCAGGGTATTCAGCGATGTGCTGTAACCATTTAAGGTACCGCATAGATCCTGCGTAACGGGAAAGGGATTCATGGAAATACTAGATACAACCATTAGGGACGGGGGATATGCAGTTGATTTCAACTTCTCCTGTTCAGACGTGAAAAGCATCTCTTCCAAGCTGGAAGAGATGGGCATAGGATTGATCGAAATCGGACACGGGATGGGACTAAACGCGAGTTCTCCCAAAAACGGCATCGCCGCCCAGACCGATGAGGAATACATGCGTGCGGCCGGAGAGGTACTAACGAAATCCAAATTCGGAATGTTCTGCATTCCGGGCATCGCACGACTGGAGGATCTGCAGCTCGCCGTCGACTGCGGGGCCTCGTTTATCAGGGTCGGCATCAATTCGGATCAGATTCCGTTGACCGAACCGTACATCCGCGAAGCAAAAGACCTCGGCTTAACGGTGATGACGAACTACATGAAGTCGTATGTTCTGACACCCGACGAGTTTGCGCAAAACGTCCTGCTTTCGGAAAAATACGGGGCAGACTGCGTGTACATTGTCGACTCGGCCGGCGGCATGTTCCCAAACGAAATACGGGAATATTATGATACCATACGCGAATATTCCAGCATCCAGCTCGGATTCCACGGGCACAACAATCTCGGACTCGCCGTTGCAAACAGCGTGTACTGCGCCAAGCTCGGATTCGATTTCATCGACTGCTCTCTGCAGGGGCTTGGACGAAGTTCCGGCAACGCGTGCACGGAAATGTTTCTCGCGATCCTGGAGAAAAACGGGTATCGGACCGACGTGGATCTCGTGGAATTATTTTCGGCGGGATACGATCTTCTCCGTCCGATCACGAATAAAGACCTCACCGATCCGCTCGATTACGTCTGCGGGTATGCCGGGTTCCACACCAGTTATCTGAATCAGATCAACACCTGCGCAGAAGAGTTCGATGTGAACCCGTTCCGTCTGATCATCGAATACTCGAAACACGATCAGGCGAATATGGATTACGATAAACTTTGCCTCGTTGCGATGGGACTTCAGGAAACCACCGTCTGTGGCGTGCCGATCTGCCCATCTGTCCAAACTGTGCAAGCTGAGTCCTGCCTGGACCACACCTCACAATTTTGAAAAAATTATTTTTCCTTCTCGATGAGAAGGACCCGCGCCGGTGCTCCGTCGCTGTCTTTGATCTTCATCGGGAGCGCCGCGATCTGATACTCGGCGGTGTAATCGGTTATTTTGGACGCTGCCAGATACTCGACAAGGATCACGCCGTTTTTCAAAAAGAGTTTATGGATCACGGAATCGTTTTCTGCGTGAAGGGGCGTTTTGCTGTCGTCCGGCGACGGGGTGTCGAGTCCGAGAAGTTTCACGCCCGAATCAACCAGATACTGCGCCACTTCTTCGCTGAAGTACGGATACTTTGCGTAGTACTCGCCGGTATTCCAGTGTTTGTCCCATCCGAAAACACAGATGACCCGCTCGTGCAGCGGTATTCCGCGAAGCATCTCTTTTGTGACCTCGGTGTCGTCTGAAAGACTTCGAAGATCTATGAGGGTGACATCGCCAAAAAGCGTGGTAAGGGGGATCTCGGGGATAGTTATCCCGTCGGGGATGAAATGCTTCGGCGCATCCATGTGGGTGCCGGTATGACTGCCAAGCGTCAGTTTTTTCGTGTTCCGTCCGACGGCTTCGATCGTTCCAAGCGTTTCAGAAGAGAACGCCGTGTGCCAGTCCGCATGGAAGCAGGGCATTCCTTTTTCCATCGCATGGGTTAAGTCAATGATATTCATATAAACGGTCTCCGCTGGTTTAGGTATAATTTGGTAATTCTATCATTTATGTTTGACCCGAAGAGCCCTCTTTGCAGGAATATATATTAATACAGGACGACGGAGTTAAAGGTAGAAGAGTGTTATGGAAATGGTAGAACATCCCTGGTCATTGGACGCCGATGAGATCCGGCGTACCCTCAACTGTAATACTGAGACCGGGCTTGATGCCGCGGAAGCAAAACGACGACTCCAAGAGTCCGGGTCGAACACCATAACTGAGTTCAAAAAGATCTCCTTTTTCAGAATTCTGCTCGAAGAACTCAAAGAACCGCTGATCGTTGTGACGATTCTGATAGGCATCGTCTACAGTATCTGGGGGCAGCTCGGGGACACGGTCACGATCCTCATCCTCATTGTATTCGTCACGGTCGTCGAGGTCTACACCGAGTTCAAAGCCAAAAAAAGTATGGAGGCCCTGAAAAAACTCGCGGCACCGACGACCTGGGTCATCAGGAACGGAAAACCCGATGAGATCCCGGCATCCGAGGTCGTTCCCGGCGATCTGATGATCTTAAAGAGCGGCGTTCGGGTGAGTGCCGATGTCAGGATCGTGACATCGCAGGGTCTCGAGGTCGACGAGTCGCAGCTTACCGGCGAGTCGATGGGTGTCGGCAAGGACGAGAGGATGATTCCGCAGGAGACGGGGCTGAACGACCGGACGAACATGATCCATATGGGCAGCGTGATCCTGAAAGGAAAAGGAACTGGCATCGCGGTGCATACGGGGATGGACACCGAGCTTGGACGTATCGCCGGTCTTACTCAGGAGGCGAGCGACCCGAAAACGCCAATGCAGAAATCCACGCTGCATCTGACCAAAAATCTGATCGGGCTCGCGGTGATCTTCAGCATCGCGATCCCCATCCTCGGATTCTTCCGTGGTTTGCCGGTCTCGGAGATGATAATGACCGGCCTGTCCCTGGCCCTCGCAACGATTCCAGAGGAGCTCCCCATCATCATGACGATGCTGCTTGGATTCGGAGCGATCCAGCTTGCAGGAAAACATGTTCTCATCCGCCGGACGAAGGCCGCCGAAACACTTGGGAGCGTGACGATTATTGCGACCGACAAGACCGGCACGCTGACGGAGAACAAGATGAGCATCGAGTCGTGGAGCTCCGAAAATGAGAAACAGCTTTTCACCATCGGGGTTCTCATGGCGGATGTTTCCGTCGATCATGAGGGGAATTTTCTGGGCGACCCGATGGACAAGACCGTTGTCGAACAGGCCGGCCTGCTCGGGCTCGAACGAACCGCACTTTTGAAAGAGTACACGCTGATGCAGGATGCCGGTTTCGACGGCGCTAAAAAAATATTTTTGATGCGGTATGACCATGCCGGAACCCCCGTTGATCTCATCAAAGGGGCTCCGGAAAGCGTGTTTGCTTTGTCGAAGCCGGATCCTGATCTGGAAACCAAACTCAATGCCTCGATCAAGGCGGGATTTCGGACGATAGCTGCCGGATTTAAATCCCCGTCCGAGGAAAAATACACGATCGCCGGTCTGATCAGTTTCGACGACCCTATCCGGGAAGAGGTAAAACCGGCGATCCGGGAGTTTTCCAGTGCCGGTGTCCGGGTCATGATGATCACGGGCGATCATGCGGGAACGGCGGCACGGGTGGCGGACGAGGCGGGGATCACTGTTGACACCGTATTGACCGGCGAAGAAATCCGCGGGATGTCCTCCGAGCAGCTTCGCGACGCCGTTCGAAGCTGTAATGTTTTTGCGAGAATCACGCCGGAAGAAAAACTCAGGATCGTTACGGCTCTCCATGAAAACGGGGAAGTGGTGGCCGTCACCGGGGACGGGATCAACGACGCCCCCGCCCTGAAAGCTGCCGATATCGGGATATCGTTTGGGATCTCGGGGACCGACGTTGCGAAGGAAGCGTCCGATATGATCCTCGCAAACGACGACTTCACCGCCCTCTTGGACGCCATCAAAGAAGGCAGGCGGCTGTACGAGAATATGTTCAAGTGCATCATGTACACGCTCGCAAGCAAAATCGGGTTGGTTTTCATGCTTTTGATCCCGATCCTTCTTGACGTGCCGCTCCCGTTTGCCCCGATCCAGATCATCATCATGGAACTTTTCATGGATCTTTCCGCGTCCACGTCCTTTGTCGTGGAGCCGGCCGAGTCCGATCTCTTAAAACAGAAACCGCGTGATCCGGGCGAGAAGTTCATGAACAAGAAGATGATCTCCGGTATTTTTACCGGAAGTCTGACGCTGGTTGCGGTCGTTTTGTTCGTCTACTTCTTCAGCTGGCTTACGACCGGGGATCTTGGAGCTGCCCAGACGTATGCGTTCGTCGCCTGGCTCTTCTGCCATATCATTCTGGCGATGAATATGCGAACCAGCCGCGTGCCGCTGATCCGGGTCGGGTACTTCTCCAACAAAGCGATGAACATCTGGGTAATCGGGGTGATCGTTTTCCTGATCCTCGTCCTGAACGTTCCGTTCTTTATCGAATACCTGAAGTTGTCACCGGTCAGTCTGCTGCCGGTCGTCGGGATCGTTCTTCTGTCGTTTGCTGCGACCTACTGGATCGAGATCCGGAAAATACTGCGGGTAAAAAAGGGCGGGGCCGGAGGATCTGGTTCGCTCGTGTAATCGATTCAGGGTCCGCCGGATCATACGTCCGGCGAGACGTCCTGTCCTTTTTCATCGACGAAAAGAACGCTAAGGAGCTTTTTACCCTCTTCGGCGTACAGTTTTTCCAGCAGCTGGTCGATCTGTTTCACGTCTTCGGATGCTGGCTGGAGATTTTTGTCCTTATTTTTCGTGATCCGTTTGATCGCGTCCGACTCTTCTGCGGTCATCTTCGAGCTGTATGTTCCGGTGAACCTTTCGACCCGCTGACGCCAGGGTCCCTGCCTTGACGTATTTATGATCTTTTTGAAGTCCAGATCTTTTTTTACGACCGTGATCGCAGGCCGTGCGGCTGGTGCTTTGCTTTCCGCCGCTGGAACGGGCCTGGCTTTCGGCGGGGCGGCATTCGGCCGTGAAGGCGGCATGATCTTTTCATGGACCGGTTTTCGTACCGCCGGTTCGGGTCGTTTTCCCGGTTCCTGCTGTTTGTTCAGGATTATAAATCCGTTTCCGTGTTTGGTCAGGATCTCGTCGTCGATGACCCGCAGGTTCAGTCTTTGGAGATCCATTCCCCGTTCGGTTATTTTGAAGACGGTCGTCTCGGTCTGTTCGATCATGCCGGTTTTTAGGAGGTAGAAGAGGGCGTCGTTCACTTTGCTGTCGAAAATCCCGACCCCTCTGCCTCCTGTCTGCATGATCTGTTCATCCAGAGTCAGGCTGAACACGGCGACGAGACTGGTTTTGATCTCTTTTCGTTTGTGCGGTGCGCCGTCGGCGAGAAAGTTCATGATCGGTGCATACATCTGGGAGTACTGTTTGGGCAGGGACATGATACTAAGGGGTAGAAGGAATGAAGAATATATAACGTTTCCGTCGAATTCGGAGAGAGGGACAGGGGAGGAGGGATGTTTTTTGGTTATTTTTGGAGTCCGGGGAAGTGGCTGCGGGTTGTCCCGCAGGGGCGTCCTCAGCTGAGCAAATCTTTGATTTGCGATACGGCGCGGAGCATCCCGCGGTGGAGATATCTTATTTTTTGATTTAAGGAAGATGCTCCTCTTTTTTGCAGAGGTATTCTATGATGCCGCTGAGTTGTGATCGGTTCGTGGTTTTTATTTCGTGAATTTCATGTAGGGGACAGAAGGACAACTAAAGCGAATGCACTATTCTCACCTATTTTGCTCAACGACTTGAAATCTTGATTGGAATCACCATCTCCATAAATGATCTACGTTATCTATTTAGTCATTTGACGCCGATATATTCTCTATTCAAAGATGAATACGACTGGCTTTGACTATCTCAAACTTGATCGAGTATTTTTCTTCTTTCCTGATATTGTGATTTCAGCAAAAAAGCTATGTCTCATTGGTGTCGTTAGTGACGTATTCAGAATAATCTGAGGAAAATACTGATGTTTTTTAATCGAAAGAAATCTATGGAACATACGGTAACTCCAACAGAAATTGCTGCGAATAAATCTATTTATGATTTTTTATCCGCGGAAATTGATGTGGGCAGAGATGTACAGAATCTCGCCTGTCTCTTTGAAGATGTGAAAATGATCTCTATAATGGATAAGTTGTGGCGGGTTACTGAGAGTATGTCCCTTGAAGCTTATATTCAAGGGATTTTTTTACGATGGAAAGGAAGAGGCACATATATCCATCCATTCGATCTTAAACAAAAAATGGGTATTGCTGATATCAAAAAGACTGTTCCAAATGAGCTGCAAACAACATTGTATCTGGAGTATCTTCTAAATATGTTACGGTTGTATGATCGTGAACAGGTCGATTCTAGTACAAGGAATATCAGGATAAATGTTGAGGATGATCTCTATAGAGCATTGAAAGAGAATCTCTCATCTATCGTATCCGCACTCAATCTCACACAGGTCGAAAAGACACCGGATGTCGTCATCCTCGTCCCAAATGATGCGGCGGTCGTTGAATCAGTCAGCCATATTGACTCAACATCCGTGAAGATGGCTGTTTTAGAATATAACCACATCTCCATACGTGACAACCTCACGGAAAAACAAAAGATACTTCATATTCTTGCAAAGGACTTTGAATCAAAAAAGCAGATGCTTACCAAATCAAGTGAGTGGCAAACTCTCGCATCTGATTTGGGATTTCTCTTTAACACACTCGATATCCGTCACAATAATACTGAAGGGATCAAAGCCGTTTCAGCAATACAAAAAATGCCGAAAGAGGGTCTTCTCAAATGGTATGATACCACATATCGCCTCTATCTGACTGCGATTCTCGTCAGTGACTACAACTCCAAGTGCAAAGAAGAAATCGACTCGCTCAAAAAGATGGTGAATCCAAAATAGAATCCGTAGAAGAACCACTTTTGACTTTTTTGAAACGGGGGACATTTCTACACCCCCTGAATCCAATATTATGATTCTCCACCGCGGGCCGCTCCGCGCCGGAGTCGCGGCCCCGCACCCCAAATCAAAAAAAAGATCCTCTCTTTTTTCTGCTGAAATAAACTTACAATATACATTTTATGAAAAACCCGCAGGCGGGTTTTTCCCAGCATTTTTCCAGACGGCCTGCGATTCCTGCGTAGGCGATAAGCCGGAGCAGAGCATGACGGCGCAAGAAAAATGCGATTCGCGAGAATTCGCGGAGATTCGCGGTTAAATAATCGCATGCTTCCACACTCAGCCATACCCTCCCCGAATTTTCGCGTTAATTCAGAGGAGTGAATCAAGTAGGAGAGATATCTCTGATTTGCGGTTCGCGGTTCTTCTCCTCCGTTAACCCCCGCTCTTTTCTTTTTTCCTGGACACACGCATTCTCAGTCAATCTCAACGAATCTTCCCAATTGATTGACATATCAATCTGACAAACCCGAAAATATTCGTCCCTATCCACAATACTCATAACTTCCGGCATGCAATTATATATCCACTATGGACTTCGGCGGTTCTATCGGAAAAAACACCTATGTCGCACCCAACGCGACCCTCAAAGGCGACGTAACTCTTGGTGACAACGTCACCATCCTTTTCGGAGCGGTCCTTCGTGCGGATATGGAAAAAATAACAATCGGCAACGGCTCCAATGTCCAGGATAACGCCGTCATCCACGAAAGCCACGGATATCCCGTCTCGATCGGCGAAAACGTCTCGATCGGCCACGGGGCGATCATCCACGGGGCAGTGATCGAAGACGACGCACTCATCGGCATGGGAGCGATCGTCTTGAACGGCGCAAAGATCGGCAAAGGATCCCTCATCGCCGCAGGAGCTCTTGTCTCCGAGCGAAAAGAGATCCCCCCGAACTCTCTTGTCATCGGCGTCCCGGGCAAGGTCGTTCGCGAACTCACCCCCGAAGAGGCCGCCGGCAACCTGAAAAATGCCGCAACCTACGTCTCTGTCGGGCAGAGGTATCTCCATGAATAATGTTGTTGTCATTGGCGGTGGAGTCGCTGGCATCCAGAGTGCCATGGACATCGCCAATCACAACATCCACGTCTATCTGATCGAGCGCGAGCCTTCGATCGGCGGCCACATGGCCATGCTCGACAAAACCTTCCCGACCAACGACTGTTCGATGTGCATCCTTTCGCCGAAGATGGCCGAGATCTCCCGTCACCCGAACGTAACGATCCTCACCCTCGCCGAGGTAGAAAAGATCGAAGGGGAAGTCGGAAATTTCACCGTTACCGTCACCAAATATCCCCGGTACATCAATGAAAAAGAGTGTACTGGCTGCGGCGACTGTATCACCATCTGCCCGATCGAGGTCTACAATAAATTCGATGCCGGCATCGGGGTTCGAAAAGCGATCTACAAACCCCACGCCCAGTCGATCCCGAACATCGTCGTCAAAGACAATCTGCACTGTATTGAATGCGGCCTCTGCTACGGGGTCTGCGGCAAAGACGCCGTCCTCAAAGTCACCGAGGCAAAAGTCGAGACCCTCGAGATCAAGGCCTCCGCCGTCGTGATCGCGACCGGTTACTCTCTCTTCGACGCCCAGAAAAAATCCCGATTCGGCTATCTTCGATACCCGGACGTCATCACTTCTCTCGAGTTCGAGCGGATGATCAATGCCGGCGGACCGACCACCGGCCACCTTCGCCGGCTCTCAAACGGCGAAACCCCGAAGAGCATCGTCTTCGTCCAGTGCGTGGGTTCACGCGACATGACGATCAACAGAAACATCTGTTCCTGCGTATGCTGCATGTACGCCCTCAAAAACTCCATGCTCATCAAAGAGCATTATCCCGACTGCGAGGTCTCGATCCTCTACTCGGATATCCGTGCCTATGGAAAAGGCTACGAGGAGTATTACCAGCGGGCGATCGACGCCGGCGTCAAAATCATCCGAGGTCTGCCGGGAGATGTGCAGGACAACGGAAAAGGCCGGCTCGTTCTCCCCGTGGAAAACACCGAGACCGCCGAGTTCCTCAATCTGGAAGCCGACCTCGTCGTCCTTTCGGTCAGCATGATCCCCGAGCCGGAGACAGTCCGCCTTGCGAAGTCACTTGGGATCGGCCTCGATGAATACCAGTTCATGAGTCCTGCCGATATGAAACTCGACCCGGCGGGAACGATCCGCCCGGGAATCTACATCGCCGGCGCCGCCCTTGCACCAAAAGACATCCCCGACTCGGTCATGTCTGCCGGAGCCGCCGCGATGAAAGCCTCCATCGATGTCGTCAGGAGCGAACAGTGACCGAGGACAAAACCATCTGGTGGAACGATGAACACAGCTCCGTGATGCTCATCGACCAGACGCTTCTCCCGACTGAGTATAAGGTCATCGAGATCACCGAAGTCTCCCGGCTTGCGGACGCGATCCGCCGGCTCGAGGTCAGAGGGGCCCCGGCTCTCGGTGTTGCCGGCGCATTCGGCGTCGCTTTATCGGCGGCACACTGCGTCTCCGACGTCGAATTTGACGAGACGATCGCGTCCGACGCGGCGCTTCTCAAAAGCACCCGCCCGACCGCCGTGAATCTTGCATGGGGCGTAGACAAGGTCCTCCGCAGTATGGAAAACCTCCCGCCGGAGATGGCCCGGGTCATGGCGCTTTTCGCCGCAAAAACCATCGCCGAAAACGACACGAAAGCCTGCATGCTTCTGGGACACAACGGCGCCTCGCTTCTCCCGCAGATCGGGACCGTGCTTACCCACTGTAATGCCGGGGCTCTCGCCTGCTCCTCCTGGGGCACGGCGCTTGGGGTCACCCGCTCTGCCAAAAAAATGGGCAAGAAGATCTCGGTCGTCTCCTGCGAGACCCGCCCTCTTCTCCAGGGATCCCGGCTCACCGCCTGGGAACTTGCACGGGATGAAATCCCTGTTACGACCATCGTCGACTCCGAAGCCGCATTCCTGATGCGTCAGGGAAAGATCGACGCCGTCATCGTCGGCGCAGACCGGATCACCAAAGACGCCGTCTTCAACAAGATCGGGACCTACATGCATGCCGTCTGCGCAAAACATCACGGTATCCCGTTCTACGTCACGGCTCCTGTCTCGACCTTCGACGCCGAAGCATCCGAAGCCGACATCACCATCGAACAGCGTGACCGAACCGAGGTCTCCGGCTTTTTCGGCAGGACCACCGTTCCGGAAAACGTCCCGGTCATCAACTACGCCTTCGACGCCACACCGCTGGATCTTGTTACCGCCATTATAACCGAAAAGGGTGTCCTGTATCCCCCGTATGATTTCCAGGACATGAAATAAATGGCTGCGACCCTCTCCTTAGCGTACTTCGACAGTCCTATCTGGAACAATCTTGCCCTGATCCTCGGCCAGCTTCTTCTGATCTTCATAGCCTTCTGGCTGATCTTCTCCATTCTGATGGCGATCCTGATCGTCATCTCGATCCACCGGAAACAGATGTACTTCCCGTGGCTTCTCCGGCCGTTCTTTACGATCATGGAAGGCACGGTCAAGATCGTCTGTCTCTTCCTCGGCGTCGACGGAAAAGAGTTGATGGAGTTTTTGATCCGCATCGACAACGAGATGAACTACTCCAACTTCGCAAAAACCCCGGTCGAAGATCGGGTCGTCTTCTTTCCCCAGTGTCTCCGTGCCCATGACTGCCCGGCACGTCTGACCCCCGACGGACTCAAATGCGTTTCCTGCGGCCGCTGCGGGCTTGGACGGGCGGTTCCTGCTCTCAACGAAGCCGGATACAAGACCTTCATCATCCCTGGCTCGACGTTTATCAAGCGGATGGTGAAGAAATACCAGCCGAAGGCCATGATCGGCGTCGGCTGCATGATGGAGGTCAAGGAAGGTCTCCAGATGGGCCGTAAGATCTCCATGACCACGATCGGATTCGTGACCCGAACGGACGGATGCGTGGAGACGACCATGGACTACGACGAACTGATGGAGGTCGCGTCGCTTGGGCTTGCCCACCCCGTGGTCATGAAGCCCGAGACCGGCGATAAACTCCCCGGTTCTAAAACATAATAACCCCCTGCCGCAAACATGTACCCCGCATGAAAAACCTGATCGTGAAGGGTGCAAGACAGCACAACCTTCAGAATATATCGATAGAACTTCCGCGTGACAAACTCATCGTCGTCACCGGGGTCTCGGGCTCGGGGAAATCAACACTCGCTTTTGATACGATCTTTGCGGAAGGGCACCGCAGATACGTCGAATCCCTCTCCGCCTACGCCCGCCAGTTCCTCGGACTGATGACCAAACCCGACGTCGATTCCATCGAAGGCCTCTCCCCCGCAATATCCATCGAACAGAAAACCACTTCGAAAAATCCGCGCTCCACCGTTGGTACGGTGACGGAGATCTATGATTACCTGCGTCTCTTGTATGCCAGGATCGGGATTCCCTACTGTCCGATCCATCATGTGAAAATCGAGTCGAGAACGCCTGGTCAGATCGCCGATTCGATCCAGAAAGAGTATCCGGAGACGATGGTCACGATCCTCGCCCCGATTATCCGCAAGAAGAAAGGGACCTACGAACAGCTGTTCCGCGATCTGCATGCCGACGGTTTTGCGAGAGTCCGGGTCGACGGCGAGATTTTCCGGACCGACGACGAGATCAAGCTCGGCAGATACATCATGCACAATATTGATGTCGTCATCGACCGGGTCGACACCACGGATCGGAGCCGGCTGACCGAGGCGATCGAATCGGCGCTGAAGCATGCCGAGGACGGACTCGTGTATGCGAACGCCGGCGAGAAGGATTCCGTCTACTCGGCACGGATGGCGTGCCCCGTCTGCGGCCTCTCGTTCGAGGAGCTCCAGCCGAGAATGTTCTCCTTCAACAGTCCGTTCGGGGCCTGTCCGACGTGTAACGGTCTCGGGTTCCAGATGGTCTTCGATCCGGATCTGATCATCCCGGACAAAACCCTCTCGCTCGCCGACGGCGCCGTCGCGGTGTACAAAAATTTCCTCGACGGATTCCGTGTTCAGTATCTGGATGCCGTCGCGAAACATCTCGGCTTTACCCTGATGACGCCGGTGAACGAGTTCACGAAAGAACAGTACGACGGACTGATGTACGGCGTGAACGAGGACATGAAGTTCAGCCATACCTCGAAGAACGCCGAGTGGGCCTACCACGGGACGTGGGAGGGGCTGCTTCCCCAGACCGAACGTCTGTATAAGGAGACGAAGTCGGAGTACCGTAAAGAAGAGCTTGAGAAGTACATGCGGATCCTCCCTTGTCCGACCTGTCACGGAAGACGGCTGAAGGATCACGTGCTCGCGGTCAAAATCGGCGGCCAGTCCATCGCGGACGTCGCCGATCTCTCGATCGATGCATGTCTCGAGTTCTTCGAGACCCTGCCGCTTTCGGAGAAGGAGGAGGAGATCGCAAGGCTGATCCTCAGAGAAATCAAGTCCAGACTGAACTTCCTGAAGTCGGTCGGTCTCGGCTATCTGACGCTTTCCCGAAGTTCCGGGAGCCTCTCCGGTGGCGAGGCCCAGCGTATCCGGCTCGCCACCCAGATCGGCTCGAACCTGATGGGGGTCTTGTATATTCTGGATGAGCCGTCGATCGGTCTTCACCAGCGGGACAACCAGAAACTTATCCAGACCCTGCAGAAGCTTCGGGATCTTGGAAACACGCTCCTCGTGGTCGAACACGACGAGGATACGATCCGGGCGGCCGACTACGTGGTGGATATCGGTCCCGAGGCAGGCGTCCACGGCGGTCGTGTAGTTGCCGAAGGAACGCCGGATATGATTGAAACGTTCCCGGAGTCCCTGACGGGCAAGTATCTTTCGGGCGAGCTTTCGATCCCCGTCCCCGAGAAGAGGCGGCCGGCGAAGAGGTTCATCCGGCTCAACGGCTGCACGGAGAACAATCTGAAAAATATCGATGCGGCGATCCCGCTTGGGACGCTGATGGTCGTAACGGGAGTTTCGGGCTCGGGAAAATCCACGCTGATCTACGATACGCTATATCAGGCTCTGATGAAGGAGATCTATTCGTCCCGGGTGACGCCGGGCGCCTATCGTGAGCTGATCTTCGAGTCGGATATCGACAAGGTGATCGTGATCGATCAGTCGCCGATCGGGAGGACGCCCCGGTCGAATCCGGCGACCTATACGAAGGTGTTCGACGATATCCGGAAACTCTTTGCCGAGACGAAGGAGGCGAAACTTCGTGGATACGGCCCGGGCCGGTTTTCGTTCAATATCAAAGGCGGCCGCTGCGAGGCGTGTTCGGGGGACGGCGTGATGAAGATCGAGATGAACTTCCTGCCGGATGTGTATATCGAGTGCGAGGAGTGTAAGGGGACCCGCTATAATGAGGAGACGCTCGAGGTGAAGTATAAGGGGAAGTCGATTTCGGATGTTTTGAATATGAGCGTGGACGAGGCCCTCGAACTGTTCGAGAACGTGCCGTCGATCAGTTCGAAGCTCCAGACGCTTGCCGATGTGGGTCTCGGGTACATCAAACTCGGGCAGAGTTCGACGACTCTCTCTGGAGGCGAGGCCCAGCGTATCAAACTGACAAGGGAGCTTGCGAAGCGGGCGACGGGGAAGACGGTGTATCTTTTGGATGAGCCGACGACGGGTCTCCATTCCCATGATGTGAAGAAGCTGATCGGGGTTTTGGACAGTCTTGTCGGGAAGGGGAACTCGGTTGTGGTGATCGAGCATAATCTGGATGTGATCAAGTCGGCGGATTATCTGATCGATCTGGGGCCTGAGGGCGGGAATGCCGGCGGCGAGATCATCGCGACGGGGACGCCGGAGGAAGTGGCGAAGGTGGAGAAGAGTTATACAGGGCAGTTTTTACAGAGGATGCTGTAAAAAATGTACTCAATATATGGACTAAAATAATGATGGATGTTCAATATTTGGTTCATTTATTTGTTTATTATGTTAGATTAATATATTAGATAAAAAATATTGAATAACCAAAAGAATCCATATATGAAACTGATAAGTAAACATAATTTTTTGGTTGATATGTATAATAAATTATTTTAACCTTATCCCTCCCTGTTTTATCACAAAATAAGCCAAATGGTATTTGAGATCCATTATTCATCTTATTAATTAATTCTTCAAAAGTTTTTACTTTTTCTTCATAATATTCCAACCATAATCTACTCGCGTAAATAATAAAAAAACTGGCTACCGCGAGGAAAAATCCAAATATGGAACTAATAATGAGTATGATTGGATATGGACTGGCAAATAATACACAAAAACTTCCTATAAAAAATGATAGTATCACACCCTGGATCCCAATAAGAGATAACATTCGATTCCAAAAATGATTAATTTCAACGTTTCTGACGTTAATTAATTGTTCGTAGTAACAACAAAGAGTTATATTGTCATTGAAAATTTCCATAATGATGTAATATAATTTTACCACTATAATGATTTTGGAGATATTCCCTCTATTTTTCTGTAAATTTATCTGAGGCTTCTATTCATATCGGTAGCTAAGATGTCCGACTACAAATATATATTCTTGTGAATTGGGGGTGCGGGGACGCGACTTCGGCGTGGAGCGTCCCGCGGTGGAGATATCTTTTTGGAGGGGAAGACATGTTCTGTTCATGTAGTGATAAGTGTATTCTTGGTGGAATGCCTCATTTTTTTACATTTATTCATTACACCAAATCCACGTATCCTCTCACAAAAAAGAACGCCTTCTCCCAAGCGCAAAAATAAGATTCCCCACCGCGGGCCGCTCCACGCCGAAGTTGCGTCCCCGCACCCCAAAATAAAAATAAATGATGGAATATTGGAGATATAGTTCTGTATGAAAACAGAAGATATCCTCTCCTCCTGCATATTCGCAGATTGGATTTTCGTCTATCCAAAAATCTCCTACCATAACCTAAACCATCTCTATTTCCACACGAAAACCACTATTTCTACTCCAAAATGATCATCCACCCATCAAAATCACCCCTCCCTCGACAGACAAAAACGATACTCCAAACACAAAACAAGCCGAATCCTGCCGATTTTCCCGGCAAAACATCAAGACTATATAAATAAAACCCCAGGCGCCTGAAAAAAACGATGACCCCCTCCAGACTACCTACCTACGTATGTAGCTACAGCGGAAGAAAATCTCTCATCAATCACTTTTTTTTCAGGCGCCTAGTCTCTTATTATTATTATTTTATGTACATTGCAGAAGAGAGAGAGAGAGAGAGAGAGAGAAATACAAAAACAACAATTACTACTATTTAAAGTACTACGTCAGTAGGTAGTAAGTCTTTCCGGGGGTATCGTTTTTTCCAGGCGCCTCCGTTTTTCTTTATATACTATGACCTCACTTGATGGAAAATACGCCCAATCCTGCCGATTTCATTTTTTCACCACCAAAAATCATCAAAGAAATTTGATCAAAAATGGTGTTCGAAGACCCAAAATGGAATCGAAACACCTATTTGCGAATGGAAATGGGGTCATTTTTGGGTGTTTGAAAAGACAAAATCTTGGTCGGCTGAGACCGCCTATACCAGGCAGCCCATTCGTCCAATTACTAAATTTACACAAATTAGTAATTGATTAGTAATTGATTCGTACCGCAGAAATTATTCTGTCTTCTCCAGAAAGTCATCACGAACATAATAGAAAAATGCCTTTCCTTTCTTTCTTATACCCAGATATCCGGAATCTGTAAGATGCATCAGATCCGTCCTTGCCGTCTGATATGTCACTGAAAACCTTTCAGCGATCTCCTTGATGCCAAACTCTTCTGTCTTATACTCGAACATATATGATAGAATAGTTGCCTGCCTTTTGGTTACATTCGGCAGTGCAGAAATGGTTTGTTCTGTAGTCTTTTTCCGACTGTTCTCCAGCTTCAAGTGATCGATCAACGCTTTCCTTGCCTTTCGAATACATCTGATATTGTACAGAATAAAATACGTCAGATCAAGATCGTCCCTCTCCGTTGCCAGATATGCATCTCGGTATTTTCCCGGTGACTGCTGCATTATTTTCGAAATAGGAATGTATTGAAAGACCTCGTATCCCCGTGACAAAACATACCAGTAGAAGAGCGTCCTTGCCGTACGGCCGTTTCCGTCATAAAACGGGTGAATATAGCCTATCAGAAAATGCAGGGCAATACCCACAATGATCGGATGAATAAAAGGATCCTCCTCCGCTGGATTCAGCACGCCGTCGGCATTCACGAAATCGCATAATGCAGAGATCATCGAATCAATCTTCTCCGCATCCGGCGGGTAATGAACAACCTCTCCTGTTCGAACATTCATAACGGAAACATCATTCGTGCTTCGGAAAACACCAGATTGATTTTCATCCTGCATAGTGTTTTTCGTAACGATACCCTGAATTTCCCGGATAAACTCGGGAGTCAGTAAAACATTCTTCTTATCCTGAATAAACTGCATCGCCAGATGATTGTTCACGATCATCTGTTCATCCTTATTTCGCGGAGGAAGATTCTTTCGAAGCATATTCTTCGCTACAAGTTCCGTAGTAACTGCCCCCTCCAGTTTGCTCGAAAAGATCGCCTCTTCAAATAAGGCATCTATGATATACTTAGGTGCGGATTCCAGCTGCCTTGTTCCAGTTGGGAAAACCTTGGAAAGATCCCGGTCGCATAAATGCAGTTCGTGGGATATTTCTGACGTCAGAACATACGTTAGATTATTCGGTTTGTAGGGCAGATGGTTGCTGGAAAATGCCCGGGCAAGTTTCAGAACCATCCAGCTGCTCTCCAATTCCTTCCCATCTACATGATACCGCAGTTCCGCCTTGGTATAGTAGTCATCCATATTTCCGGTCGGCAGTTTATCTTTTACCACCGCCATGATGCTGCTTAATATTTTATAGCCGGATTCTGAATTCTTTTTACGAATATTCGTCATACATCAATTTCCAATTACTAATAATCCATTATTAGTAGTTGTTCTTCATATACTTATCCCAAAGGTACCCTGTGTTCAATTGTTCTCACGTTTTCTGTTGAAGATGTTGTTGAGATCGTTACCAAATCCATCAGAAATGAAATCATACTGATCATCGAAATATTCAACTACAGCGGTTCTGCCGCCTCAAAAAAAAACTGCCTGCTTACGCAGGTCTCACTTATACTCTTTTCCGATCAAAAACCGGTAAAGCACCATGTATTTTGCCGCAGACCGCGGGATCTTCGACTCGACCTCGTAATACGTCCCGTCGTGCAGCGAGAAAAGGATCTTCATCTGCAGGGAAAACGCGAACCCTTCGATATCCGCGAACGGGAACACGAACTTCCCCTTGTCCCCGTCGAACTCGAGTCTGTCCACATAGATCGAAAATTTGCCGGTGCCGAGATCCTCCACCGACTTCAGCGCTCCGATCTTTCCAAGGATCTGTCCCTCGTCCGACTCGATCGGGACGTCTTTCGGAGTCACAAGATACGCCGGCAGATTCTCCTTGATCAGATCCCTCTGCCAGTGATCCCAGGACACGATATTATCGTGGTGCAGCTCATGCCCCGACGCCGGCTCGAACAGACCGAACTCGTTGAACTTCACCGAGTAGCCGCATTCGCAGGAAAGGATATCCCCTTTATTGTGAAGTTTGCCCATCTGCTTGCACTCCGGGCAGATGTAGAGGATCGTCTCCAAACACTCCGCAAGATCCGTTCCCGTGTAGGGAAGCGGGTTCTTTTTCTGGTCGTCGAAGGTGTTCACATACAGATCGCGGTTGATCGCCTCGTTGATCTGATCGACCGTCATGCCCTTCAACTCCTCGGGCGAGTATTCGTGCACGAACTCTCCCCACATTTTGCCGTCACGCGGCGTCTTGCCCCATCTTGGGCGGCGCAGATATCCGCCGTGCATCCGGTAGGTGATGAGAGCGGCGCCGAGATCTCCGCATTCCTTGACCAGTTTGCCGGTCCCGGGCGAGATGAACGCCGTCTCGCCGTTGATCGACCTGACTCCTTCGGGAGACATCCAGACATTATTTCCCGCACTGAGCCGCTCTTTGATATCGCGGATGACCTCGTCTGCCGGGGCTCCTTTTTTGCGGATGATCGGATCGAGCAGAAACGCTCCGATAAACCGGGTCGATTTTTTTCTGAAAAGATGTTCGCCGGCCACATAGAACATGTGCCCTTTGACCGCCATGCCGATCATCAGGTGGTCCCAGAGGGTTGTGTGGTTGGAGAAGACCATATAGGGGGTATGCTTTGGAATAACGATATCGTAGGTATAATGTAATTTCCGTCCAATGGACGGACTGGCAAGGAAACGTGCGGTCATATACACGCATTTATACCAGCAAACGCGAAGGCTCTGCATTGACCTATATTATAGGAATTTACCCATCATATAGCTGAGGGTACTCAAAAGCCGGACAGGGCAGAGCCGATCTGCCGCCGGTAAACCTGGTTAAATTATTTTTGCCGGGCGTCGTTTCCACCCGCATCAAAGCGGATCGTTAACCCCCATTTGCAAAGTTGATATCCTATGACGCGGATATATACATCCAATGACAGAGATTGTATTCATCACCGATATTCACGGGAAGTTCGATACCGTCTATGAGATCTTCAATAGAGAAAACCCGGATTACGTCTTCATCGGCGGGGACGTCACCGATCTCGACCAGTCGCTCGACGGCGTTATACCCTTTATGGAAGATATTCCCGCTCCGACGTTCGTCGTTCCCGGAAACTGCGACAACCGGGACATCCTCACCGTACTTGAGGCATCGGACGCCATTCCAATTCACAGAAAAAGCATCGACCTTGGAAAACTGACCATATCGGGAATCGGCGGCTCGAACGCCACGCCGTTTTCCACGCCGTTCGAACACACCGAAGAGGATCTCGAAGCGATCACCAAAGAGGTCGCCGCCAAAACCGGAAAGAACCGGTGGAACATCCTGATCACCCATGCGCCACCGTTCGGGGCTCTTGACGAGGTCGCTCCTGACGTACATGTCGGAGCATTTCCGATCGCAAAAATCGTCAAAGACTTTGACATCATCTGCTGCGGACATATCCACGAGCAGAAAGGCATCTGCGAACTGGAAAAGCGCATCTGTGTTAACCCGGGGCCGGCATACGACGGAAATTATGCACTCATCACGCTGGATGAAGAAGAGGATGAGCCGAAGATCGTGCTGAAAAACATTCGCGACCCAATAGAAGTCACGGAAGAATAATTCCCATCATCTTTTTTATATCTTCAGTGATCATCTGTGTCTTGGATTTCTCGATCAGAAGATTTCCGCCGGTCATGATATAGGACGGGATCACCCGCACGCTTCCAAAATAAAATTCCCCGGCCCGGAGTTTGTAGGTCGCACCCGACGGAATGCAGTTTTTGCCGGTCTGCTTTTTTGCGAGCATATTGAACGACTTTTTTGCCACATCGCCCATGAGCATGACAACCCGGAGATTTGGGAAGCGGGCCAGTTCCTCTTCCAGCAGCGGCAGACTTTGTTCGATCGCGGAGGTTTCAACCGTGTATCCGGTTTTTGGATATTTGACCGCGTTCGTGAGATAGATCCCGCGGTCGAGAAGCTCCAAAACAGAGGAAACGTCAACGCCGGCCTGCCTAAACAACGCGACCGCCGACTCTGCATACGAGGCCTCTGCGCCTCCATAAAAATCCTGCCGGGGATCTTCCGGGACGACTTCGCTGATCATCACGACATACACGGATGAAGGATCGACGGTTTTCTCGGGAGACTGCGGGATCATACGCTTGGAATGTTCAGGTTTGTCTGGAGTCGAGCAGGATCTCGAGATACGATTTCGTCAGACGTTCGCCAAAGATTCCCGCCATCTCTGCTGTTTTATTTATAACGGAGATCGCCTCGTCCTCGGAAAGGTCGAAGGAGGCCTCGATCTCCGAGAAGGTCCCGATTCCCGGAAGAGTATCCAGAGTGACGAGCGCATTCTCGCACTGGTACATCTCCCGGTGTTTGACGACCTCGGCGGTCAGTCTGAACCCGAGCCGCTCAAGGATCGTGCAGTATTCTTCGGCCGAGGAGAGGTCGACGATGAGTTCTTCTCTGGATTTGAAACCCTCGCGGCCGACTTTAGGACCCTTGTAGATCACGTTCGGCGGCATGGCTTTCCCGCAGATCTGGTTGGTCAGATACCGGATCCTGAGCGCCTCGTCGGTCACGGCAAAATCCCGGTGGGGAGCATTATAATACAGATCATGCTCCACCTGATCGGCGATCAGTTCCGCTCCGTTTGCGAGAAGTTTTTCCCGGATCGGATCGAGGGACGGGACCTTGACTTTTATTTCTATTTCCAGAGCCATTGAAATATTATGTGCACGAGGAACTGTCATAAGCATTTGCATATTCGATCCCTGCGGGAACTTATTATACGATAAAAGTAAGATAAACGTTACATGAAAAAGCTGATAGTTTTACTTGGCCTTCTCGCCGTTCTCTTTGTCGCCTGTGCCGGATGTGTCAGTCCGGATGTGCCGGCGGTAAACAACACGACGACGACGACCGATCCGATCGTCGGAACTTGGCAGAGCACCCAGTCCTATACCGTGGACGGTAAAGAAGTCTACATCATCTATGAAATAAAAGACGACAACACCGGATATGCCATGGTCGCGGAGCCCGGTTCTACCGAAGCCAAGAAGCTCGATATTTTCTGGGGCAATAGCGACGGGACCTACGTCTTTGCCTACACAACAGACACATCAACCGTCTACCCCCACACGTTATCTGCCGACGGAAAGACCCTCACGGATGCGTACGGCGATACGTACACCAAAATCTAATTTTTTTTGTTTTAGAGAACGGTCTGCATTCCCCAACTCTCATAAGGAATGAAGGCACATATACTAAGGAATTCGTATGGCTATCGAAAATGGTACATATATTAAACTCAGCTACACCGGATCTGTGAACGGTGTTCCCTTCGATACTACCGACGCTGAAGTTGCAAAGACTGCTGGAATCTTCCGTGAAAATGTAATGTATGGTCCTTCGATCGTCAAAGTCGGTGCAGGACACCTCATCCAGGGTCTTGACGCAGATCTTGCCGGCAAGGAGATCGGAACGGAATACACCCTTGTTGTCCCGGCCGCAATGGCATTCGGCGAGCACAAACCCGAAGAGATGAAAGCCTTCGACAAAAAGGATTTCCAGAAGAAACCCGAAGTCTATGAGCGTGTTACGATCGAGGGCCGCGACGGTGTCGTTATAAACAAAGTCGGCAGCAGATACATCGTTGACTTCAACCACCCGCTTGCAGGTCAGGAAATCACCTACACCTACACGATCGACGGTATTGTCGAGGATGGAACCGAGAAGCTTGCCGGTATCATCAAACTCATTACCGGCCGCGTGATGAAGGTCGATGCATCCGACAAGACCTTTGTCTCCATCGAGATACCCGCAATGATGGCGATGTACAATCAGAACTGGCTCATGACCCAGTATATGATTTCCCAGGAGGCATTCGCGATCTTCCCTGAGATCGAGAACGTTAAGTTCATCGAGTCCTTCCCCCGCCCGTACTACAAGAAGGAAGAAGAGAGCGCCCCTGCTGAAGAGCAGGCAGCCGAATAACCCATACTCTTTTTTCTGACGAATCCTATATTCGTCCATGATCAGGCATCCTGCACGTCTCTGGACTACGTCCGGCGATAAGATCTCCTGCGGGGTTTGTGCCCGCAGATGCAAGATTGCGATAGGCGAGAGAGGATTCTGCGGCGTTCGGGAGAATATGGACGGTGTTTTGTATGCGAATTCGTATGGTCTTTTGACGGCGGCAAATCTCGACCCGATCGAAAAAAAGCCGCTGTATCATTTTTTACCGGGAACGACGACGTTTTCCGTGAGCAGTTTCGGCTGCAATTTTACCTGTAAACACTGTCAGAACTATACGCTTTCGCAGACGACAAAGATCCCTACCGAGTATGTCCCGCCAGAGGCGGTCGTCGAAGAGGCGGTAAGGCTTGGAGCATCCAGCATCTCGTTTACGTATAACGAGCCGACGATCTCATTCGAGTATGTGTACGATACGGCGAAACTCGCGAAGGAACACGGTTTGACCTCGGCTTTTATCACGAACGGATATATGTCGAAAGCGGCACTCCTTGAAATTGCCCCGTATCTTGGAGCGATCAGAATCGATCTGAAGGGGTTCACGGATGAGTTTTATAAGACGATCTGCGGGGCTCGGCTAAAGCCGGTACTCGATACGATCCTGCTTTCCAAGGAGCTCGGTCTCCATCTGGAACTGGTGACGCTCGTCATTCCCGGATATAACGACAGTGTGGATGAGATCGATTCGATGCTGGACTGGGTCATAACGAATCTTGGCCCGGCGGTGCCGCATCATTTCACGGCGTTTATGCCGATGTACCAAATGCAGGATGTTCCAAGAACGCCTTTCGAGACGCTTGACCGGATTTACCATCAGGCGAAGGCCCACGGTCTGTATTATCCGTACATCGGGAATATGCCCCATGCCGAAGGATCAAAAACGATCTGCCCGGAGTGTGGAAATGTTCTCATCGACCGAACCGGGTTTTCATCAGTAGAGCCGGGGCTTGAGGGGGGACACTGTAAGAAGTGCGGGCGCAAGATCGAGGGTGTTTTTTCGCTGGCGGATCTGTAAGATCTCACACCCGAGATTTTTTTGAAAAGGGCACATGCCGGATGCGGCCGCATAAAAAAAACCTACCGCGAATCTCCGCGAATTCCCGCGAATCGCATTTTTCTTGCGCCGTCGTGCTCTGCTCCGGCTGATCGCCTGCGCAGGAATCGCACGCCGTCAGGAAAAATGCTAGAGAAAAACCGGCGTGCCGGTTTTTCATTATCTTTTTTTAATTTCGGGGTGCGGGAGGGCGACTCCGGCGTGGAGCCCGACGCGGTGGAAATATCCCTGATATCAGTACCGCAGGCCCATCATTTTCCGTATTTTTGCCATTGAAAAAAAGAATAGATTTCCTAGAGAAATCTTACAACGCTGGATAGGTCAGTCCCGTCACATCGAAGTCCATTCCAAAACGGGTGTTAAACTCGGTCAGAACACTCTCGACGCTCATATCCTTGAAGACTTCCGGATGGATCATTTTCGCAAGAGCGACCGCCGCGGCACAGGATCTCGGGCCGTAGGTCAGATCGTTTCTCAGAAGCCAGACCTTGTCATTCTCGACCCCAGAGATCGTATTGAACCCGGTCCTTGATACGACTTGTCATATGCGGCCTTCGGGTCGTTCATATTATTCACGAGCTTCACGATGATCTCCGGACTGGATGAAACCACCCACTCGTCGGAGATCTTTTTGGAACCGGCATCGTTCATGATATTGCTCCCGCCGGCAATCGTGATCAGCTGGCCCATGCCCGTATCCGTTCCCTGTCCCCAGTAGGCCGTGTAGCTTTCCGCATAGACCGAACTCGTCGCCGAGATCGGAGCGACTCTTGACTCAACCTCGGTAATGACCTCGTTATAATACTCCGCAATCTGCTGAGCCTTTTCCGTATTACCCGAAATCTTGCCGATCTCGACGATATCCTGCGTCATCGTATTCGGCTTCGTGCAGTCGATATACACGATCGGGATCCCTGCGGATGCAAGCACCTCGGCATTCTTCGGCTTCGAGGTCGCATACCCGATCACCAGATCGGCATTCAGCGAGATGAGATACTCCACATCCGGCTCGTTCCATGCTCCGACCACCGTCGCGTTCGGATACATCTTCACCTGCTCGGCGTTGTTCGCGATCGACTGGGAAATACCCACGACTTTATCGGCATCGCCTAAAAGATACAGGATTTCGCCTGCATTCGAGTTCAGCAGAACGATACGCTCCGCCGTCTGATTCAGCGTTACGGTCGATCCGTCCGAATTCATAATGACGATCGAGCCCGGCGACTCCTCGGAAATACAGCCTGCGGCGAAGACGATACAAAGCAGAGTCAGGATGACACCCGACACAATCAGCAGTTTTTTCATACAAACCTCTATGATGGGGCATAGGAGAGGATGAACCTCCCCTGCGCATTTTCTACGAACTCGGCATCCACGCCGTAAACGTCGCGGACCGATTCGGTCGTCAGGACACTCTCCGGAGTCCCGTAGTCGTACATCTCTCCGTCTTTTAACAGCAGCACCTTGTCGGTGTACCGCAGAGCCAGATTCAGATCATGCAGAGCGATGATCATGCCGGAGTTCTCTTTTCTCACGATCTCCCGCATCGTTGCTACCGTCTCCAGCTGATGCCGGAGATCGAGAGAACTCGTCGGCTCGTCGAACAGGAAAAAGTTCGGATCCTGGGCAAGCGCCCGGGCGATGAACACCCGCTGCCGCTGGCCGCCAGAGAGTTCGTTCACGAACCGGTCGGAGAGATCGGCGATGTTCATCGTGGTCATGGCCTCATCCACCGCGGAAAGATCCTCATCCGAAACTGACCAGCTCATATACGGACGCCGCCCGATCAGAACGGTGTCCAGCACGGTCGTAAAGGGCGTGTAGTGGAAGTACTGCGGGACATAGCCGATCATTTTCGCACGGTCGATCGGGTCGATCTCCTGCACGTCCACCCCGTCGATCGTGATAGAGCCGGATGACGGCGTCAGGATATCGGCGATCGTTTTGATCAGCGTGGACTTTCCCGAACCGTTCGGCCCGAGAAGGGCGATGACCTCTCCCGATTTCGATTCGAAGCTGACGTCTTTGAGAACTACATGACTGCCGTACTTCTGATACACGGACGAGACCGAGATGTTCATGCAAGATACCTCCCGTGTCCTCTGGTGATCAAAAAGAGGAAGAAGAGGCCGCCGAGGATGTACATGATGATCCCGACCGGGATCTCGATCGGGGCAAGAATGACCCTTGCGACCGTGTCCGAGACGAGAAGGATCAAAGCGCCGAGCAGAGCCGAAGCCGGCAGAAGATACCGGTAGTCGTTTCCAATAAGCATCCGGCAGAGGTGCGGGGCCATAAGACCGACGAACCCGATGATGCCGAGATTTTTCGCAACGTCATCGCCCCTAGAGAGCGTGTTGAGATCCCAGGCCCGCCGTTCGACGAGGAAGAAGCAGATCAGAACGACCGGCAAAAGGAATGCGATCGCCTGCCAGGTGGCGCCCCACATCCCGCCCATGAGCCAGGTGACGATATCACGCAGAGCATCGTCGTTGGATACATACTTGAGGCCGAGCAGGCCTGCCTGAAACAGATAGCCGATCACGACACCGGCGAGGATCATGATCGCCTGGGAGGTATATTTCGTCCGGGAGATGAGATAGACGAGGACCACGCTCAGCCAGCCGAAGATGAAAGCCGAAAAGATGAGAAGAACGGATTTGACGGAGAAGGTAACGCCCGCAAGTATGATGCTTCCGGTAAAAAGCGAGCCGAAGATCGCCGGGCCGAGCACGATAATAAGGGCCGCCCCAAACGACGAAGCGGAGGAAAGGCCGAGAGTGAAGGGGCTGACAAGCGGGTTTCTGAGAAGTCACTGCATGACCGCTCCGGCGGTTGCCAAAGCAACGCCTGCAAGGATCGCGAGAAGGATTCTCGGCAGACGGTAGTTCATCACGATGAGGTCGGCCATTCCGTCGTCGGGATAGGATATGAGGCCTGGGAAAAGTGCGTGCCCGAATACCGCAAGCACATCGCCCGGAGGGATGTACACCGATCCGATCCCGACCGCAAAAATGGAGATGAGGACGAGGAGGACGGAAAGCGTGATCAATACAAGCAGTTTTCGTTTCTGAATAGTGCGATAAATGTGTGCGGATCTGGTGTTACCAATCTTCACATTTGTCATAAATATGTAGTGATTGGTTTTTCTATTTAAATAAAATGATAGGTTTTATACCCGGGACAGGATTTTTACGGCAGTTCGAGCACATCGCCCGGCTGCATAAGCTCGACATGCATCACGGTCGTCAGCTCGACTGCCCGCTTAAATGCCGGCATATCCTGTTCGATCTCCGGGTAGGTATTCACATGCATCGGGATGACCGTCTTCGCTCCTATCCATGCCGCTGCCATCATACATTCCTCGGGTCCCATCGTATAGCGGCCGCCGGCCGGCAGGATCGCGATGTCCGGGTGATAGAGTTCGCGAATGAGCTTCATATCGGAGAAAAGGCCGGTATCTCCGGCGTAATATATTACATGCCCGTCCATTTCGACGACAAACCCGCAGGCCTGACCCATGTAGAGACTCGTTCCGTCGTTTTGGCGGATGGATGAGGAGTGGGTTGCCAGGACCATCCGGACCGTCACGCCTTCATATTCTACCGAACCGCCGATGTTCATCCCAATCGTTGGAACGCCGAGTGATTTCAGATAGCCGGAGAGTTCGTGGACTGCGGCCGTCATGGAGAAACGCTCGGGTGAGTCTCCGATATGATCAGAATGTGCGTGCGAGATCAGGGTCAGATCGGCCTTGATTGATGCGGGATCTTCGAGCGGCATCGGATCGAATAAAAGTTTCTTTGAGCCTTCGATAATGAAACAGGAGTGACCGGCGTATCGTATCTGCATGCGTAGATAATCGTCTTCGGCGAATAAAAAAATAGGGTTAGTTGAGTTCGGTCATATCCGTCGACTCGGCAACGTCGATGGACTCGCCGAGCGTATCTTCCTGGAGACCGGACGTCATCTTTTCCGTCAGATCGCGGTCCTCCATAACGTCTTTGATCCGCACAAGGTAGGGATCGAGCGTTGTATCCTCTTTCTGCTCGATCACGTGCCGGTATTCACGCAGAGTGGTCGGAGAGATCCCCAGCACCTCGGAGATCTCCTTCATGGTCATTTCGGTGCTCATCAGGGTCTTCATCTGGTCCTGATCGAACGGCATATTGAAATCCAAATCTCTAAACAGTTTCAGCTGTATCCTGGCCCGGGCCACGGTTTTGGATAGTTTCACGTCACCGAGTTCTCTTGCCATCTCCGTATCGTTCTTCCCCGCATAAAACGACGTTATCAGGCGCGCGAGTTGGATCGGCTCGAGTTTTGTCTTGAAAAAACCGCGTTCCTGGATTTCCCGCATAATCAGAGCGATTTCCCGTTCAACCGCATCCTGGTCGCGCAGTGTCCCGTGAAGGGTCTTCATCGGTTCAACGATCTTTGTTTTCTGCGTCAGATTGGAAAATAACTGCATCAAATCTTTTTGTCTCTTTTTTGGTGCCATATTGAGTATCCCTACTTATTGACTATCCCTTCAACATGTATCTGCATCCATATAATGATTATGGATTGAAACGGAAAATCGCGGGGGGTCGATTCGACGATGCAAATTATTAATACCCACAAAAACGGTATGATATTCCCCAATCCCAAACGGATCATCATCTTCTGTTCCCAGTCAATAGGAATGCCGAAGATAGTTTGGCGTCTGTTTTTATCTGATATCACGCCCAATGGAAATAACAGTATAATTATGGCAGATACCTACCGATACCACCCGGCCGAGTTCCCCGAACCGCTCGTACAGGTCAAACACATCACCGCCACATTCGATATAACCGAAGAACGCGTCATCGTCTCCGCCGAAACCACCTTCATCGTCCGCACCGACAAACTCAGTGAAATCGTCCTGAACGCCAGGGATCTGGAAATACAAAGCATCCGGCAAAATACCCGTCCGGTACATTACGTCTATGAAAACGATCTCATCACCGTAACTCTCCAGCGTCCCTTGTCCAAAGGAGCGGAATTCAAACTCGTCACCTACACAATCTGCCATCCAACCTCCCACATCCTCGAAGGCATCTACTTCGACGTCACCCCGCCCGGTCTGCCCCGAACCATGATAACCCAGTGCCAGCAGTGGGGATTCCAGCGGATGACTCCCTGCCTCGACGACATGCGGACCAAATGCACCTGGACCACGACGATCATCGCCGATTCCCGGTACACGAATCTCATTTCAAACGGCAACGTCATTCGCGAACGAATGCGGTATGACGAAAAACGCGACACCATCACCTACCAGAACAATGAACCCATGCCCCCCTACCTCTTCTTCCTCGGAGTAGGGACATGGGACACGTTCTCCCGGGACTTCATCTACCCTGACGGCAAAACCGTGCGGCTCGAACTTCTCGCCCCAAAGGACTCGGACCCATCATCTGCCAAAAACGCTCTCGGCATCATGGCCGACTGCATTTTGTGGACCTATCTCTACACCGGCCCGGAACGCTACGAGTCTTTTGATCTGAGAAACGAGATCTACCGGCTCTGCAAAGTCCGGGATGCCCTCGCCAGGGAAGCGGAGCCTGCCGAACTGGAAGAGGCGATCGACCCTGTCCAGCGGCAGATCAGCGCTCTCATGAAGAGGCTCGTCTGCGGCTATCAGTATCCGTATGAAGTTTATCGGGAGATCGCCATGCAGAACTCCGACTTCGGCGGCATGGAAAACACCGGCAACACGACGATCATCGCGAGCCGGATCATGCCGAATATGGAGATCACGGATGCCTCGTATGAGTATCTGATCGGGGTCAAGCAGCACGAGTTCTATCATAATCTGAACGGTTCGAGCGTCACCGGAGACACGCCGTTTTCCATCTGGCTCAACGAGGCCGTAACCGTCATGATCGAAGACGAGTATATTGCTTTCCTTTTTGGAACCGAGTATGTCCGGCTCCAGAATATTCTCCAGATGTACACTCCCGGGACCGGCACGTTTTCTCTCGATACGGGCGTTGTCGCGATGCCAATTGAGCCTTCCGGCTTTAATGACCCGAATGATCTCATCAGTTCCGTAACGTATGTGAAGGCTCCGGAGTTTACCCGTATGATCGAGACGATGCTTGGAAAGCGGGCCTTTGCCTGGGCGCTCGATCTTTATCACAAAAGGTTCGCCGGGAAAAACGCCTCGCCCCGTGACTGGCTGCATGCGATGGAGGATGTCGGCCGGACCGACTTCTCCTTCATGGCTGACCGGTGGCTCAAACAGACCGGCTACCCTGTCGTCTCCGCGTCTGCGAAGTATAACTCCGACAATGATGTCGCCGAGATCTTTGTCTCGCAGAAAATTCCGGCCGGCAAAAACCCATGGATCTTTCCCTTTACCGGCCGCCTGATCAACGACAAAGGCGAGGTCGTTGCCGAGTTCATCAAGAAGATTGACTCTGAACGGCTCACCTTCCAGATCCCATGCACGGGAGCTTTTTCGTTTGCCGTCTGGAATCTGAATCATGCCGCCTATCTCAGGATGGAGACCACGGCCTCCGACGACGAACTCTATCTCCAGCTCAGATACGACACGGACATCGTCGTCTCGTTTTTGACGCACTGCACGCTGTTCGACCGCGAGATGATCAAGCTCTGCCGCGATGAGACCGCCGAGGTTTCGCCGCGTCTGATTGACGAGTACATCGGTCTGCTTTCCAACGCATCGGTGATGGAACGCGTGGGCGCCCTTCCTCTTACGATGTTTGAGTCGGTAAGCGATCCTGAATATATGTACTCCTATACGAAGCTCTACGAAGCAAAACGGCGGTTCATGTCGGCGGTTGCCGCCACGCATACGGAAAGGCTGCATGTCCTTCTTTCTGCCTACTCATCCTCTCCTGCGAAGACGAACTCGCCTGCAAAGCTTGCCAGGATTTTCAAGACCCGCAGCGTGAAAAATCTCATCCTCTCTCTGTTGGCGACGCTGGATACGCCCGATATCCATGCGATGCTGAAGGAGCGGTATGAAAATGCAGTGTGTGCGACGGATCGGATGGCCGCACTTTCTCTCTATCTTTCGAGCAGCGCCTCGGACAGGATCGCGATGCTGGAGGCTGAACTTGCCCGCTCGAAAAATAATCCAATCGCATTCGAGAACTTCACCTCGGCTGTTTCGGGTACGAGTTCGCCGGATACGGTTCTGTATCTGAAAACGATCGAGGCATCCTCCGCCTTCGATCCTGAACAGGCCGGGGTGAGCCGTGCCCTGTATCTGCGGTTTTCCCAAAACAGAAAGATCTCTATCGAGACGGCGGCTGGAAGAGAGTTTCTGGAAAGTTCCATTCTGCGTCTCGCACCCGTGAACGAGTACGTGACGACCGGAATGCTTTCCGCTTTCTCGCACATGAACGGGTATGCGGACGAGGTCAAAAAGCCGCTTATCGTCATTCTCGAACACCTGCGTGAGAGAATATCCGACTCGGATGCTCCTTCGGTTCACCGCAGAGTGATGCAGATCCTGGATACATGTACTGCAGACCAGTTGAAATGATCAAAGGTCGGCCTTTTTCGACATGCATACTGAATATTATTTTACCTTCACCGACGAATAGTAGGATATGATTCTGGTAGACTGGGAAATTGCAGACCATATCAAACGGGGGTACATCGGTATCGATCCTTTCGACCCGGCGCTTGTTCAGCCCAACTCCCTCGATATCCGCCTTGGGAATCATTTCGTCTGGTACGAACCATGCGACGATGTGATCGACCCTTATCAAAAAGAGACGCTTCACACCCATACGAAAGAGCGAAAAGGATCCTATTTCGATATCCAGCCCGGGCAGTTCGTCCTTGCTGAAACCCTCGAAACGGTGACGCTGCCCGACAACATCGTCTCCTCGATCGAAGGAAAGAGCAGCGTGGCACGCCTCGGTATCGCCCTTCATCAGACCGGCGGCTGGATCGATGCCGGATTTTCCGGGACGATCACTCTCGAGATGTGCAATTCGAACTGCCGTCCGGTCCGGGTATATGCCGGGATGCCGATTGGTCAGCTCGTCTTTTACGTGACCAAACGCTGCGAGTGCCCGTATGATAAAAAACCGGATGCAAAATATCAAAACCAGAAAAACGCGACGATCTCGCGTTACGATAAAAATATGCTGAAGAACGTGGAGTGATCCCGTTCTTTCAACCGGTCTGCATTTTTGTGCCTGCCGGATCCCACTTTTTTCAAGGATCATAATCCGAGGATTTTTCTCAGATTTTGCCTGCTATATACTACACTCTAAATAATTCTCCCGTCAAAATAACATAAGAGCAATCCCATGCGGTATCATTATACAAAAAACACCCTCTTTGTCAGGGGCACATTCCATGCGGTCAGTACCGGTGTCGACGGCGGTCTCCGGGATGTCTCCACACTTCTCAATCACACTGTCAGCAAGGATTTCGATCATAACGATCCGCTTGCATTTATTCATGGCCTCTTAGCCGATGCAAAGTATGCGGATGATGCCTTTGGTCTTCTGACAGCAGTACACATGAAGGGTCTTTGTATTCTCCAGTATGATTATATCACGGTTTTTGTTACTGCAGGGGTTTCCAATCCGAATCCGGATCCGACCAAGCCGCATACGATCAATATCATCGTCACCTCGAGTGAGGGTTTTTCCGATGCCGCTCTTCTTGAAACGATCATCACCGTAACCGAGGCGAAGGCTCATGCTCTCCGCCTTCTCGGCAGGGATTATACCGGAACCACTTCCGACGCCGTCATAGTTGCATCCGAAGGTGACGTCAAGCATACGTATGCCGGGACCTTCACCGAACCTGGAAAACGCATCTATGCCGCCGCCCTCCATGGTGTTATGGAAGCGGTCAAGCGGCACGAGGATACGGTCGAAGCGACCGCTCCCACTTACTTCATCTACTCCAGATACAATGATCACGGCTGGTTCGAATGGAAAAAAAAAGGATGTCCGTATTATCCGTGTCATTTCCCCGGTCAGTCCTGTGATTTCTGTTACTGCCCGTTCTATCCCTGTCATGATGAATCCCTCGGGGAATGGATCGACAGTTCTTCAAGCGGTCAGAAGGTCTGGGCATGTACAAACTGTCTGCTTCTCCATAAACCAAACGTTGCCGATTATCTGAAAAAACATCCAGACGCAACGCTTGCTGAACTGAAAAAAGTAGACGAAGATACACATCAATAAAAAATCTCAATCTTTTTTCTGAAAATATTATTTACTACTGTTTTTGCAGAGGGCACCCTCTGCCCACAGATAATTTTGAAAAGAATAAAAAAAAAATAGTGAAGGTAATTTGCGGGGGTTTTAGACCCAGCCGCGGACTTTCATACCTTCAACAACACGCGATACTGCAACAACGTATGCTGCCTGACGCATGTTGATCTTGTATTCTTTGGATGCTTTCAGGACTTCGTGGTAAGACTTGGTCATTGCTGCATCGAGTTTTGCGTAGACGTCGTCGAGAGTCCAGTAGTGCATATACATATTCTGGACCATCTCGTAGTAAGATACAGTTACTCCGCCTGCATTGCACAGGAAGTCGGGGATAACGTGAACGCCGTTCATAAAGAGGATTGCGTCTCCTTCAGGAGTGGTCGGGCCGTTTGCGAGTTCGCAGATGACCTTTGCTTTGACGGTCGGGGCAACCTTCTCGTTGATTGCTCCCTCATCGGGTGCTGCGGCGATAATGACATCGACTGGGAGTGCCATGACCTCATCGTTGGTAAGGGTCTTGAGACCTTTGTAGCCGACGACGGATTTGGTATGTGCCTTGTGGGCTGCAACTGCGGCAATGTCAAGTCCGTTCTCATCGTAGATACCGCCTTTCGAGTCGGTGACTGCGACAACTTTGGAGCCGAACATTTCATGGACAAGGGTAGATGCGAATGCACCTGCATTTCCGTATCCGAGTATTGCGACTTTTGCGGTCTTCAGGTCAATGTTGAACTCTTTTGCTGCTTCACGGAGGGTGAACAGACCGCCTTTTGCGGTGGAGTCACCACGGCCGAGTGAGCCGCCGATAACGAGTGGTTTGCCTGTCAGAAGACCGAACTGGTTCTTGCCCTGAATGGTGGAGTACTCGTCCATCATCCATGCCATGATCTGACCGTCGGTGTATACATCCGGTGCCGGGACATCAGTGTCGGGACCGATGTTCTTCCAGATTGCACGGATATAACCGCGGCTCATGCGTTCAAGTTCGCCCTTGGACATTTCCTTCGGGTTGCAGATGATACCGCCTTTTCCTCCGCCGAGCGGAAGGTTCAGTACTGCGCATTTCCAGGTCATCCATGCTGAGAGAGCACGAACGGTGTCGATCGTCTCTTCAGGGTGATACCGGATTCCTCCCTTATAGGGTCCGAGTGCATTGTTGTACTGTACACGGAATCCCTGGAAAACCCGGGTGGTGCCGTCGTCCATCTTGACGGGGATAGATACCTGAATCTGTCTCTGCGGTTGCATGAGGATATCAACAACGCCCTGGTCGAGCTTGAGGATTTTTGCACAATCCATAAGCTGATGCTGGGCCATTTCAAACGGGTTTACCTTCGACATGGTTTGTTTCCTGCCAATCGCACGGAACTCTGGAGTTCAACTGCGTTGTGACAATTAATGTTAGGATTCTCCCATATAAAACATATCGTGTCATTTCCGATTCAGGACGATATTATGGATGCATTTCTAAAAATACTCTATAATTGCCGGGATTTTTATTTCAGGCTTTGAGCGTGGTATTTGCATGATACGTGTTAGCATGGCACCGTCCGCCCAGATTCGGAAAAGAGAAAAAAGATCGGAAAACGCGCATAAAAATAGGATTATGAATATTTATACCAGCGCCCCTTCTCGTCAACCGTTCCCTGCTGGCCCTGCTGGTTTTGCTGCGAAGGCTGCGCGGGCAGGTTGAGGAGGTTACGTTTATAGAAACAGGCCTTGTAGGTGACAAAAATCGGCACGAATACTATTGCACAGATCGCAAGGGCCATGCATCCCGATGAAATGATCTCCGGGCTGGTAAAGAGAGCAAGAAGTTCCTCCTGGAACATAGCCAGAATCTCCGCCTCGCTCATCTGCGTGATCGGGGTCAGCACATCTACTGCTAAAAGCGACCAGATCGTGGAAAAGATAAAGGCGGTGGCGAAAAAGATCGCGACGTTAAATAAATAGAACGCCGTCACCGAGATCGAACCCGTGGTCACGCGGAGTGCACTGTCTTTGATTGCCCGAAATGTGGCGAAGTTATTGACCATTGCCGAGATGTCGGCGAAGTAGAAGAAGAACACCAGCGGGATGATCAGGAATATGCTGTAATAGAACGCCGCATCGACGGAAATACCGAGCATCAGCAGAATATATGTCAGCGTGTTGGAAAGCACGAATCCGATCATGAGAACGACAAGATTCGGGATAAGGCATCTGAAGTATCCGTAAACCGCATACTTTCTGAAATCGGCCGAGGATGATTTATCCCCGATAACGATCCCGTAGGTGCCTGCGAGAAATGCCGGGAAGACCAGCAGAAGGATGATTCCTGCCGCTAATGCCGGTACCGACCCGAAAAGCGTGAAGAGGTAATAGGTAAACAGGATGGTAAACGCCGCAAAAAGCCCCGGCATCCATACCAGCGGCTTTTTGACGAGCATGCCAAGCGCTTCAGTCAACAATTTGAGTGCCATCTCAGCGGTTCCTTGGCATCGCTACAAATTCCCGGACCTGCAGATCGAAGAAAGCAGCCGTGTGGGCCGGTTTGATCACCACTGCTGTGTCGGCTCCCTCGATGGTCCCTCCGACCGCCATGACTTCGTCGGTTACGGGGATCACTCCCTGATCTGCTGCAATCAGAACACACTCGACGGCGACTTTCATGCCGATCGCCACGGTTCGCCGGAAAGCTTCTGCTATGGCCTCGGTTCGGCTGCTGCCGCCGAGTTTTGGATTTCTGGAGATCGCCCGCTCCAGACCGGAAAGGGAATGTGTGCCGCAGACGATCACGACGCCGGCAGCTCTCAGCTCTTCTGCAAGGGTTGGATCGAACTCTCAGACCCCCGGTTTTGAAAATCCTACCGCGTGGGCCACGACCACGAGACGAAGGTTCGTCCCCTTCATCGCCTCGAAAAAGATCTTTGCCGTGTATCCTCCGGTACTTGCCACAACGATAGTTGAAAGCCCAAGTTCCTTTGCACGCTGGACGGCGATCTCTGCGCAGTCGCGGGTATTTTCTTTTCCCGGTTCGCTGAAGTATGTGATGGTTTTCTCGATTTTCATATCATTACTCCCGTTTAATCGTAAAATCCGTAAAATCGGTCAGGACATAGCCCGTGCATTTCAAATCCCTGATGATCGCACGCGGACAGGAGTAGGTCATGGCGATGAACTTCTCGATGATGACATCTTCGCCGGTTACAAGGACCCGTACCCGTCCGTCGGATAAATTCTCCACTTCGCCGCACAATCCTAAGTTCAATGCTGCATTTCTTACACAGGCGCGAAAGCCGACTTTTTGTACTCTTCCTGAGAAGAGGATCTCCATTGTCTGTTTCATAAGCGTCTGACCCGGTTGTTATCTATAGTATGTTGTTCGATGTTTAATAACTCGTTTGTGCAACAAAAACCCTCTTCATCTAAAAGCACAAATATCACTAGTCAATCATGCTCGATATCAAATTCGTCAGAGCCAACCCGGAAATTGTTCGTGCTGATCTGGAAAAACGCCAGGATGCCGAGAAACTCCTCTGGGTCGATACGGTTCTTCAACAGGATAAAATTTTCCGCGAACACACCGTCAAAAACAATGAACTTCGCGCCAGAAGAAATCAGATCGCAAAAGAGATCAACGCCTACAAAAAAGAGGGAAAGGATCCCGCTCCTCTCTTTGCCGAGGCAAAGGCTCTGCCCGGCCTGATCAAGGAAAACGATGATATCATGGAAAAGGCGACCGAGCAGGTAAAATATTACCTCATGCGTCTGCCAAATATCCTCCACGAAAGTGTTCCGTATGGAAAAGACGACACGGAAAATGTCGTTGTAAAGAAAGTTGGAACACCGAGGTCCCTTGATTTCGAGCTGAAAAACCATGGAGAACTCGCTGCAGAAAACGGCTGGGCCGACTTCGAGCGTGCCACAAAGACGAGCGGTGCCGGATTCTACTTCCTGAAATGCAATCTCGCTCTTCTTGATATGGCTCTCCAGAGATTCGCTCTGGACACGATAATCGCCAAAGGCTATACGCCCATCATCCCACCCTACATGATGAACCGGAAATCCTACGAAGAGGTCACTGATCTCGGCGACTTCGAGAAGGTCATGTACAAGATCGAGGACGACGACGCCTACCTCATCGCCACCGCCGAGCACCCGATGGGGGCCATGTACCAGGACGAGATCTTCGAAGAGAAGGACCTACCCTTAAAAATGGTCGGTATCTCTCCCTGTTTCCGCCGCGAGATCGGCGCTCACGGACTTGACTCCCGTGGTCTCTTCCGTGTCCACCAGTTTACCAAGATCGAACAGTTCATCTACTGCATGCCGGAAAAATCCTGGGAGATGCATGAGGAACTTCTCGCCAACGCCGAGGAAATCTTCACCAAACTCGGTCTGCCGTACAGAGTCGTAAACATCTGTACCGGCGATATTGGAACCGTGGCCGCCAAAAAATACGATATGGAAGCATGGATGCCGCGTGACAACGAGTACCGCGAAGTCGTTTCCTGCTCCAACTGCACGGCCTATCAGTCGGTCCGTCTGAATATCCGCGTCCGGGATGCGCATGATTTCGAAACCAAACAGTGGCTCCACACCCTCAATTCAACGGCGGTCGCCACCTCCCGCGCTCTGCGCTGCATCCTTGAAAACTACCAGACCGAAGACGGCAAAGTCGAGATCCCCAAAGTCCTCCGCCCGTACATGAACGGTCTGGAGTATCTCTAATCTTTTTTTTCTCCGTTTCTCTCCATCTAAAGCGTATCTTGAAATAAGAGCCGCACCCTATATCTTCCTATGATAAATGTTGGTGTACTTGGCGCGACCGGCGCAGTTGGTCAGCGGTTTGTACAGTTGCTCGCAGACCATCCCTGGTTCAACCTGACCACTCTTACGGCTTCCGACCGTTCGGCAGGAAAAACCTACGGCTCGGTGGTAAACTGGCGGCTCGACTCACCCTTCCCGGACTCTTCAGCCGAACTCATCGTCTCGCCGACGACCGTCGACGCGGTAAAAGACTGCGATGTTGTCTTCTCAGCTCTGCCGGCCGATATCACCACCAAACTCGAGACCGACATCGCCGATGCCGGAGTAGGGGTCTGCAGTAACGCAAGTTCCCACAGAATGGAACCCGATGTCCCGCTGATGATCACCGAGGTCAACCCGGAACACGCCGCTCTGATCGACGTCCAGCGTAAAAAGGGCCGTGACGGATTCATCGTAACCAATCCGAACTGTTCGACCATTATGCTTGCAACTGCCCTGGCTCCCCTGAGAAAATATCCGTTCTCCACCATCCATGTCGCCACCATGCAGGCGATCTCCGGCGCAGGATTCGAAGGTGTTCCGGCATTTGGGATCTATGACAACGTCATCCCCTACATCGGCAGTGAAGAGGAAAAGATGGCCCGCGAGGCAAACAAGATCCTCGGGACCCTTGAAGGCGGCAAGATCACCGGCGCTCCGTTCTCAGTCTCCGCATCCTGCAACCGCGTGCCGGTCATTGACGGACACACGCTCAATGTCTGGATCGACATCAAGGCGACCCCTGCCGAGGTCATCGACGCATTCAAGACCTGGCAGCCTCCGTTCTCCGGTCTTCCGACCCAGCCGGACCACACTGTCCTCTACCTCGATCAGGAAAACCGTCCGCAGCCCAGACTCGACCGGAACCGCGGAAATGCCATGACGGTCTCCGTCGGCAGAGTTCGGGAAGGAATCCGCTTCGTTGCGATGGGTCACAACACCATCCGCGGTGCCGCCGGTGCCTCCGTCTTAAATGCAGAACTGCTGCATACGATGAAATATATCTGAGAATCCCCAATATACTAGATAAATGGACGACAACACGGTATTAATCGGCACAAAACCCCTGATGAGTTATGTACTTGCCGTCGTTACGCAGTTCAACAACGGGAAGTTCGAGGTCGTTATCAAAGCAAGGGGGAAGGCCATTGTTCGGGCGGTCGATACTGCGGAGGTGTCGACCCGCCAGTTCCTTACCGGTGTTGTCAAAAAAAATATCTCAATATCCACGGATTCGGTTGAAACAGACGAGGGACCTGCAAATGTCTCTTCGATAGAGATCGTTCTGCAGAAGTCGTAACAGGTTATGGTCCCGATCGCAGTCTGGATCCTTGCAGTTGTTTTTTGTCTGATCGTTGTCAGGCGTATCGGTGGCGTGCGTCTCCCGATCTGGGGGATCATGACCGCCGGAGCTTTTGCCGCCCTGATCCTTGGAACAATCTCGATTCAGGATGCGTTTTTTTTGATCAATTACACCGTCATCCTGTTTCTCCTGGGGATGTTCGTTTTCGGAGCGGCTCTCGAAAAGTCCGGGCTCCTGCATCTGGCATCGCTGAGGGGATTTGCCCGTGCAGCAACAAAAAAAGACGTGTTGTTCTGGTTTATTCTGTTAATGGCGGTCTTCTCCGCCTTTCTGATGAACGATACCGTCGCGATCATAGGAACGACGGTCGCGCTTTTCTGTGCGGCAAAATACAAAATGCCGGTCAAAACGATGCTTTTTGCATTGTGTTTTGCGGTGATGTTTGGAAGATGCATGACGCCGATCGGAAATCCGCAGAACCTGCTTGTGGCCCTTTCCGGAGGCGTGCCGTTTGCGTTCCTGCAGTTCCTGCTCTATCTGGTCGTTCCGTCGGTGATCTGCCTGTACGTACTATACAGGATCCTTCTTCTGACGCCTGTACATACTATACAGGATCCTTCTTCTGACGATTCCCGATCGCGATTCGCCGGTCGTGCAGGACAGTGAAGAGGTGATCTTCGATGAGAGTCTTACCCGGCTTACGAAGATCGTATTACGGCTTGTCCTCATCGCGGTCGCCTGCCAGATCGTTCTGTCATTTTTCGGCATCGAGCTGCCGTTCGTGGTTATCGCGGCCGCGGTGGCGCTGCCCCTCCTCCTTTTTTCCCGGAGGCGGGTCGAACTTCTGCGGGCAGTGGACTGGTCGACGCTTCTGTTCTTTGCTTCGATGTTCGTTTTGATGGCGGCAGTCTGGAACTCCGGCTTTATCCAGACCATCCTGCCCTCGGAAATTTCCTCGATCCCCGTTCTGTTCGCATCGACGGTCATCGCATCCCAGTTCATCTCGAACGTGCCGTTCGTGGCACTGATCCTCCCGCTCCTGGAAGGGTCGGGCATTCCTCTGTATATGACGCTCGTTGCCGGATGCACGGCCGCCGGCTCCCTTACGATCATCGGCGCCGCTTCAACCGTGATCATTCTCCAGCATGCGGAAAAGAACGGCCAGACTTTTTCATTCCTGGAGTTTTTCAGAATGGGGCTGTCGATGACTCTGGTCGCGGCCGCGGTGTACATCGGCTGGATCTTTGGGGTAGGGCTGCTGATGGGCTGAATATGGTCTAAAAAAGGCGGGGGAATCTGGATCTTCGCTCAGAATGTTTCACTCAGTTGTCATAGACATGAAGGCTTTTCAGGACTTCATCGGGAATCTTTGCCTCGTTCAATGAATACAAAACATCATTCACGACATTTTCCGTCTGGTCCTCTGCAATTCCTCTGAACCCCATTTGTGTTGGAGTCAGGGCTAATTTCTGAGCAACTCCCTTGATCGTATCCTGATTGGTTTTCAGATACATACCGAGAACTTTATTGTTACTCTCGGATTTCAGTAATTTTTCTGCTGTGGCGGCACTGTTTGTCTTCTCCGAGATCAAAGCATCCACCGATGCTGAAAGCTTTTTCTCCGTGTTTTCTTTGCCGGTTGATCCGGCTTTTTCGCCAAGGAAATATCCTGCAAGCGTACCGGTGATTCCGGTGAATGCCGCAATCACTGCCACGAGATCACTCGCCGTTCTCATACCGAACCATATCATAATGACAGCAATCAAAAATGATATCAGCAGGCCTATGAGTGCGATATACAGCCCGTAGGAGGCTTTAATTTCGCAGTCTTTTTTGACGGTCTCTTCCTGTTTTGCGTTTTGGGTGTCCGTTTTTTCCGGTTTTTGAGTTTCAGTCATACCTGTCGTCCTCAATAATTGTAGTGATCGCCATATTCGTATATATAGTTTACTTGGCTCTCACGTACACTATATTGAATATCAATTATTCCTGGAGAAAACTGCAAAAAATCATTGAATATAATGGTTAGGGAAAAAAAAATAGTATTGGTTTTCGATAGTTTTGGCCGCAGGGCCTGCATCAGATCAGGTATACCCAAGCGGATGGACGCAGCAAACTTTTCGTCCGTCGATGTCTCGTAAGATCTGCATCTCCTTGCACAGATCATCGCGGTATGCACACCGGTCGTAATATCTGCAGCCTTCCTCCGGGATCGGGGGCTTTTCACCCGGGAGCTCCGGCATTTCCCGGTAATGGGCCGCATCCCACAACGCCTGCGTATAGGGATGCAGGGGATGCGTAAAAACATCCTCCCCGATCTCGACGAATTTTCCACCGAACATCACATACGTCAGATCGGCCACCATGCTTGCATACACCAGATCGTGAGTGATGATGATTAAAGCAATATTCCGCTTTTTCTGAATATCTTTCAGAAGAGACATGATGTATGACTGCACGGACACATCCAGCATCGAGGTCGCCTCGTCACAGATCAGCAGATCCGGTTTCAGTGCCAGGGCCCGGGCGATAACCACTCTCTGCAGTTCGCCGCCGCTCACCTGGTGCGGGAACCTTGTGATGAACTCAGGTCCAAGTCCAACCTCGGCGAGGAGTTCCGGCACCATTTTGGCGATCTCTCCCCGCGAATACTTCCCGGAAAGAACCAGCGGTTCGGCAACCGACCTTCCAAGTTCCCACCGCGGGTCCACCGCATCGTCCGGGTTCTGCGGTATCATCTGGAACTTCACGATGTGCTGCCGGAGTTCCTTCCACTTCATCCCGGTCAGTTTCTCGCCGGAAAAATACACCTCGCCTTCGGTTGCCGGAAGCTGCATGGTGAGCATTTTCACGAGCGTGCTCTTCTCGCAGCCCGATTCCCCGACGATCGCGATCGTCTCGCCTTTGCCGATAGAAATACTCACTCTGTCCACGGCCACTTTCTTCGTCACGGAAATAATACCGGACGTATAGACTTTCCTCAGTTCCTCTCCTCTAAGCATACGTCCAGCACCTCACGGATCGTCCGTTCGTTTCGGTCATCGGCGGTTTTTCCGTCCGGCACCTGTTGTCGGCAAAGGGACACCGCGGATTAAATCTGCATCCGTCCGGCACCTCGATCATCGACGGGGAGGGGCCGGGGATCGGGTGCATTCCGCGTTCCGGCAGGGAGTCGAGCAGGGCCGCGGAGTATGGATGCAGAGGTTCTTCGAAAAACATCTTTGTTGGAGCGATCTCGAGGATCTCTCCGCAGTAGTTCACAGCGATCCGGTTTGCCATCGCTTTGGCAAAATCGATGTCGTGCGTTATCAACAGAAAAGCACACCCTTCGGCGGCGACCCTTCTAAACGTCTCCGCGATCTCCTGTTTTTTGAGGGAATCGACTCCTTTCGTCGGTTCGTCCGCAATGATCAGCTGAGGATTTGCCGCCGTACCCATGGCGACCATTGCCCGCTGGAGCATACCTCCGCTGTACTGGAAAGGATACTCGCGGGCCCGGGTCTTTCCGGGCTCGATGGAAAACCTTTCCAGAAGAGAAACGGCTTTTTCTCTGGCAGCCTCTTTTGTTATTCCCAGATGTGTCCACATCGGCTCTGCGATCTGGTTCCCGACGCGAATTCCCGGGTTCATCGAAAGATACGGGTTCTGAAAAATTGAACCGATCGTTTTTCCCCGGATCTTCTGCATCTCCTTTTCGGACAGATCCGTAAGAGATATCCCGTCAAGAGAGATATTCCCGGAAAAAACCGCATTGTCGGGTAAAAGCCGCAGCACCACAAGCCCGAGAACCGATTTGCCGGATCCCGATTCTCCGATAAGGGCGAAGGTCTCATGCTCTTCTATCGAAAACGAGGCATTGTCCACTGCCCGGACCGATCCGTTCTCCGTTGTGAGATGTACGCTGACATCCGTCACTCTCAGTATGCAGGTCATATTCTTCCCTCGAGTTCGGTTTTGGTCATCTTCTGGTCGAGAACGTCACGCAGTCCGTCGCCGAAGTAATTGAAAGCGAGAACGGTTATCATGATCATAAGACCCGGGAAGAACATCAGATACGGGTCGGTCGTGACATAGGCTCTGCCTGCATTCAGCATCGCTCCCCACTCGGGAGTGGACGGCTGGACGCCGAGTCCGAGGAAACTCAGGCCCGCAGCTGCGAGGATCACGTTTCCGATGCCAAGCGTCGCCATGATCAGGACCGGCGAGATGATATTCGGCATGAGATGCTTTCCCATAATATAAACGTTGGATCCGCCGACCCATCGTGCCGCGTGCATATACCCTTTCGATTTGATATCGAGGGTCGCTCCTCGGGCGACCCGGGCAAACGATGTCCACTCGACGATGATCAGGGCAAGGATCATGTTCTCTATTCCCAGGCCGAGGAACGCAGTTATTGCAAGGGCGAGGAACATCGACGGGAACGCGAGGAAACTGTCGGTCAGCCGCATGATGACTTCATCCAGCCAGCCGCCGTAATATCCTGCAAGGATCCCAAGCGTAAGGCCAATCGCGAGTGAAACCCCTACTACGATGAACCCGACCGAAAGAGAGGCCCGTGCTCCGTACATCGTCATGGTGAGGATGTCCCTGCCTAAATGATCGGTCCCGAACGGATGTTCCAAAGACGGGAACTGCAGACGGTCCGAGAGCTTTTTGTCTGTGTAGTCGTAAGGTGAGAGAACGTCCGCAAAAAGCGCCATACAAATCAGTAGCCCGAGAATGATAAGGGAGATCACGATCTGCCGGTTTTTGAGATACTTACGAAGTTCTGTCATATCGTATCTCCGGGTTTGCCCATACATAGAGCAGGTCGACAATGAAGTTGATGACTAAAAAGATGATCGCGACAAACAGGATGGAACCCTGGATCATCATATAATCGTAGGAAAGAATCGATTCCACGACGAGATTACCTATACCCGGCCAGCCGAAGATCGTCTCTACTACCACGGATCCGTTTAAGAGGAATCCGATCGAAAGACCGACAACGGTGATGATCGGGACAAGGGCGTTTTTCAGCGCATGATGCATCAAAACCGTCGCCTCGGACAAACCCTTTGCCCGGGCGGTCTGGATATACTCTTTTCCAAGCACATCGAGCATACTTGACCTGACCATACGCATCATCACGGCGGCCGATACCGTCCCAAGAACGAGTGCGGGCAGTATCATATACGATATGTCGGTCCCGTGCCCGAATCCGCCTCCCGGCAGCCACTGAAGGATGACGGAAAACACGATGATCATAAGATAGGCCTGCCAGAAGTTCGGCATCGAAACGCCGATAAGGGCGCCGAACCGGCATAGACTGTCGACGATCGTGTTGTGTTTGACCGCCGAAATGATGCCAAGCGGGATCGCGATGACAAGTGCGATGACGAGTGCAAGGGCCGAGAGGGTGAGCGTGTTTTTGAATGCATTGATCACGGTTTCAAAGACGGGCTGTTCACTCATGTAGGAGTAACCGAAGTCGCCGGTCGCCGCGTTTTTCACCCAGGTCGTATACTGGACGATGAACGGCTGGTCAAGTCCGTGGGCTACACGGAATTGTTCGACGGCCGCCTCATCGTAGCCTCCGCCCGGGCTTGTCATCATGATCTCCGCAGGATCGCCCGGTGCGATGTAGATAAGAGAAAAACTCAAAAATGAGATGAAGATAAGTATCGGGATCAGATACAGAAGTCTTCTGATGAAATACTCTCTCAGCATGATTTCTTTGCAGATACGAGATAGGGGGTGACCGTTGTTTCGTTGGTGTCGAAGGTTTTCAGGAACGACTGATAGTCGTCAAGATACCGCCATGTCGAGTCGGAAAATCCGTGGTCTGCGATAAGCGAGACGACTTTATCCGGGGTGTTGTCTTTTCCGAGAGGGAGATTTGGCCGGACCTCTTCGTAGCATTCGTCGAAGAATGCCGAGTAGGGTTTTTCTGCAGGTGCCTGTTCTTGGGTATCGGTATACCAGACTCCGTCAACGGCAATGATGCGGCCGCCGGGCGCAAGGATCCGGTTCGCTCCGTCAAGGAAAATATCCGGGTGAGGAAGGGTCCACATCAGATATTTGCTGACGATGAGGTCTGCAGAGCCTGCAGCAAGGTCGAGATTTTCTGCATCTCCCTCGCGGAACGATGCGTTGATGCCGATTTTTTCCGCATTGTTCTGAGCTTTCTTGATCATTTCGGGAGAGAGGTCGATACCTGTGACATTGTGCCCCATCTTCGCAAGAGCGAGTGCAAGGATGCCTGGTCCCGTTCCGACCTCGATCACGTTGAGATGTTTTCCCTCCGGGAGGATCGGTGTCAAAATCTGTTCCCAGAGCTCGATCTCATCGGTGATGCGGCTCATATATTCCTGGTGATAACTTGTGCTTCGCCAGTTCCAGTAATCTGCTATTTTGTCTTTGATCATGCTTTCACTCCTGTTTCAAGGTATGGTGTCGTAAGATAATCCCGTCCGTTCGGGTCGCATCTCTGCATATACTCTGCGTACTCCGGCAGATATTTCCAGGAAACTTCTGAAAATCCAGCGGTTTCCACGAGGTCTGCTATCTTTTCCGGTGTGTTGGTATCGTACAGAGGAAGATATTGCCGGATATTCACCGAGCACTCTTCCGTTGTCGGATCATCCGGTTTGAACCAGTGACCGTCTATCGCAAAGATCCTGCCGCCGGGAATGAGGACGCGTCTGCACTCATGGAAAAATTTCTCGTGGTCCGTCAGGGTCCACAGAAGATGCATGTTCACGACAACATCGAAACTGTTGTCCGCGAACGGAAGGTTCTCCGCATCTCCCTGATAAAACTCGATGGAAAGACCGCGGGCTGCGGCTCCATTTTTTGCACGCGAGATCATTTCCTCGGAGAGATCGAGAGCCGTGACCCGATGACCCAACTCCGCAAAGGTCATCGCCTGGATCCCGTAACCGGTCCCGATATCCAGGACTTTCAGGGGTGTTTGTTTGGGGAGATACTCTTTGAAGTAGCTCTGCATCAAAACGATCTCCTCGTCGAGATATGCATGATATCGTTTCCGATATCCCGGACTCAGATCGTTCCAGTGTTTGCGGATCGTTTCGTTCGACATGGGATTCAGGTGATGGTGATGTCTTTGGTTATCATCGTGTATTCGTTCGGGTAGATCTCGAGATTCAAGACATCATCACTGACTCCCCAGTTCTGCGATTCATAGAACAGATAGATCAGTCCCGCGTCGTTCTGGGTGATGTTCTGGATCTCGTCGTACAGTTCAGCCCGTTCCGTCTGATCGAAGGTCGTGCTTGCTTTCTGGATGAGTTCATCGACTTTCGGGTTGGAGTAGTGCAGCCAGGTGGAAGCATACGTGGCGGTCGAGAAGAACATTCTGGTCAGGAAATAATCTGGGTCTCCGGTCGGCATGGTCGACCAGGCAGCCATCGTCATGTCGTAATTTCCTGCGGCGACGTCGGCTTTGATGGCGCTGCTTTCCATGATACGGGTATTGACGGTAATGCCGAGATCTTCATACTGGGCTGCGATGACTTCCAGCGTCGGCGGGAGGGCCGCACGTTTGGAGTAGGTCGTTATCTCGATGGTGAACGGTTCGCCGTTGTAATACAGTTTCCCGTCAGCCCCCGGCACGATTCCTGCCTCGGCCAAGAGAGCCAGTGCCTTTTCTTTGTTGTATGCATATGATTCGATCTCGTCGTTTGCATTCCACGGCGAGGAGTATGAGAACGGACCGACTGCGGTAACGCCACCGACGCCTTCAAGCGCCGTATCGACGATCTCCTGACGGTTTACTGCGTAACTGAGTGCCTGACGGACGCGGACATCATCGAACGGCGCTTTGTTTTCGTTCATGTAGACAAAGTACGTGCGGAGCATCGCTTTCGATTCGACATGCGTGTCTTCCGCGTTTTTCACGGCTGTATATTCGCTTGGGAGGATATCTCGCACTACGTCGGCATCGCCGATGTAGGTCGTGTTCACTCCGGCAAGTCCGACTTCGCCGCCCCAGTAATTCTCGTTTTTCACGACATCCAGGCTTGCGCCGGGTTCGAACGTGGCGAAGACGAACGGTCCTGTGCCTACAGGCTGTTTGTTGACATCGACGATCTTTGGACTGGCGATAGACATGATCGGGTCGACAAGGGATGCGATCAGCGGAGTATACGGTTGATTGGTTTCGATGACGATCGTATAGTCATCGGTTTTTCTGACATCTTTGATGAATGCATACTCGTAAGCACGGCTGTTCGATGCATTGAGAACACGGTCGAATGAGAAAATGACCGCATCGGCATTGAACGGCGTCCCGTCATGGAACGTAACGCCTTTGCGAAGCGTGATCTCCCATGTCGTGTCGTTCAAAAGTTTGTATCCGGTCGCAAGTTTGGGCTGGAGAATCATGTCCGCATCGTAATCGAAAAGAGTCTCGTAAATGCCTGCTTTATCGACATACCAGCCTTCCCAGCCGTTTGCCGGGTCGAGACTGCCGCTCGTGTCGGGACCGAAGTTCATGACGACGCGAAGCGTACTGTCATCATTGCCTGACTGGACGCATCCGGCGCAAATTACCATGGCGCCGATCGATACACCTACAACACACAGTGCGGCGAATCCGTTGATGGATAAGCCCTCGAAAATACGTTTTTTCATGTCAACACACCAATTTTATGAATAATTTTATATTTGTAATACCATATTAATACAATTATAAAATTTATGCGATATTAATATGCCTATGTTTAATAAACGTAAGATTAAACAAATAAATAGAATGCGTGACTATCAATAGTCATTCTCAGGCGACTCAATGCGTCATACCTACGATACCAAAATCACCGGGGCGATCAGCGGTCATTTTCTGATCGATCTGTATACGCCGATCCTGCCGGTGATCCTCCCTCTCCTCATCACCAATATGGGGCTCTCGTATTTTCTCGCAGGGCTTGTCGTTACCGTATTCAATGTCGTCTCGTCGGTAACCCAGCCGTTTATCGGGCTGTATGGAGACCGAACCGGTAAATGGGTCAGCGTGCCGCTCTGCGTTCTGATCGGCAGTGTTGGGATCTCCCTCTCGGTTCTGGCGAACATTTACCTGATCGTTCTATTCCTGGTCGGAGGAGCGGCCGTCGGCCATGCCCTCTTCCACCCATCCGCGATGGCCCTCGTCCATAAACTGAGTCCTCCTGCCAAAAAGGGATTGTACAACTCGATTTTTACCACAAGCGGCAGCATCAGTTATTCGCTCGGCCCGATGATCGCCGGTTTTTTCATCACGTTCGGCGGGATGCCGTCGGTCGCCTGGATGATGGTTCCGGGGATCGTCGGGGCGGCCTGGATCTACCGAAACGACCGCCGCACCGGAACGGTTGAGCCGATCAAAAAGGAGCCGGTCGAAAAGAAGCAGGTCCACGGGAAGTACTGGTGGATCCCGGCAGGCCTGGTCGTGACGGTGTGTGCTTTGAGGGCATGGGCATATGTCGGGGTCATTACGTATCTGCCTACCCTGCTCCTCTTATGGTATCATGGGATCGACACGTTCACGGTCTCGGTCATCATCACGGCCATGCTCTTTACCGGCGTGTTCGGGCAGGTGGCCGGCGGCTATCTTTCCGACCGGTTCGGACGGAAAAAAGTCCTGGTGCTTGGATTCCTCTGTGCGATCCCGTGTTTCTGTCTGATATTCCTCTCGACCAGATGGTCGATGTATGCCGGGATCATGCTGTATTCGTTCTTTGCCTGCTTCTGTTACGTGACTTCGGTGACGATGACCCAGGATCTTCTACCGGGCAGCGTCGGGTTTGCGTCGGGTCTCACGCTCGGTCTTTCGATGGGGATCGGCGGCGTTGGAGCGGCCCTGATCGGGTGGGTAGCGGATGTCATGGGTTCCCTGCCGAACGCGATGTTTCTGCTGATCATTCCAACGATCCTCTGTCCGATCCTCGCGCTGTTTATCAAATACTCGGATAAGCCTGCTGCGGCCGCCGAAGAGTGAGGTGGCGTCTCACTGACTGCGGAATCTCCGGCAAAAATCCGAGAATAATTTTATCTTCAAACACAGCTATACAGAAAATAATGGCATTTGATTTTGTAGATTACGATGACGATTCCATCCGATTTGCAGATAAGACCGACAAAAAGAAATCCGGCGAACATTTCCCGAAAAAGGCTGATATCAAAGCGATGAAAACCAAGAATAAACGCAAGTAATTTTTCAAAAATCTTTTTTCTCAATTCCGCATCAGGAACGAATTGAAACACAAATTTGACCGTTGGCAAATATACATCTCCCACATCTCATTACTTATTTCTGATTTAGGGGGTGCGGGAGGGCGACTTCGGCGTGGAGCCCGACGCGGTGGAAATATCCTGAGTTAATACTCCCATCCATCCCCATGAGGCTCCAATAGTGGAATGTCCTAAATCCTCTTAGCTGAGTGGTTAATCATATGTGTGGATTGGGAAATTACCAAGGCTTGGACTCATTATCATACATTCTGAAAAATACGGATTTCTCCACCGCGGGCCGCTCCGCTCCAGATCTCAAATCAAAGATTTGCTCAGCTGAGGTCGTTCGCTTTCAGCGTCCACCCCGCAGTCACCTCCCGCACCCCGAATAAAACAGAGAATCTGGAGTATTGTCTGCAACCTTCATGGATTGGGAAATTAACCGTCGCTTCTATGCAAAAATAGAGAAGATCAGTGGACCTTCCTCCCTTCCGACACATCCTTCAGCGGGATCAGAAGCGATGCCTCTTCGCCTACGGCAAACAGCATCCCTTTACTCTCCTCGCCCCGGAACTTTCCAGGTCAATCATCATTGTCACTCCGACGGGGTAGAGCCGTTTCATCACCTTTTTGATCGCATACACGACACCGGTCGTGGCAAATGCTGCCAGCAGGATCACGGCCCAGGTCTCTGCCGTAAGGGGCGTTGTTCCGATCGTCTGCTGCATAAACGGAACATAGATCACCATGATCTGCAGGAGCAGGGATAAACTTACAGCGCCGACCAGGACCTTATTCTCCCGTATCAGCGTTGTGAGGCCAAACCCGTTTTCTTTGCGGATGTTGAGGACATGGAGCAGCTGGGCAAGGACCATAAAAGTAAAAGTCGCCGTCTGCACGTAAAGCAGCGAAGTATTCTGGGTTAGGAAGAAATTAAAGATCAAAAAGGAACTCAATCCGAGAACAGCACCGCTGAAAAGGATCCTTCCAAGAAACCGCTTATTGATCAGGCCGCTATGTGCACTCCTCGGTGGCGCTTTCATGATGTTTGCCTCTGCCGGTTCATATGCCAGGGCCATAGCCGGGGCAATATCGATAACAAGGTTAAGGAAGAGAATATGGAGCGGCAGGATAGGCAAGGGTTTCAGGAAACTGACGCTCAGAAATATCGTAATGATCTCGACCATATTGCAGGAAAATAAGAACGAAACATATTTTTTTATGTTCGAAAAGATGACCCGTCCCTCTCTCACGGCGTCCACGATCGTGTAAAACCGGTCATCTGTCAGAATCATATCCGACGCTTCTTTGGCAACTTCCGTGCCGCGGATCCCCATCGCCACGCCGATGTCCGCACTCTTCAAAGCCGGCGCATCATTTACCCCGTCCCGGTCATTGCCACGACGTATCCCTCCTTTCGCAGTGCATCCACGATCTGCATCTTTTTTTCAGGCGAAACGCGGGCAAACACCGCGGTCTTTTTCACAAGATCGCCGAACTCCGGCGTCCCGCAGACCTATCTCCCGGGCAATGATCGAGGCGGTTTTCGGGTCATCGCCCGTTATCATCTTCACCTGGATGCCGGCCTGCTGGCAGATACCGATCGCTTCTCTGACATCGTTTCGCGGGGGATCCGTGATCCCGACGATCCCGAAAATATCCACCCGATCGAGATACGAAACGATGCTTGCTCTGCTCCCGTCTCCGCTATATCCGTTGAGTTTGCCGACCCCAAGAACCCGCAGACCTTTTTCCGTCAGATGGTCGTTTGCATCTTGCAGCCTCTCCTTCTCTTCTTTCGACTGCAGAGACATCGCAAGAAGCACGTCCGGCGCTCCTTTGATAAACGCATGGACCGTTTCCCCGTGTTCATACACCGTTATCATATACTTCCTTGCGGAATCGAATGGCATCTCGCCGATCCTAACCCAGCCGCCCGCATGAAGGCTTTCCCTGCATATTCCCGCTTTAGCTCCCAGCACGACCAGAGCTCCTTCGGTCGGATCGCCGATCACGGAATACTCCTGTTCATCCTTTTTCAGCACTGCATTGCTGCAGAGGACCGAGGTGGCGATGATGTCCCAAAGCCGGTCGTCATCCGAAAGATCGACCGCACGCTCATCGGCGAGAATATTTCCGACCGGCTGATACCCGTTTCCTTCAACCGTATATGACCGGTCGTTTGTCAGCACGATCCTTCCGACCGTCATCTGATTTTCGGTGAGCGTCCCGGTTTTATCCGTACATATCACGTTCGTCGAACCAAGGGTCTCCACGGCCGGCAGGTGTTTGACCAGCGCCTTATGTTCCGCCATCGTCCGCATCCCGCGGGACAATGTCATCGTTGAGACTGCAGGCATCACCTCGGGGATCGCGGCCACGGCGAGGATAAGCGCCGTATGAAGAATGGCCTCAATCGGATGGTTCGTCATGAACCCGGCGGTCAATACCGCAATACCTGCCAGCAATGCAACAAGGATGAGGATTTTGCTGAGCTTGTTCATCTCTTTACTAAGCGGCGTCCTCTCTTTGATGCCGCTCTCTAGCATCCCGGTGATCTTTCCCACTTCCGTCGACATCCCGGTACCGGTGACGACCGCATGGGCATTGCCCCGTGTTGCGGATGTGCCGGCAAAGACCATATTGATCCTGTCCCCAAGTCCGGTATCCTCGGAAAAAAGTGCCTGTGCATCCTTTTCGACCGCGTCCGACTCACCGGTGAGGGCTGATTCGATACAGGCAAAATTCATACTGCGGATCAGTCGTGCATCCGCCGGAATGGAATCGCCCTCCTCTATAAAGATCAGATCGCCGGTTACCAGTTTCGAGGCATTGATCTCCTGCCAGACGCCGCCCCGCACGACCATGGCATGGGTGAAGATCATCCGCTGGAGGGATTCTATCGATTTCTGTGCATTATATTCGGTAAAAAAGCTGGTAAGTACGGCGATCATCAATGCGATCAAAACAGCGATGCCTTCGATGATCTCCCCCATGGAAAAAGACAGAACCGCGGCGACGATCAGGATGTAGACGATGATATTATTGATATTATGCAGGAGAATACGCCAGGCTGAAACGCCTCTGGCTTTTTTCAGCTCATTTTTTTCCGTATTCCTGCTGTCTTTTCTGTGCTGTTTCTTCGGATAACCCGAACACTCTGTCAGTATTGAGTTCTGTGAGCACATCCTCTATCGTTTTTTTGTACATTCCCTCCCTCCAGGAAAGCGTGGATGGTCCAAATAACCGCCGTGATCATGCAGTATTCATTCTGGAAACAACGGATTTTGCTGCACCTGCCCCGAAAAAGCATGCCTAACCGATGCCTATAATCAATGAATGGTTGGAAGAAGACATAAAGCCAGTCTATTCCGGCACTTTATAAAAAAATGGAGGTGATGTGAGTATGCCAAAAGATCAGTGGACCTTCGTTCCTTCCGGAACATCCTTCAGCGGAACAAGAAGCGATGCCTCTTCGCCTGCGGCAAACAGCATCCCGTTACTCTCCTCGCCCCGGAACTTTGCCGGCTTCAGGTTCACGACCACGATGATCTTCTTGTCCACCATCTCTTCTGGCGTATAGACATCGGCGATGCCTGACACGATCTGTCTGACCTCGGTTCCGATATCCACCTGCAGACGCAGAAGTTTCGTCGTCTTTGGCACTCTCTCCGCTTTTATGACCCGGCCCACGCGGAGATCGAGCTTTGCTACATCGTCTATTGTTATGATCTCTTCCGAGATTGGCTCTATTACTGCTTCCATAGTATTCTTTCCTGCTGCTTTCTTCTTCGAATCCTCGGCCCGCTTTGTCAGCACTGCCTCCATCTCCTCACGCTGTTTGTCCTCGATTCTCACAAACAGCGGCTTCACATCGCCAAGTGTTGTGTTCTCGAACGGAACCAGTGCATCGCTGATCGGGCGGCTCTCGATCTTGTCCGTGTAGCCGAGCATCTCCCAAAGCTTCTGGGAAGATTCAGGCATCACCGGCTGCATGATAAGAGCACACGCCTTCACGATCTGGAGACAGTTCTTTAATATCTGTGCGGCTGCTTGCGGATCTTCCTTGATCAGCTTCCAGGGAGCCGCGTTCGAGATGTATCCGTTTCCGTATGCTGCGAGAAGGAGGATGCCGTCGACTGCTGCCTTGAACTCGTATGCACGGACCGACTCTTCGATCGCGGTGAGCGAGCGTTCGATCTCGGCAAAGATTTCCGCTTCGACCGGGACCTGCGGCACGTCGCCGAACTTGGTCTTGACAAGGCTCATGCTCCGGTTCGCGAAGTTCCCGAACGTGTTCACAAGTTCATTATTGATCCGTGCCTGGAACTCTTTCCAGGAGAAGTCCAGTTCGCGGGTGTGGCTCGTATAGGCGAGGAGATAATACCGGAGATAATCCGCCGGCAGTCCCTTGTCGAGATAATCCTCTTTCGTCCAGACGACGTTCCCTTTCGATTTGGAGAACTTCTCGCCGTCGATCGTGACCATGCCGCTCGCAACGACCGCGGTCGGCGGCTGATAGCCGGCTCCGTGGAGCATCGCCGGCCAAAAAACGCAGTGGTGATAGATGATGTCGGAACCGATAAAGTGGACCCTGTCTCCCTCGCACCAGTATTTCTGCCAGCTGTTGTTGGTGGCTTTCGCCCATTCTTCGGTGAATGAGATGTATCCGATCGGGGCATCGACCCAGACATAGCAGACGAGTTCTTCGGAACCCGGGAACTTGACACCCCAGTCCATCATTCGGGTAATACACCAGTCTTTGAGTTCGTTTTCTACCCAGCCGATGGCGTAGTTTTTGGCGTTGAGCGTTCCGCCGAGGGTCGGCAGATACTCCAGCAAATACTCCCTAAAGCTGCTGAGCTTGAAGTAGTAGTGCTTCTGTTCGCGGAGTTCGGCTTTGGTCCCGCAGGTTGCGCAGACGGGGTCAAGGATCTCTCCGGGTTCGAGGTGCCGGCCGCATCCCGAGTCGCATTCATCCCCGCGGGCATGTTTGCCGCAGTAGGGGCAGGTTCCTTCGACGTACCGGTCGGGGAGGAAGCGTTTGCATTTCGGGCAGTAGCTCTGCTGAATGGTCTGTTCATAGACATAGCCGCGGTCGATGAGGGTCTGGAGGATGGAGACGGTCCGGTGGTGGTTGGTCGGATCGTCGGTCATGCCGAACCGGTCGAATGCGATGCCCATGGATTTGAAGACGTTGTCGAAGTGGGCGTGGTATGTTTCGGATACGGCACGGGGCGTGGTTTTTTCGGCCGCGGCGGTGACGACGATGGGGGTCCCGTGGTTGTCGGATCCGCAGATGAAGACGATGTCGTCGCCGAGACGCCTGAGGTATCGTACGTAGAAATCGCCAGGGATGTACGTCCGGAGGTGCCCGAGGTGGCAAAAACCGTTTGTATAGGGCAAACCGCACGTAACGACAGTGGGCTTATTGGTCATGCGGTACTATTTGGAGCGGATTGGTATTAAATCCTTGATTCTGTGGAAGTTATGCAGGGGGATTTTGTTCAATAGTGGGGGTCGATATGGGGGGAGAATATTTTGGATTTAGAAAAGAAGATACGAGGTGAATTTCTTCACCCCGTCTTAAGGTTCCCGCCAATCGCAAGTTCCTCCACGAGCTTCCCAAAAAGCATGATGAGAAACCCGAGGAAAAGCATGATGAGCTTCCGGAGGCGTCTGGAGATCTGCATCTCCGCACCTCACGTTAGTTCAGGGCCGGCTTGGTGTCTGCCCAGGCGTCGACCGCTGCAAGGGTGGCATCATCGGCATAGCCGGAGACGGTCATCGAATCGCGGTTGAGACTGATCTGGAAAGTATCGGTCCCAAGCTTCGCGGAAATGCGGACGTTCCACGTTGCTTCGTTACCGATCTCGGAGGTCTCTGCCGTACCGCCGTTGCCGAATGCGGTCTTGAGATCCGCACTGCCGGTAAGGGCGGTGATTGCCGCGGCATACTCAGCACGGGTATATGCTGTGACCTGGACCTTGCCGTTCATCTCGGAAGTGTTCGGGTCGAAGTAGCCGACATAGGTCTTGTAGGTCTGCTTCCCGAGTTCGACTTCGGCAAGGCCGAGGGGGTTATCCACGCCGGTAATTTCTGCGACGATCGCATCATACGCGGCGGCGTTCGTAAACTCTGCGGTGAAGGTCCGCTTTGCGGACTTCGAGATTGCTGTCTGAATGAAATCTGCTGTCATGGTGGAGGTGATCCTGTATTGGCAATATTCCTACTGCCAATTACAGAGCAAATCTATGATTTGCCGTACATATGCAGAACACACGTGATTTTTTCTGCCCTATTGGGAGGAGATCGTTGATCGGAATTCACGTGCCGTTTCACACATGCTATGTGATTATTGGACGGAAAAGAATAAAAAATAGAGGAAATTTGCTCTCGTTCAGACAAAAACGAGAGATTCCCTCACAACTCTGATGGTTAGAGAATCTTATCCGCCATACACCCGGACGGATACTCGATCCCGTGCCGCATCATCGCCGTCTCCACCGAATGCCGGCTGCATCCGATCTGCAGAGCGACCGCCGAGACCCTCTTATGCTCTGCGAGCAGGGCCTTCAACTTCTCCTTATCTAAAAGCTCCGGATAACTGTACCAGTATCTCATCGGTCAGTTCCTCCTCCTCTGGCTCACCCTTTTCACCACATACCCTTTCGGGATCGTTATTATCTTCATGTATTCCGAAAGTTCCGGCTCAGGCTGCCTCGCCTCCAGATCATCCACATTTACCGCGTCATAATCCGTGATCCGGTCCCCGATCTTCTTTTTCACCGCTTCATAGATGAACCGGTTCGACAGAAGTTTCGCCACGTCTGATGTCGTGACATGCACCACCTCCTGGAAAAGATCCGGCAAACCGTTTCTCAGCGCCTTGATATCGACCTCCTTTCTCCGGGATTCTTCCTGTACCAGAACAAAATCTTCAGAAAGAAGACCGCCGGCCTTGATCTCATCAACGGTATCGTTAAACCGGCGTTTGTAGACCTTCGCCAGATCGTTTAAGGAACCGGCCATCAGCTGACAGTAGAACGCATCTTCGTATTCATCCATTGGCACGGGAAACGCCGTCTCCAGAGCCGCCCGGATCTCGTCAGCATTAAAGATAGTCATAGGTATCCTCCTGCTGTTCATTGATCCGTTCAATAATTGTCCTTCGCATATCCAGATAGGCGAAGAACTGGATGTCGTCATCCGGAGAATCGATCCGCATCGTCGGCGAACCGCAGACCGGGCAGTTCTGAACCGCCTGTTTCAGATCGCGTTTGTCCTCGACCCAGACCTTTTCCGTGAACGAGTTCAGGCAGACCGGACAGGAGAACTTGATTTTCCTCAGATATTCAGTCCCAGGTTCGCTCACAGGCCCACCTCCGCATAGGTCCGCCGGGAAACGAGCCGGTGGATCGTGCTCTTGGCCACACCGAACTCTGGCGCAAGAACCCGCGGAGGTTCGCCTTTTGCGTACCGTCGTCGGATATCGGCGACTTGGTCGTCTGTGAAAATTCGCAGTTTCCGTCCCGACTGCGGGTGGTTGTTGTCCCAGAAGGGGATGAGCCGAAGGTTTGCGAGCCGGCAGTCTTCGATGTTCCCGTTGATATGGTCGATGTGAAGGTTCAGGTCGACCGGTAGATCGTCCATAGTTTTACAGGTTCCGGCGATGTAGACGGCCCGATGCTTGGTGATGTCCACCATGAACCCCTTATATCGGGTCCGAACCGAACGATATCCGTTGTTCATACGGGAAAAGCTTAGGGGCTTCCCTGTATTTCGCGAGATGATCTCGCCGTTTTCCGCATCGACTTTCCAGGTCCCGGCGAGAATCTTCGAGAAGATCACCCGGTCGGAGAGTCGCAGACCCAGGCAGGGTTTATGCTCCAGGGTCATGGTCCACCTGTCGTGGGGGCGGTTGCTTTTTCTCTTTGCAGTGCAAATTGTCTATTGCCTGTTCCCTGATTAAGTTTCCAGACCGTCATCGGGCAGGCATGTTTTTTGGTCATTTGATTACTCCAGTGATTTTTTTGTAGTTTGGATGATTTTCTTTGAACTTTTCTATGACATCACCCGCAATGTCGGGATATTTTCTGCTGAGTTCTGTGCATCGGTTGATGACAGCGGCTTCCGCGCTTTTTCTTCCGCCGAGAAGTCGGACGAATTCACGTTCGTTGGTTATGTCGCCGAAGTAGAGGTCGTAGATGCGGGCGGTTTTTTCTTCTTGATTTTCGGGAGCGGCCACATTTCCATTCAGGGATTCTTCCATGAAGGTTACGATCATGGGTGATCCATCTTTGCCGAACTGTTCTTTGAACTGATACATGACCCTGATCTTGGATTCAGGGACATAGACTCTAAAGTCAGGCATTTCTCTGTGGTTCTCCTTTCATGTGTTCTCTGATGAGAGCGAGGATGACTTTCGAAGTCCTCGGGTTTGGATACTTTTTCGTGAATGCAGCGAACGTCTTTTTGTCAGGGTCGCTGATCGTGAGGTTGAAATGGTTTTTCAATTTTTTATCACTTCCCCTCTTTTGCAGAGGTTTTTTCCAGCAGTTTCACCGGGGTCATTTCCCCTCAGCTGCATACAAAATAATTATTTTTCTATGCATATTAGTGTATGTTTTTTTGAAAAACGAGAAATTATTTCAAAAATTGCATCATAATTTAGAGAAGATAAGGGGGCTGAGGTAACGTCGAAGTTGGGGGAAAGAGGGTCCTTTTGGCCGGTCGGATTATGGCCGGCGGTTTGTTGATTTTTTCTTGGTATCACGCTTGCTTTGGTGTTTTTGGTTTTCGGGAGAGGTCCCCGGAATATATCTTTTGTTGGATTGTGAGTATTTATACCCCGAACCGCGCGGTGCGATAATGCCTCCTATTTTTGCAGATCTGTGGTGGTCAGTGAGTGAGAAGATGGTTTTACGATGCAAAAAATGAGGTTGGGAGTGCGGGGTGGACGCTGAAAGCGGACGCCCTCAGCTGAGGCGGATTGACGGCGCAGCCGGCAATCTTAGCTGAGCAAGTTTTCAAAGGAAACTTGCGATCAAATCTATGATTTGCGAGGGGGAGAAGAACGTGAAGATTCGGGAATGGGGCGATATGAAGGTCGGGAAGGAGTTGGTTGGGTGTGGATACATGAGATAGAACCAACCGCAAATCGGCGCGAATCCGCCCTTCGGGCGAGGCGAATCGGATTTGCTATTCCTCACTCTCGCTCGTCGTGTCCCTCGCAAATCAAAGATTTGCTCGGTGAAGACACGACGGCTCGTCCCTTCATCGGGAACGTTCGGGCAAATCCTGTCGCCGCCCCAGCGGCTCCTGTGAGAGAGATGTTGATTGATCATTACTCATGTGAAAAAAATGTTCTTTTCTGACAATTGGAAAATAAGACGGAGAGAGGAATTGCAGTTGGGAGGCGCTGGGGCGCCGACAGGATTTGCCCGAACGTTCCCGATGAAGGGATGAGCAAGACAGCGAAGCTGGATTGCGAAAGTGAGGGTTAGCAAATCCGATTCGCCTCGCCCGAAGGGCGGATTCGCGCCGATTCGCGGTTGGTTTTTTTTATCCTCATGTGTCCACACCCAACAAACTCCTTCCCGAATTGGATCGGTAGTTCCGGGGGTCGTTTTTGGGATGAACTCTAACAACGATTTTTCGATCAATTTCCATTCGCAAATAGGTGTTTCGATTCCAAAATCACCTCCCGCCGATCAATTTTGACCATTTTTTAATGATGATTTTTCGTGGGTAAAAATCGAAATCGGCAAGATTCGGCGTATTTTCTCCCTCATGTGGTCATTATATATAAATTAATAGGGAGGCGCCTGGAAAAAATGATGACCCGGGAAAAACTACCTACCTACTGACGTAGTAATTTATATAGTAGTAATTTTTATTTTGATTCTTCTCTCTCTCTCTCTCTCTCTTCTGCAATGTACATAAAATAATAATAATAAGAGACTAGGCGCCTAAAAAAAAAGTGATTGATGAGAGATTTTCTTCCGCTGTAGCTACATACGTAGGTAGGTAGGTAGTCCGGAGGGAGTTATCGTTTTTTTCAGGCGCCTGGGAATTTCTTTATATAGTTTTTGGGTTTTGCCGGCCAAATCGGCAGGATTCGGCGTATTTTTTGTCTGGGGTATGGTATTTTGCTGTCAGCAAAGGGGTGTTTTTGATCATCGGAGGGTTATTTTGGAATCGAAATGGTTATTTTCGAATGGAGACGGAGGAGAATCGAGAGAGTGTGAGTGAAATATTTCATCAATATGTGGGTCCCACGTAAATATCCTCTCTCTCTCCAGGCCGATACGTTCCGGGATTATTTTTTTTCACGTGTTTATGGCTCTGAGCGTGGATGCGCTCAATTCCCCGGAGATTACGAGTTTGTCCCGCTGTAGGGAGATAACAAATTGGTCTGAGTCTTTTGTACAACTAAATTTCGTAGAGTCATATTTGAGTAAATCATCAACGCACAACTTGGAATCCTGTGATTTTGCTACTTTGAAAGTATCAACCTGTGAATTGTAATAGATAATGGATTCATTAATATTCTTAATAAGAACCTCTTTGGAAGAATTATAACACCAAACATCTCTCGCTGTAGACAAACCTCTTGAATAGATTGGAATAAAAAATGCTACCTCTGCTTCATCGCCTTTTTTGTCGCCAATAGGAATAAAGGTGTCAAATAGCGGATTTCTCGGATTGATCCAGTCACCATCTTCATTATCATACGTTAATCCAACCAGATCGATCCCAACATCATGCCCGCCAAACTGAGATTTATAGGGGAATTCATCCCACATCCAGACAGTTTGAAATTGACTGGCATAAATCGGATCTGTTTTTAAAAATCCCTGCATCAACCGTTCAAAACGATTGCCTTTGTCATGTTCAGAAAACGACAGTTCACGATGCTTGGCTAAAACGGTCTGAAAATTCATGATAATGAAGAGGTCCTTAAGTGTTTTATTGGTCATCAACTCTATTTATAAGAATTGAACCAATCGTTCACGGAAAAATATTCCTCTTCTCCGCCGTTGTTATCACGCAAATCTGCGGTTAGTACCGGTACCTGCCAGAATTATTCACGCATCCGTGAGATTAGGATATCTTCCCGTGGGTTGCTCAGATAAACTACTTGGAAACAGATTAGCACCTCTGCAAATAAGATATCTCCACCGCGGGCCGCTCCGCGCCGGAGTCGTGGCCCCGCACCTCGAATCAGAAAAAAAGAGAGGGAAGATTAGAAAAACCCGCACGCGGGTTTTTCCCCAGCATTTTTCCAGACGGCGTGCGATTCCTGCGCAGGCGATAAGCCGGAGCAGAGCACGACGGTGCAAGAAAAATGCGATTCGCGTTAATTCGCGGAGATTCGCGGTTAAATAATCTCATGTGTCCGCACCCAACCTTACACTTCCCAAGCTTATCAATAGGTACTCTCCCATCCTTCCACCTCTTCTCCCACAAAAAATGAATCCTCCTCTTTATCGCTTCCCGCCATCGCAAATCAAAGATTTTCTCGCAAGTCTATCGACTTGCTCTGCTGAGGTCGGCGACTTCGTCGCCAACCCGCCTCAGCTTAGGCCGTCCGCGTTGCGTCCAGCCCACTTTCTAAATCCGCGGCCATCTTCTCGACCTCCTTCTCGGAGATCTGCGCAAGCACCTCTGCCGTTGGACCCTCCGCGATGATCTTTCCGCCGCGAATGAACATACAACGGTCACACACATCCCGGACGAAGTCCATATCATGGGAAACGATGATAAACGTCTCGTCCATCTCATCGCGGGCATGCACGATCGAATGCTTCACATCGATCTTCGTGATCGGATCCATCGTTCCCGTCGGCTCATCCAGGAGAATGATCCGCGGCTCACGGATCAGGACCTGACCCAGCGCCACCCGGTGCTTCTCTCCTTCCGACAGCTCAGAAGGCTTCCGGTTCAAAATATCCTTCGCCTTCTTCTCCGTAAAACCCGCCATCCGAAGCGTGATAACCGCTTTTCGAACGGCAAGCTCCTTTGGAAACTCCAGACCGATCGCGTCCGTCAGATTATCGATGACCGTCCGGTGGGGGTATAGATCATACTCCTGATGCAGAAGGCCGATGTACTTCTTCGCTCTCCCGCGGAAATCGTAACCTGGCTTTCGCATATCCACCCACTCATCCCCGACTCTGACCTCGAGCGTTCCGCCCGTCGGCTCATACAGACCCGCGATCATCTTTGAAAGCGTCGTTTTTCCTCCGCCTGAGACCCCGATAATACCCAGAATCTCCCGCTCGTACACCTCGAAACTGATCTTGTCCACCGCATTGATCACTCCCCGGTCCACCGCGATGAACTTCTTCGAGAGATCCTTCGCCCGAACGATCGCACTCCCGCAGTCGGCACATGCATAGATACAGTCATCCTTGCAGCCTTTCATGAACTCGGCCACGATTTCCTCCGGACTGCCGATCTTCGTGATCCGCCCGTCGTCCATCAGGACTGCCCGATCGCACACATCTTCCAGGACCTGTGCGAAGTGGGACGTGATCACCATACCCATTTTCTTCTCCGTTCCCGCGGCCTTCAGCAGTTCGTGAACGATCGTTGCGGTCTTTGGATCCAATGTCCCCGTCGGCTCATCAGCGCACAAAAACAGCGGTTCGCGGGCGAGCTGCCGGGCAAGCACCACACGCTGTTTTTCCCCTCCGGACAGATCTCTGGCCACATGCATCATACGGTGACTGAGTCGAACCTCGTCCACCAGATCGGCCGCACGGGAAAGTGCCTGATTTGCCGGATAATTGATATCATCAAGAGCCCGGAGAACGTTCTCGATCACCCGGTCATCGCCGTACAGCGAAAACGTTCTCTGGAACATCAACGAGGTTCGGGCCATGATTTTTGCTTTTACCGCCTCGTTTTCCGGCGCCCAGAAATCGATGTCTTCTGCCGCAAGCTTCTCCCCGCAGACCGGACAGGGTTTGCCCGCATCGCTTCTAAACTCGATCCTGCCGCATTTTGGACAGCGGGAAATGTGATAGATGATTTTTCCGCTGGTGGGCGGGGTGTCGATACCCCGGATAAGATGGATCAAAACGGTCTTGCCGCATCCCGATCTTCCAATCACGCCCACGATCTCTCCTTCGGCTATTTCGAGACAGATATCGTCTAAAACGCGAATCCGCTCCTCCTTGCCAAAGTCCATACATACATTTTCTATTGTTATAAACGGTGTCGACATTCTCATCTCCAAAATTCGGATACTAATTGTACCTGATTGATTCGTGTCGCATACATTAATATATTTTGGCGCATATGAGTACTCACTGCATATTTTCCCAAACCAGACCGGATAAACGAAAACGCTTTTAGGTATGGCATGAGAAGATATCCATTACGAGTTAAGATATGCCTGAGAACCCAGAGATTTGTCCAAAAGGTAGATGCGGAAGACCGCGGGTACGGCGCTGCGTCGAACTTGATGAAACGCCGGGTTGTTACGCACCGGTCTGTCCGCGAAGAAAGGCTAAGATCGAGATGGTTACCTTGTATCCCGAAGAGATCGCGGTTTTGAAACTTGTCGATCTCGAAGGGCTCTCTCAGGAGGACGCAGCCGGTGTTCTGGGTGTATCCAGAAAAACGGCATGGCGCGACCTTCACGAGGCACGCTATAAAGTCGCCGATGCTTTGGCCAACGGAAAAATGATCAAGGTATCCTGCTGCCCGCACGCAGACGGCACAGTCCATCCGGATGGCTGCCGTATGCAGGGCAATGAGGAATAACCTTCAGGGTCTATCCGGCATATCCATTCATTATTTCCGGTAAACTGCGGGAGCCGGCGGGTGATGGCCGCCGCCTTGTGTTTTACCGGAAAAAACGTTATCACTTCCACGTCCCTCTAAACTCTCAAGAGAGGGTCCGTTCGTCGTCCCGATGCAAATGCCACCGAAATAGATTTCGATTCTTATCTATTCACGGGATTTCGGATCCCTCTGTACATCCGGTTTGGGTTGACCCCCGAACCATAATATTTCTCGAATATATGTCTCTCAATCTCTGCCGCATGTCTGAATGGGCTTTGCGGCAGAACCAAAACGGAGCAATGATACATGACCACTGAAACATGTCCTGAAAACTGTACTGAAGATTGTGAAACCTGTTCACATAAACCCGAATCGACTGCAAAGATGCCGGAGAAGTCCGATATCCGTGTGCGTCACGTAATTCTTGTCCTCTCCGGAAAAGGCGGGGTCGGGAAGAGTACCGTCTCGGTGAATCTCGCCTATGCGCTTTCCAACCACGGCTATCAGACCGGACTTCTGGATCTCGATATCCACGGTCCGTCGATCGGCAAGATGCTCGGGATCGAAGATCTGCGTCTGCAGGCGATCGGCGAGCGGATTATGCCGGTGAAGGTGACCGGTTCATTAAAGGTCGTCTCGATGGCCCTTCTTTTGAATGAGACCGACAGCCCGGTCGTATGGCGCGGACCGATGAAGGCGGCCGCCACCAAACAGTTCCTCGGCGACGTGGAATGGGGCGATCTGGATTATCTTATCGTGGATCTTCCGCCGGGAACAGGCGATGAAGCACTGAATATCATTCAGTTTGCGCCGAATGTGGAGGGCGCCGTGATCGTGACGACCCCGCAGGATGTCGCGGTTTTGGATGCGACGAAGGCGATCAAATTTGTCGAGATGATGGATCTTTCTGTTCTCGGCGTGATCGAGAATATGTCCGGGATGGTCTGCCCGCATTGTGGCGAGATCGTGGATATCTTCGGGAAAGGTGGCGGCGAAAAGGCTGCGGAGCAGTACAAGGTCCCCTATCTCGGTGCGATCCCGCTGGATATCGAGATGCGGAAAGCCGCCGATGAAGGAAGGCCGTTCATTGTCCGGACTCCGGGTAAGACCAGTCCTACCTGGGATGCCGTCGATAAGGTTATGGAAAATCTGATCGATGTTATCGAGTCCAAAGACTAATTTTCTTTTTGGTGGTCATTTCTCATGACCTGCAAATAGAAATTTCCCAATCCTTTTTCTGATCATGGGGGTGCGGGGCCGCGACTCCGGCGCGGAGCGGCCCGTGGCGGGATATCCCCGGGTTTTGAATTCAGGCGAAGGGGTTCTTTTTTGCGTGGGTGTATTTTGAATTCGTATCAGGGATTATTGTGGACACATGAAAAAACCAACCGCGAATCGGCGCGAATCTGAGCCCTTTGGGCTCTCAGAATCGGATTTGCTCCTCCTCACTTTCGCAAGCCAGCTTCGCTGTCGTGCTCATCCCTCATCGGGAACGTTCGGGCAAATCCTGTCGGCGCCCCAGCGCCTCCCGTAAGGATAAAGGGTATGTGTCTTTCGTCGTATTTTGGGGGTGCGGGCGGGCGACTCCGGCGCGGAGCCCGACGCGGTGGAAATATCCTAAGGTTTTGGATGCAGGAGAAGGGGTTTATTTTTTGCGGCGGCGTACTCTGAATTCGTGTAAGGAATTCTTTGGAACTAGAAGATATCCCACCGTGAATAAACGCGAATCGCATTTTTCCTGTTCCGCCCTCTTGACCTTCGGTCGCGTCCCTACGCTCCGCCTTTTCGGCTCCGCGTGGTCGGGAAGGCGAAACGAAAAATGCTGGAAAACCTGCGTCGCGGGTTTTTCTTTACAGAGTCTCAAATCATCGTAATTACAAAAATATCGACATTCTTCCGGGATAAAACCCATCCGATTATGTTGTTGGGGGGGTGAAATACTCGATTAACTCCACTCCCACACCGTCGATAAAATAACGAAGACCATCAGCATTGGGCAATGTTTTGGCAAGATAGGCTCTAAATGGGTTGAGAATGGAAGGTATTTCTTTCAGGTATGTTTCAGTCCTAGAATATATATGATCTCCGCCAATAGAGGTTGTTTTTCTGTTTGAGGTGAAAATAGGATTTCCATCGAACATCTCAATATCCACAGAACATCCTTCATTTTTATTATAGACCGCCATAAATCCGAACAAAACCTCAAATGCATCAAAATACTGCTTATAGGATTCTAAATTTGAGAAATAATTTTTTGAGACCTGATAACACGTATTTACAAAATCAGCGTACCGTGTATTATTCCCCATTCCCATATCTATGTGACCTGCATAATAACAACCACGTGACCGCAAGCCATGAGTCATGATGTTAGAGGGGCACAGCCATCCAGTAACAGGTTGTTTTGGGGATCTACGATTTATGATATTATATTGAGGGAGTTCAATTTCGTGAAGTAACATCCAGAGAACATCATAATTTCGCTGTATAACCACAAGAACACCTATTGAATAGAGTGCAATCAGAGCTGGATAAAATCTTCTATAGATCATAATATTTGGGAGATCATTCCCCCCAAATATCGCACTTTGTTTAGTAGAGTAATCTTTTACCAGCATTATCTGATTAAAATCAACAGACGTTAAGAGCGTTTCAACTGCATCTCTTAGATATTTAGAATATTTGTTACCCTCAAAGTACACTAATGTAGCCAACATTGCAGAAAGTGGTTGGGATTTTTCTGAAAGCTCTTGAATTCTCCGGGCATAATATTCAGTTTGATTAAACTCTCCACTCATTTCACCATCAGCATTCAGAATCTTAAGAATTTCATTGAGTTCCCTATCAAGAAGCTTTTTGAGTTTGATATCTGGTTTAAATGTACTTAACGCACCCTCCATCTGAGATATCGCACCATTGATTGTCAATGGTAATGGACGGAAAATAGAGACATAATCCTCTATTTTCTCAGACAATTCTGTAAAGAAATCATCTGCATTTTCGATAAGAATATAATACAGCTTCCCAGATGATCCTGCATCTAATACCTCGGGTGGGAATCCTCCTTCGGGAAGTCCGCGATGAGTCCAATAGACAGGGTAACGGCGTTCAACGGCTGGATCAAGAAGAGTTTGAAGAAGAGCAATATCACTATTCCCGGACCAACCGCAGGTAATTACCCCATATTCTGAAAAGATTTTTTTGAGATAAGTGGTGACGGCTTCTCCATATTCCTTAAGATCGGTCTGAGTGATTTTTAATTCATCAGGATATGACCCATTTATTTTGAAAATACGACGTTCATCTGGTAAAACAGAGTATTCCTTTGGGTTACTATTGAAAGTAATTACATGCGGAGTAATCCCCGCCTCTCGTAACGCCGTTTCTAAAAGGTCATCAAAATTTGTAGTAATGATAAATCCTATCTGACCACTTTTTGCGAGTTGTGCAATTATTTTATGGGCATTGGTCGGCTGTGCATCAATATTTTCAAAGATAGGCTTAAGTCGGGATCTCCGTTCCGTGTCATTTATTTCTCCACACAAGTTCAGTTTATCAAATAATCCGCTAAATGTGGGTAACTCACTAAATATCTCAGAATATTTGTCCCGTAACTCTGTTTCTTGAGAGAGTTAACATCACCAATAGCATCATGGGAGCTTAAGACCTGACGAATAAGGATATTGGTAACCTCCCATCCAGATTTAATTCCAGCATCTTTAGAGATTCCTGAACCCAATAAAAGAATGTAATGTTTGGGTGATGCGGCTATTTTTTGTGCAAGACTGGCTACGGTTTCGGGGGGCATTGATACAACATTCAGCTTTACTCTCTATAATAATTATCATCACTCTATCGAGCCCCAATATCAAAAAGTATCCCACCCAAACTAAATCCGTTGACAAATGGGCTTTGCCCATTTGAGCTTATTCGCGATGGGCTATCTCATGTATCCACACCAGACCATCCCTTTCCCGAATTAGATTTCCGCCAACACCACGTACCTCCCCGAAGAAACTGTATTAGGGTTCTGCTTCGTATCTAATACTGTAATGCTTACCCTCACCTTTCCGGTTCGGTCCCTTGGTTCCGTTCTTCCGGCGGACACCGATCCCGCCGCTCTTTCCGCATGGATTCTCGAGCGGCGCGGCAAAGAGACCGACCTTACCTCATGGCATATCGAAACGACCCTCACCGATCAACTCGAGTTCGTCGATTTTCCTGCGGCGGGCGGTGCCTTCTACGCTGACCGGATCCTCGACGCCTGCGGGAACGTGGTCGACGGGAACGTATCCTATGAATTCGATCCGGATTTCGGCATGATCCAAACGGACGTTTCCCTCGTTCAGGCCCGCCGGAAAAACTGCTGGTGGAGTATTCCGGCTCCGTCAAACCTCGACGTCGGCGATGCATACTTCGGTGATCCCGAGGAGTTCAAAACCGCTCTTTTCGAAACGGTCTCTACGCTTTACCGGAGCATGCGGGACGCCGGCATCCCGGGGCACATCCTGACCGCAGAACGGCCCGACGAGATCGAGCTCGAGTATTTCTCCGGTAAACGGTATCTCTGGGCAGTTTTAGATGAATATCTTCCGGCGATCCTCGAGATCCAAAAAGACATCGTCATAACAAAAGAAGGCGTTTCGCTTCTTCCCGATCTGCTGGACTCCTTCGAGATTCGAAACGTCTATATCCGTGATGCGGATCCGGCGGCACTTCGGTCTGTTCTCCGGCACATCGATTCGGAGAATATCCAGATTTGCGGCGTCGGACCAGAACAGGAAAGGCCTGCCTACTGGCGGGACCTTGCCTCTGTATCGGTGGAATCAGCCGAATAAACGAAACATACACATCCCCTCCCGCCTAATATCTTTACATCATATGTCTGCGAATGAACTGTACCGTGTTGAAGTCCGTGTCCGAAATGGTCTGAAAAGATATTATCTGGTGCGTGAAGTCAACACCGATGCAAAAAAAAATTTGCGGCAACACGCGTTATCAAATCAGGAACGAAGCCGACCAAAGCCGAAATATCCCGGACGATCGCACTCTTCGGCTTCGATCTCGAGATGAAATGCATGAACAAAGTGGCGAAGTTTCGTGCGGGAAAGTTTACCTTTGAGCAGTACGCAGACGAGGAAGAATACTTCGAACTCGAGAAGTTCCGCTATCTGCTTACCCGGACTCCTCTCGGGAACCCCGAACTTGAATCGGCAGCATACATCTCCGCCGCCGCTCGCACGGCCGCCGTGGAATTTACGCCGGCAGAGGTCTCCCGTCTCTTCTCCGCAGGCGAGATCCCGCGCGGCAAACGGCTCTTTGATGTGAACGTCGTGCAGAACCTGTATAACGCCTATCGTCTGCACGGAAAAAAAGAGCGTTTGACGCCTAAAGCGGTGTATCAGCTTCAAAACACCCTTTACCAGAACATCAACGCGGCTCCCCTTGCCCCCTCGTCGAAAAAGGAACTTGCCGCCCTCCTCTCCTCATTCAATCAGAAGATCAAAGAGAACGCCCATCCCTTTGAACAGTGTTTCCTCTTTTACGAAGCCTTTTTGGCCGAGTTTCCCGAAGCAGGCCTCCTCGGCTTTGAACTTTTTTCCCGGATGACTGCCGGATTCGGCTACCGGATCCCTGCCGGCAGCTGGCCGGAGATGATCGCATGGGTGAAAACCCGGAATGCCGATCTGGAGTTTTCCGTCCGGCAAAAGCAGCTGGACTTCTTCGGCTGAACCCGCCGGCCCCCGAATCTCCTCGCCGCCGGCGAATCTCATCTTTACTATGTTTTACCCTTCGATCTTAGCATCCTATTTATTAAGTAGTCAGAACTCTCACTAATATACACACTATCATGGACCGTGAAAACCAACCGATCAACCTCAAAGATGTACTCATCGAGATGAAGGACATCAGCGAACTCATGGTTGATCTGGCTTATTCTGCGGTGCTTTTCGAAAGCAACGCCATAGCAGATGAAGTCATAGAACTCGAAGAACGTATGAATGACCTCGTTTACCAGGCACGAATCACCAGTATGATGAGTGTACGGCGTATCGAAGAGACTGAACCGATGAGCGGTCTTCTCCAGCTCGCCGAAGCCTCGGAAAGGATCTCGAACCATGCGGCCGATATTGCGAAGAATATCATGCGGCATGTATCCTTCCCCGCAAATCTCCGCAGAGCCCTCCCCGAGGCTGAAGAAGCCACCCACCGAACCGTCGTTGCTGCCGGCAGTCCCCTTGACGGCGCACGCCTCGGTGATATCAAACTTCAGTCGGTCACCGGGATTCGGATCATCATGATCAGAAGGATGCGTCAGAGATTCTACGATCCCGACAAGCATACGGTCCTTCGTTCCGGCGATGTTCTTGTCGGCCGCGGTCCGGAGTACGGGTTCCCCGAACTCTGCGAACTTGCCGGTCAGCCGGTTCCGGGCGACAATGACCTGACCTCGTCCCCCATCAACGATCTCGACCGTGCGGCCGCTCTCATGATCGAGATGAAAAACATCAGCGAACTCTCCGTCGGGCTTGCCTACTCGGCTCTTCTCCATGACAATCTGGATCTGGCGAACGAGGTCGTGGCTCTTGAAGAGGAGCTCGACGAGATGCGGCTCCGGCTCGATCTGTGGACGCTCGAAGCCGCGAAAAGGGTCGACGACGTTGCCAGTCTGCGTGGCATGCTTTATATGTCCTCGTTCGCCGAATCGATCTCGGACGCCGCAAGCTCGATTGCCGATGTGGTTCTCCGCGAGATCGAGGTCCCGCCGATCATCAAACGCATTGTTCGGGAGTCCGACGAGATCATTGCGTGGGTCACGGTCCATGAAGGATCCACTCTTGACAAAAAATCCCTTGCCGAGTCTCATGTGGGCACGGTGACTGGAATGGTCATCTTTGCCGTCAAACATGAAAACCGGTGGATCTATCGTCCGGCGAGAAATGTGTGCCTGTATGCAGGCGATCTTCTGGTCGCCCGCGGCAGACGTGATGGTGAAGAAAAGCTCTACTGTCTCTGCGGAGCAGATACCGATGAAATAGATAATTTTGAAGAGGAGTAAAAATATGAAAGATATCGTATACCGGCTCGGTCCGGGTTGTGAAGTGGATGACATTGTTGAAGGCAACATGTACATCGGCAAAGTCCAGGGTTTTGCGACGTTCGGCACCTTCGTCCAGTTAAACGACAGGACCAAAGGTCTCCTGCATAAAAGTAATGTCCTGACCGAAAAGCACGAACGCGATCCGATCGTCGTTCTCGTCAATCAGGTCCGCCCCAACGGAAACATCGATCTCAGAGAGGTCGTCATTCCGGAAGGAAGCTACGAGACCCAGCTCGTTGCAAAGAAGATCACGCTTACGAGACTCTCCGACCTCACCTCGAAGATCGGCAGAAACGTGACGATCGAAGCAGACGTCGTTCAGATCAAACAGACGTCGGGTCCGACCATCTTTACCATCTGTGATGACTCGGGCGTCGAGGATGCGGCGGCTTTCACCGAAGCAGGGGTCCGCTCCTATCCTGAAGTAAATCTCGGCGACATCGTCAGGGTATTCGGCGAAGCCACCCGCAGAAACAACCAGATGCAGATCGAGGTTTCCGGGATGCAGGTCCTTAAGGGTGAGGAAGCCGACAATGTCTGCGGACGGATCAACCGTGCCCTTGAAGCACGCGCCGAGCCGCCGGAAGTCACTCCCCTCGTTAAAAGCAAAGTTATCGAAGCGCTCTGGCCCGAGATGCGCAAACTCGCCAAGATCGTCCGCCGTGCCGTTTTGACCCAGCAGCCGATCATCATCCGCCACCACGCGGATGCCGACGGAATCTGTGCCGCCGTCTCCGTCGAAACTGCCGTGACCCAGTTCATCCGGGACAACGGCGGGGATCCGGATCAGGACAACTTCCTTCTGCGCCGCTCGCCCTCGAAAGCTCCCTTCTACGAGATCGAGGACGTGACCCGTGATCTGGACATGATGCTCAAAGACAATGTCCGGTTCGGTCAGAAACATCCGCTCATTCTTCTCATGGACAATGGCTCGACCGAAGAGGACATGCCGTCCTACAAGATGACCGAGGTGTATGGTCTCGACGTGATCGTTGCCGACCACCACCACCCTGACGACACCATCGACAAGTATCTCCTTTCCCACGTGAACCCGTATCATGTCGGCGGCGACTTCGGCGTCACCGCAGGTATGCTTGGAACGGAAATCGCCCGGCTGATCAACCCGGTCGTCGAGTCCCGCATCCTCCACTTCCCGGCGGTAGCCGGAGTCGCGGACAGAAGCGAGGCTCCCGAGCTCGATTCCTATCTTGCATTGATCGAAGGACAATACACCCGCGATGAATGCAAAGACATGGCTCTCTCCCTTGATTACGAGCAGTACTGGCTCAGATTCAATGACGGCCGCGAGATCGTCAAAGACATCCTCAACATCAACAACGCCCCCGAACGTCATCCAAAACTCGTGACCCTCCTCGTTACCGAGGCGAATGCCGCGATCGAGGATCAGATGAACACGATGATGCCGCACATTCATGATCAGAAACTCTCCTCCGGTGCGAATCTGTTCCTGGCCGACGTGGAGATGTTTGCCCACCAGTTCACCTTCCCGCCTCCGGGCAAATCCTCCGGCGAAGTGCATGATATCCTCTGCAAGAAGTACGTGGATGAACCCGTCGTCACCCTTGGTCTCGGCCCGGACTTTGCGGTCATCAGATCCCGGGGTGTTCGGATGAACATTCCGCAGATGGTCAGATCCATGCGGGACGAAATGCCGGGAGCCGGAATCTCGGGCGGAGGTCACCTCGTAGTCGGCAGTATTAAATTTGTCGAGGGTATGCGTGCCCAGGTAATCGAGAAGATGATCGAGAAGATCTCGGAATTCCCCGTAACTTCCCTTTAAACACCCGGATCTCTTTTTTTCTTCTATACATACATGTTACGAAGAACGTAACAATATCTTTATAATGTAAAAGATTCAATACTTACGTGAGGTAAGTCAAAATGGCCGAACCTAAAACAATTCTTGAAAGATACAATGAAACCCAGGCGAAGATCCTCGGATACCTGAAAGCAGGTGTATCCAAGGGTGGAAGATTCTTTAAAGCGAAGTATATCGCTAAAGATCTCGGTCTCTCCTCGAAGGAAGTCGGGACCAACCTCGCCATGCTCTCCGAAATTTGCGACGAGCTGGACATCAAACGCTGGAGTTACTCCAACAGTACCACCTGGATGGTAACGAGCAAATCCATGCAATATTAATAATCCATATTATCCAACCCCTCATTTTTTGTTTTCCGTCGAAAACAACAAACTTAATTACTGTTCCTTTCCTCTATGTTAGTATGGCTGTTAAAATTTTTGAGATAGTGGAAACCCTAGAATTCGTATCCGATATCGACGGGGAAAAGGACTGCCTTATGGCGCAGCAGGGTCCTCACTGGTTCAACATCGATGTCCCCAAAGGGTCCGGTCTCAAAGCAGGCGACAAAGTCAAAATTACCGTCGAGAGGGTTGACTGAGCCGGGATATGGAACAAAAGCATCTGCTGATCATCGGTGGCGTTGTATGTATTGTTGCCGCCATCGCTCTCATCCTGATACTGACCGGAGGGACCACGCTTACAGCAGGGACTTCGGTCTATGAAAATGGCGTATTGACGACACCGATCCATTACGACGGTGAAGAAAAAAATGTGTGGTTCCAGTACAATATTTTCCGTCAGGACACGCTTCTTGGCTCCACGCAGGTCTGCGAATCCGAGTCGGTCTTAGGCACGCTGACCAAAGGCGACTTCACCACTGAACTCCAGATCGATCTCCCCCCTGGCGAGTACAAGGTGTTCATCTACGTTCTCGAGCGCGATGAAGGAACCCGCCGGATCACCGGATTTATCCAGAACATTGTGATCTCATGACGCAGATTTTCGATAACGCCCTTCTTTTTAATCCTGCAGTCGGCAATTGGTAGCAGGCATCATTCTCCGTCGAAGACGGGATGGTGACTATCGTTGGAAAACCCGGATCCCTCACAGGGGACACCGTCTATGATCTTCATGTGGCACGGGTTGTTCCGGGTCTGATCGATGCTCATGTGCATATCGAGAGTTCTCTTCTTACCCCCCGCGAGTTCGGCCGTCTTTCTCTTGTCAGCGGCGTGACAACAGTGATCGCAGACCCTCACGAGATCGCAAACGTGTCCGGATGTGCCGGTATCGATTTCATGCTTGAGGATGCAAAGAGTTCGCCGGCGGATATCTTTTTCATGATTCCTTCCTGCGTTCCGGCGACGCCGCTGGACAAAGGAGGGGCCGTCGTCTCGTCAGAAGATGTAACCTCATACAAAAATACACCCTCGGTCATCGGCCTTGGTGAGATGATGAATGTTCCGGGCGTTCTTTTTGACGATCTCGAAGTCCTCGCGAAACTCTCCGTCTTTGATCACGTTGACGGGCATGCCCCGTGACTCTCCGGTGAGGCGCTCTGCAGATACGTATCCCACCATATAAAAACGGATCACGAATGTATCTCTGTTGCAGAAGCAAACGAAAAACTTTCCCTTGGGATGTATGTTCATCTCCGCGAAGGGGATGCTGCGAAGAATGTTGCCGCTCTCTCGAAAATCGTGAACGATCTGACCGCTGCCCGGTGCTGTTTCTGCATGGACGACCGGCATGCCGATTCCCGCGTATGCGAAGGTTCGATCGACCACTGTATCCGTGTCGCGGTCCAATCCGGGATGAGTCTGGAGCTTGCTCTCAGGCTGGCGACCCTTTCTGCGGCCGAATGTTTTGGTCTGGCCGACCGCGGGATGATTGCCCCCGGCCGCCTCGCAGATTTCTGCGTGCTGCAGGACGGCCCGGAATTCTGCATCTCGAGCGTCTATAAACGCGGTGTTTTGGCCTCATCCATCCCAAAACCGGGGCCGGCAGGTTCCTGTATCTGTCCTCCGTTCTCCTGCCGTATCCCGATAAAAGAGGAGCTTGCTCTTCCGACGGGAAATCTCCGGGTCATAGGGCTTGTCTCAGGCGAGATCATTACCGAGGCTCTTGAAAGCTCGAAGGCCGGCAGTGTTCATAAGGTTGTGAGTGTCGACCGGTACCGGTCCGAAGGCTTCGGTGTCGATCTCGTCAAAGGTTTTTCCTTTGTGAAAGGGGCCGTTGCCGCGTCGATCTCGCACGATGCCCACAACATCATTGCTGCCGGCGTCACGGATGAGGAGATCATCTTGGCAGTCACCGCGGTAAAAGACAGCGGCGGAGGTATGGCGGTCGTCTGTGACGGGATCATAACGGTGCTCCCTCTTCCATGCGGCGGGCTGATGACGCCTCTATCTTACGAGGATCTCCTCGATCAAATAGATGAGCTTGCCGAGAGACTGCAGGCGACCGGAGCCTCTCCCGCGGCGTTCATGAATCTGTCTTTCCTTTCTCTTACGGTTATCCCTCATCTGAGAATCACGCCACGTGGCCTTTTTGACGGAGATACGTTCAAAGACGTCCCTATTCTTTTCGAATAGGGAAAAGACTATCTTCTTTTCAAGACATACACGTATCACAATGAACTTCACCCGGTTCCTGTCGTTATTCCTGATAGCCGCATTCCTGTTTTTGCTCGTTCCAGGCCAGGCTTTGGCAGTTCAGGGAGTGGTCATCACACTGCCCGATGATAATCAGACCGTCGATGACGATAACACCTCCGCCTTCGTGGAAGGATCGAACCGGTATGGGTATCTGACCGTTGACTCTGTGAATATGGTCCTCTCTGGAAGCGATGCCGAGATCACCGTTCAGTATGAAGTTACGCCGTGGATCGCCTTTCTGGTATTTCTTTTCGGTAAACAGGATCTGAAAAACCGGGTCCTTTCCGTGGTCGGTTACCCGGAGAACGGGAAGGATAGTCAGGTCGTGACTTTTTCGTATGTCGATAACGACCGTGCCGTTATTACCGTAAAAAATGCGGTGACCGATTATGGTGACGGCTCATACTGGTATCCCGCTCACACGTTTGGAACCGTCATCCCGGAACTGAACTTTATTCTTACGCCAACCGAAACAAAGACCTATACCAATACGCAGGTGATGACGAAAGGTTTCGGATACTTCCAGTAAAGTATCCGTGACTTTCTTTGAAAAAAGGATATTTAATATTTTATTTTTTTATACACGGGCTTTCCTTTGTTTCCGGCTGATTCTTCTTCCTCGAGTTTCTGTCGGATTTCCATCCATGCCTGAACTCTTTTCTGGACACGCGGTCTGAAGTAGATGCCCATAAAAGCGACTGCAAGACCGGTGATGGTAAGAAGCATCATCGCGATGATTCCGTCCGTGGTGGTGAACGGGAACGGTTCGACCGGTGTGATGGAGAGGAAGTAGATCACGGCGCCGTAGGTGATCATGCCTATCGCAACGATAAAAAACGGCACGACGAATATTCTGGAAATCCCCTCCTGATTATTCTGGATATAATCCGTGATCTTTCCGGCTGAAGCCACAAGGGCGGCGATAATGACCCAGATGACTGCACCGAAAAGGAATGTCAGCGCAAGATATATGACGCCCACATCTCCCGAGTTTGGATAATTGGTAATTACGCTCATCAGTCCCGAGATGACTCCTCCAATGACCAGAATCACCGCTACCAGATAGGCAACGAAGGAGAACTGACCCTTTTTGAACGAGTCGATGAACGCGTGCCATGCATAAATGAAATACTCATCGAAATTGAATCCCTTAAAGAGGAGATACAGGCCGATGATTCCAACAGCCACAAGAACCGCCGAAACGCCGGGTGCCAGCAGGGCGACAAGAGCGTAAAGAAGAAGGACGAATCCGATCGGGAGAAGGACGCTTTTTGAGATCTTCGGATCGTTCATCAGTTTTTTGATGATATAGTAGGTACCTTCGATATTCGGGAGCTGTTTGATGATCACCCGGACAACGCTTGCCACCTTGATGTGAGACTGTATGATGGGGAGTACGTATTCATCCTCTACCCCGTCGGAGATGAGGATGCATTCGGTCACCCCTGTGGTTTCGATGACCTGTTCCAGAAGATCGCTGACTCTCCTGTCCCCCTCGAGCATGTTCATGTGATTTCCGCCGATCACGGCGACTTCTACGTCTTCACCGTTCGCCTTCAGCTCGTCATAGGTTTTTATGGCCTGAAATATGGCATTCGTATCGGAATCTTCGGGATCGGCTGTTCCAAGACGTATTGCCGCATCGAGGCAGGCTTCCCTTCCAACCGCAGGGCTCTCCACGCCGGCCTTATATCCCACGTCGTCATCTCTGTCAATGCTCAGAATAAGAGTCCGTGCCCTCATTGTTATACAATTACCATTTATGGATTAAATATCTATGGGAAAAAAGCGGGAAAAAATATGGGTTATTTGAAAACTTCAGATAAGCTTTGAGCGCTGAAGTTTTAATAAGTCCTCGGTGGTCAGCTTCTCTCCGCTCTTGAATGCGTTGAAGATGGTTTCTGCTTCCTTCCTTGCGGACTTGTTCTCTTTTACGCTCTTGACTTTCTTCTGCTTTGAGCGGATGCCGGTCAGGACTTTATCATAGTCGCGGAGCTGTTTCTGGCATTCGAGGAACTGTTTGTGTTCTGAATCTGCAGCTTCCTGTGCCTCGACGAACTGTTTGTGTTTTGCGTCTGCGCCTTCCCGTGACTTGTCTGCCTTTCTGTAGCATTCGACCATGAGGTCGTGGTGTTTCTGCGCAAGTTCGGCTTTCTCGGTTACTTCTGCGTGGATTGCGGAAGCCTGCTTGCGGAATTCGCGTGCCTCGATTAAGCGGGTGCGGACTTCTTTGTTCTGTTCGTGCTCGACTTCCTGGTCCTTGAGTTCGGTCCTGAGCTGTTTGATTTTGTCAACAAGCTCATTTTCCTTCTCTTTGGACATCGACTCAGTCTGCTGTCTCTCTTCGAGCTGGTCGATCTGACGCTGGATGTCTTTTACCGAGGGCTTCTTTTCGTGGCTCTGTGCCGCCGAACCGGTTCCCTGCTCTCCTCTGAGGGCATCGATTTCTTCAAAGAGGGTGTTTGCCTTGTCGTTTAACTCGTTCCTCTTCTCTTTCAGGGACTGAACATCGTTATTGGACTGGTCACGGAGTTCTTTGTTCTTCTGTGCGTCCTCGACATACTGGCGGGTTGTGTTGTTTAACTCGTTTCTCTCGCGGGCAAACTGGCTTGCATGGGAGTTTAACTCGTTACGCTTTCCTTTGTGTTCTTCAGACTCTTCAAGGAGTAATTTTCTTTTATCGACAAGATCTTCGGTCAACGTTCTTACCTATCCTGAGCAGCCGTCCGCAGAGAGGTGGTCCCAAAGGTCGCCCGCGCTGAAGATGATACAAAAATGCATGAAAAATGACGTAAAAACAAGTGCAAAGTTTCAATGATAGTATTCAATCTCCTGTACCGGCGGCCGATCCTTTGGAATCATCCGACTCCGCAGATATACGACTTTCCTATAATTAGTGGTGGTATGGGGAAATAAAGGTGTCGTATAATTCCTGTGAAAAAACAGTCTTTTCACCTCAACCCATATCTCGGCGGGTCGGGTGTTTACGGGCAGATTATTGGTATGTATCTGCCCGGATATATGTCCTGTGGGGGGTATGGTGACGGCATACCTTTTGGCGTCCGAACTCCCCTGGTGTATGTATGAGTGGTGTGTGAAACTGATGTCCGGTTGAGTTGGTTTACATGATCCAGTCAAACGAGGAACCACTGCGTGCAGTCGCGGTATTCTGCTGATGGGTCATGGAAGATGCCGAGGGACTCTGTGAGGATTTGTTTGAGCTGGTGTTGCCGACCTGGAACGTGCTGACCGAGTGGCCGCCGAGAACCTGGGGGCTCTGGATACCGGTCATGATTGCCATAACGGAAACTTTTCCTTCGAAATCTTTGCGGACTCTAGCTCCCCAGATGACATCTGCGTGGGGGTCGAGTTCATAGGTGAGCTGCTGGGCGATCTCTTCTGCGTCGTGGAGGGTGAGGTCGTTTCCGCCGGTAATGTGGATCAGACTGCCGGTTGCTCCGCGGAAGTCGATGTCCAGGAGCGGGTGGGCGAGACAGTCGCGAATAACGGACTCAGCCTTGTTCTGCTGTTTGGACTCGCCGACAAGCATGACTGCAAGACCGCCTTTGCTCATGATGGCGCGAACGTCTGCGTAATCGATGTTGATTAAGGATGGCTCGGTGATCGTCTCGGAGATACCTTTGACGGTCTCGGCAATGAGCTGATCCATGACGGAGAATGCCTGGCCGAGCGGCAGGTTCGGTACGAAGTTTTTGAGTCTGTTGTTGTCGAGAACGATAACGGAGTCAGCTGCCTGGCGCATTGCCTCGAGACCGTCTTCCGCTTTCAGCATTCTCGCCCGCTCAACCTGGAACGGATAGCTTACCATTGCAATGACGATGGCGCCGTGCTCTTTGGCGATCTGTGCGACGACTGGTGCCGAGCCGGTTCCGGTTCCTCCGCCCATGCCGGCGGTGACGAAAACGAGGTCAGCATCTTTAAAGATCTCTTCAAGGGTAGGGCGAGCCATCTCTGCAGCGCGGCGGCCGACATCTGGGAATCCTCCGGCGCCAAGTCCGCGGGTCAGGGATTTGCCGATTAAAACACGCTTGTCTGCCTGAATCATGTCCAGGTGCTGCTTATCGGTGTTGATTGCGATGGTTTCGGATCCTGCAACCTTCATGTTGTGAAGTCTGTTGATCGTGTTGTTTCCTGCGCCTCCGCATCCGACAATGACGATTCTCGGCTGTCCAAGCATGTCGTCGTCATCGACGATTGATGTCGTCTGCATTCCTTTTTCGAGCTCTGAGTTCTTCAGTGCCTCATTGATAATACTCTGCATTTTTGTAAACACCCCAATAATTTTACTGTTATAATCGTGCGTCAAACGTGGAGATCTGATCGCTGTCACGCATGATCCTGTCTCCTCCCTGGGAGAGGAACTCCCTTACTGCATATCGTACTGCTTCTGAAACGGTGGGAAACTCGCCGGATTCGACAAGTTTTTCAAGCAGTTCGACCTGCTGCGGGGGTAGGCGTATGGTGATTCGGTCCATTTTACTCCATTCTGACAAATGTCTGTCATTTGTCTGCCAATTGTCTGACATATGTAAGACATTAAGCTGACGTATGATCTTGGACAAAATCTAATTGGATGTTACTGTATATAATACTATCGTGTGATATTCGTGTGTTAAAACAAAATCAGTTTCCATATGCGGTCTATTTATGCCGCAAGAAACCAAGTTTATAGTACAAAATGCAGAAATATTTCCCTGAGAAAGTGGTGCACGGCGGCCGTATTATCGCTTTACGCCAGAAATACGGCCCCGATCTTCTTGATGTGAGTGCAAGCATGAATCCATTTTTACCTCATATCTCCCGTGATTTCAGGGATGTTGATCTCTGCGTGTATCCTGATGATACATATAGTGCGTTAAAGGATAAAATTGGTCATGTCTTTTCCCGCCGCAGCGATGAGATCTGCGTTGGAAACGGTTCGGCAGAGCTTATTCGCGTCTACTGCAGCGTTGTTCTCTCCGGTCAATCTCCCGTCAGGATTGATCCGCCGACATTTGGTGAGTATGCGCTTTCAGCAACACTTGCCGGCGCTCTTGTCATCCCCGGCAGGGATGCGGATCTTCGGATCATCTGTAATCCAAACAACCCGACAGGTATTCTGACATCCCGTGATGAAATGCTCGCTATTTTGGATGACTGTACGAAAAAGAATTCCCGTCTCTTCGTGGATGAGGCATTTATGGAACTTGCCGCACGCGATGAGTCCATTTCGGATATCAGGTCGGATGATCTTTTTGTGATGCGTTCGATCACCAAATGCTTCTCGGTCCCGGGTATCAGATTTGGTTTCGGTTTCGGTCCGGCTGATCTGATCGAGAAGATCGAAACGGTGCGAACCCCCTGGGCGGTGAACGCATTTGCAGAAGCCTTTACCATGCAGGCTCTCGACCACTACGATGAACTCGTCGATTCTGCAGAAAAAATATCGCGGGAACGGGAGTGGTACTTCGCCCAGCTCACGGAACTCGGGCTTACTTTTGCGCCAAGTTCGGTGAACTATATACTAGTGCATCTCGGCAGGAATGCGGCCGCGTTTACCGAAGCGATGCTGAAACACGGCGTTCTCGTCAGGGACTGTACGTCCTTTGGTCTGCCCGACTCGATCCGTATCTCGATCGAAACCCGGGAGAAGAACCTCCGTGTCGTGGAGGCCCTGAGAGAATGCTTGCGCTGATCCTTGCCGGCGGTAAGGGTTCCAGGCTCCGCCTCGGCGAGAAAGCTCTGGTGATGGTCCATAACCGGCCGATGATCGCCTGGGTGCTCGAAGCATTCAACGACGCGGGATGCGAGCCGATCGTTGTCACGTCCTATAAAACGCCGTTCACCCGGAACTGGTGCCGTGCGAACGACGTTGCGTTCATCGATACGCAGGGGACCGGATACGTCGAGGATCTCTGCGAAGCAGTGGAAATCTCCGGAGAAGACGGCCCGCTCTTTACGTCCGCTGCCGACATTCCCTGCCTCACGGCCGATATTATCGAACATGTGCTCGAGTCATATCGTTCGTCGGACAAACCTGCCTGTTCGACCTGGGTCCCGCTTACGCTCTGCGAGCGATACGGCATGCAGCCGCGATACCGGGAGGAGATCGACGGAGTTCCGGCAACCCCGTGTGCGCTCAATATTTTCATGGGAAGTCTTGTGGCCGAGGTACAGGACGAGCTCTGTCTTTTGCTGAATGAACCGGGTCTTGCGTTCAATATTAATACGCGTGAGGAGCTGGCGGTTTTGGAACGGGAATTCTGCTCGGTCCGGCCGTGTACCTGACCCTGAATGGTCCGGAAACCCAAAAAGCCGTAAGTATAAACACTCCGTCCCGACAATACTATCTACTCAACATGGCAGATGCAGATATTCGAAACGATATATATGTCCTGGCACTGGAAAACGCCGTCAAACATAAGGCAGTTCCCCGAGCCGGAGCGATTCTTGGAAGCGTGATGGGTGCTCACCCGGAACTTCGGAGCAAGGCAAAAGAGATCAATACTCTCATCCCGGAGATCCTCGAAGAAGTCGCCGCACTTTCCGTCGAAGAACGCGAAGAGAAACTGATGTCTCTCAATCCCGGCGCAATAGAAAAGATGCATGAGAAGAAGGAGAGGAGCCATGAACTTCCCGATCTTCCAAACGCAGAATCCGGGGTCGTCATGCGTTTTGCGCCAAATCCGTCCGGACCTCTTCATCTGGGACACGCCCGCGCCTCGGTTCTGAACGACTACTACGTGAAAAAATACGGCGGGAAGTTCTACTACCGTGTCGAAGATACCGATCCAAAACGCGTCGACCCGTCCGCATACGAGATGGTACCTGAGGATCTTGCATGGCTCGGGATCGGGATCACCGACGTGGTGTATCAGTCGGACCGTTTTGCTGTCTACTATGAGTATGCACGCGAACTCCTCAAACTCGGCGGGGTGTATATGTGTACCTGCGATAACAACGAGTTCCGCGAGAAAAAACTCAAAAAGATCGCCTGTCCCTGCCGGGAAATTTCCGTCGAGGAGAATCTGAAAAGATTCGACGATATGCTTGCCGGAAAGTATGCCGAAGGAGAGATCACGCTCCGGGTAAAGACCGATATCGCCCATCCCGATCCGGCCGTCCGTGATTTTGCCGCGATGCGTGTTTTAACCAGCACGCCCCACCCGAGAAAGCCGGAGATCTTTGTCTACCCGCTGATGAACTTCTCGGTGGCGGTTGACGATCATCTGCTTGGGATGACGCACGTCATCCGCGGTAAGGATCATATCGCGAACACCCGCCGTCAGGAGTATATCTATAATTACTTCGGCTGGAAGATGCCGTACTTCTATCATTACGGAAGAATGTCCATCGCCGGACTCGAACTATCCACCTCCGGTATGCGTAAAGGGATCAACGAAGGTCTCTACACCGGATGGGACGATATACATCTTGGAACGCTTCGCGCTCTTGCCCGCCGCGGTATTCAGCCGAAGGCAGTTCGCGCCGCCACGATCGATATCGGCATGGGTGACACGGACATCTCGTTCTCCTGGGAAAATCTGTTTGCCCAGAACAAGGCGGTTATCGATGCCGGAGCGGATCGGTATTTCTTCGTTCCGGACGCCGTTGAAGTGGAGATCGCCGGCGCTCCGAAGACCGAGGCGCACGCTCCGGTATATCCGAATCAACCCGAGCGGGGAGAACGCGTTCTTCCGTTCACGGGTCGCGTTCTTCTACCCAAAAGCGAAATGGACAAAGGCGGGATGCTCCGACTCAAGGATCTGTTCAATATCAATATCACCGGTCCGAACTCTGCCGAGTACGCGGGTGATTCGCTCGCCGAGGCACGTTCGGCGAAAGCGGCGATCGTTCAGTGGCTCCCAGTGGAAATGGCTACTCCCTGCTCGCTTCTTACGCCCGAAGGCACCATGGATGGATTCTGTGAACCAGCGGTCTTTGGGTATCTCGGTCGGATCGTTCAGTTCGAGCGTGTCGGCTTTTCGAAGATCGACGCCGTGAATGATGGAAAAGTGATCGCCTACTTCACGCACCGCTGATGTCGGCGTCCGAGGTTGCCGGGCTTTTGTCCGGGGAGGAGGTCACGCTTTCGCATATCCGCCGTGCGGTTCATCATCTCCCAAAATCGTGTCGTGCCGTTCTGTATGACGAGGCCCACCCCCTCCACTCTTCTGCGGTTGGCGAATTTTTCGAAGCATTATCCTATGAACTTCTTTTGAGCGCTTCGGAGAGTTCCTCCTCTGTTGTGTCGATTGCCGCGAAACTTGCCGATGCGGTGTATATTCCGTATGATAAATACTCGCCCGACGGGCTGTGGTACTCGCGGGACGGCGGCATTCGTTTTAAGATGAAGGGCCGCGTCGTTGCTGAGATGGATCTTCTTATCAAAACAAGCGACGGTATCCGGATTTTCGGGGAGGTGATCTCCGGTTCTGCCGGGACCAAAGGATTCCTGTCAGAGATCGCGGCGAAAAAATCACTCTTGTCCGAGATCTACGGTGATCCGGTCGAGTTTCTATTAGTTCTCCCCTACGAGCCGCACTCCGGTCTCCGCTGCGTGGGAGAGAACGATGCCTTCGCGGTCATTTCGGGAGGCGACACTCTTTACAAAAATGTGCCGAAGTCCGAGGTGATGATGCGAAAACTTTCATCAGCGAAGAGTTCGAAACGCCTGGACGGCAGAGCCTGGTAACTTTTTGGTGGTGTAAGTCTCACTCGATTTAGGGGTGCGGGAGGGCGACTTCGGCGCGGAGCCCGACGCGGTGGAATATCCTGTTTTCAAGATTAAGATGGGCAGTATCGGTGATTTGCCTGACGGGCGAATTCTGTAATATTAAATATTATATAAAAAAGAGAGGTGGTCAGAGTGCATTTACCAGGGATTTTCTGGTAATGAATCCGACGACCTTCTCGCCTTCTGCGATCGGAACGGTACTGATATTTTTCGTAAGCATCATGTCCACTACTTTGGAGACAGGGGTGTTCATCTGCACAGTAATGAGGGGTGTTGACATGATGTCCCCTGCGGTTACGTTTCGGAGCGCATTGTCGAAGTGTTTGTCGATCTCGCTTTTCAGTTTTACGAGGACCTTTGCAATATCCGTTTCCGTGACAATGCCGACGGATTTGTTTCCGTCCATCACGATAAACCGGGTTGCGCCGTTGTTTGCCATTCTGCGGTGAAGCTGGACGAGGCGGTCGTCCGGCGTGATACGGGGAGCAATCTCGGTGAATGTATCCAGCGGTCCTTCGGGAACCATATGTCTCAGCAGGTCGCCTTTCGTGACCTGACCTATGAGACGGTGTTCTTCATCCCAAACAATAACAACCTTGTATCTTTGGAGAAGCGGGACGAGTAACTCCGCGTCCTGATCCTGATAAACCGAGGTAAAGTCCTCCTTCGTGACGCTTGCAACGCGAATCTGGGATGCCGGAATATTGCCGGTTTTTTTGCTTCCCATCTTTTCTGCGATGGTCCTACGTGCTGCCGTACCTACGACAACGTGGTCGTTAGTGACGACGATCGGATCGATCCCTTCTGCCAGCATCTTTGAAAGAGCTTCCGGGATCAGTGCAGATTTTGCAATCGAAACGGGTTTGGACATTACGTCTTTTACGGTTAGTTTCTGGTTCATGTTTGCTTCCTCCTTTGAAGAGTTTTATTCAATCGTGTGGCGGAAAACATCGTTTTGCTTTGCAGTCCAACGCCTGCAGAGGATGTTTTCGGGTTTCCACCAAGTGAATCGCCTGTATATATTCTCAGGCGCCATTTGGTGAAATGTTCAGATCGTTCCTGTGAGAGCCTTTACCAGATCGAATTCGGTCACGATTCCGCTCAGCTTTCCTCCGTCCATAACGGGGAAGGCTCCGATCCCGCGGTTCAGCATCTCTTGTGCCACAATGCTGATCGGCATGTCGGTTGCGACCGTTCTGATGTCGGAAGCCGTCATCACATCCCTTACCGGGAGGCTGAGGACTTCATCAACGGTTCCGGTGTGCATCTCGGAAAAGACTCTGCCGTTTCCAAGATAGCCCATAATGTCCGTTGCCGTGATCATACCAAGCAGGATCCCGTCTTTTACTACGGGTAACCGGCGGTATCCGTCATCCACAATCTGTTTTGTTACGTTGCTCAGAGGCAGATCGGGCGAGACCTTCTTCGTACAGGGTGTCATGATCTCGTCGACCACCAGTTCCGACTCCGTTCCGGCAAGCATCCTCATAAGATCGTATTCTGTGACGATGCCTGCAATCGTGGAGTCGGGGTTCAGAATCGGAAAACCTCCGTGTCCTGTTTCCAGAAGGATGTTTGCCGCTTCTTTTACGGTCGTTGCCGGCGAAAAGCCGGTCACGTTTTCCGTGGCGATCTCCCGCAGGCTCTCATTCAAGGCGGCCAGAAGATTTCCCTTATGCTTGTTTGCAATAAGGTTGTATCTGCTGCCCCCTCCCATCATGTCTATAACATCAGTGATCGTTACAATCCCAATAAGTTTCTTGGTTCCGGGATCCGTGATCGGCAGGCGACGGAAGTTGTGTCGGCTCATCATCTGGATCCCTTCGATGATACTCATTGTTGGAGGTACCGAGATGACATTCAGACTTGCGATATCAAGAACGCTGTTCTTTTTTCCTTTGGATTGTCTTGCTGGTGATGTCATGTTTTTACCAACGCTAGGGTGGTATAATGAGTTAATGCTCTGTCATGACTTAATAGGCTTATGATTTGAGTATTTTTATCAATCGCGCGAAAATTCATGGACATTCTTGGGGTATTTGTCTATTCCTTTTAAATATTTTTGGTTGTATGCCGCTCTGCCGAAAGTTGCTTTTCGGCAGTTCATCTCATGGGGTTGGAGCACCCTTTTCCCTTCATTTTGACGTGGATTTTTCTCCGGACAATAGCATGAGGTTTATATCTCATTAGGGGAGAATATACTACATAGTCCAATTTAGGTGTTTTAATGGTAGCATTTCCTCGTATCAGAAGCTTTTTCGGAAAGCTGTTTGGCAAAAAACGCTCGCGGGTGGGCATCTACGGCCCGCCGAATGCGGGTAAAACCACACTTGCCAACCGTATTGTCCGCGATGTGACCGGTGAGGCAGTTGGCCCAGTCAGCGAAATTCCTCACGAAACGCGTCGTGCGAGAAGAAAGGAAGGCGTCGAGATCAACTCGGGAAGCAGCAAGCTGCTGATCGATATCGTCGATACGCCCGGAGTCACCACTAAGATCGATTATCACGAGTTCCTGGAATACGGTATGGATCAGGACGAAGCCGTGGCCCGGGCCCGTGAAGCGACCGAAGGAGTCGCCGAAGCAATGTACTGGCTTCGTGAGGATATCGACGGCGTGATCTATGTTCTCGACAGTACCCAGGATCCGTTCATGCATGTGAACATCATGATGGTGGGTATCATCGAATCCCGTAAACTCCCGGTCATTATCGTCGCAAACAAGATCGATCTGCCGGATGCAGCTCCGCAGAGGATCAAGAGCGCCTTCCCCCAGCACCCTGTGGTTCAGGTCTCTGGTCTCGAGGGCCATAACATGGACGAGCTTTATTCGAAGATCGCCGAGGTTTTCAGGTGAGGTAAATGATTCAGGGAGTTCAGATTGATATGCTGTCCGCCGAGCGTCTTTCCAAGATGACGTCGTATGAAAAAATACGGCTGGTTCTTGACGATGTTCGTCAGGGCAGCGTTGTCGTTCTCGAGCAGGGTCTAACCCCGGAGGAGCAGGGTAAGCTTCTTGAGACGACCATGATGGAGATCACCCCGGGCGGTTTTTCCGGGATTGAGATCGAAACATATCCTTCGGTTGGAGGCGACAAAGGTTTCTTCACGAAGGTATTTGGTAAGAAGAGCAATTCTCCGCGCCTGATGGTCATCGGCCCGGTCGATCAGCTCAAAATGCTTTCCCGGGAAAAAGACAGACTTATTGCTTGGGCTTCAGCAGCACAGTAATCCATGCCGCACAAGTGTACAAAATGTGGACGCGAGTTCCGTGACGGATCGGTCGAGATCCTTCGCGGATGTCCGAGCTGCGGGGGAAAAAAATTCCTCTACGTAAGTGACCGTGTGAAAAACGCGGATGTTTTAGAAGAGAAGTCTATCGAAAAAATCGCCGAGGAGACCGAGCAGGAAGTGCTCGAAGTAAAACACCAGGGTCCGGCTACCCGTCCGACTGATATTTTAGAGCGTGTCGAGAGTGTTCGAATCGTCAGCAAAGGTAGCTATGAACTGAACCTCGAACGGCTTGCAGAATCCCAGGATATAATCATAGGAATGGGGGACGACGGCAAATATATGCTTGATCTTCCCTCCATGTCGAAAAGAAAGAACGATCCTAAAAAGAAATAGGGTCCCGTATATTTTTCAGACCTCTTGAACTGATTTTTCATACCGGAAATCACCGGCTCATTATGGAAAATACAGTATCAAAATCATCTGAATACTAAAAAAATCGTAAAAAACAAAGCGGGCCTAAAGGGATTTGAACCCCTGGCCTACGGATTAAGAGTCCGTCGCTATTCCTGACTAAGCTATAGGCCCCGTTATCTGTGTCGTTTGACCTAATTACATATGTCATGGGAATATTTATAGGTTTTCTTCCGTCATTTTTCCGCCCGTCCAATCTCCATATCCTTAATATCCAACCAATACCAATAAGATACTCATGGTTGAGACTGATGGGGCTCAGGCCGTATCCCCGAAAAATAAAAATAAACAGATAAAATATCTCATGCTGGGATGCGGAAGTCTTGGGTATAATGTGCTTGAAGAGCTGAGCGAATCGAATGAAAATATTCTGATCATTGATTCCGATGAGAAACGTATCGATGATCTCCGTGACCACCGCCACCAGGCAACCGTCGGGGACATCAGCGATCCGCAGATCCTCCTGAAGCTTCCCGAACCCGAAGTGGTTTTTATTCTTTCCTCGGACAAAGACGCGAATCTGTCCGCGGTCCAGAACATCAGAAAAGCATACTCCAATGCAAATATCATCGCCCGTGCCGTGGACCTATTTTCAACCGATCAGTTAGCCGACAACGGAGCGGATGTCGTATTATATCCTCAGAAGGTCGTGGCCAAGTCTGCAGTAAATCATATGACGAATCTCATCGCATCCAGAAATGCGCAGAGACTGTATTCGCTTCTTTCGTTATGGTCGGGAACACTGGGCATCATCACGCACAAAAATCCGGATCCCGACTCGATTTCCAGTGCAATGGCATTATCCGTGATCGCAAACGATGCCTCGAACGGCAAACTTGCGACCAGAATCCTCTACGAAGGCAACATCGGTCATCAGGAAAACCGTGCCTTCGTGAACCTTCTCGAGATCAAGATGGAGCATCTCACAAAAGAGATCCTTGCCGAGTGCAATTATCTTGCCCTTGTCGACTGCGTTGGTCCGGGAATGAACAACGATCTTCCGCCAAGTACCAAGATCAATATCATCGTCGATCATCACAGTGCCGAGGGTGTGGTTCGCGAGTATAAACCCGAGTTCCTTGAATCCAGGCCCGATGCCGGCGCGACCGCCTCCATTCTGACACAGTATCTCCAGGAACTGTATCTTCCGATAGATACGAAAGTGGCGACCGCCCTTTTCTACGGAATCCGTGCGGACACGCATGAGTTCCAGCGAAATATTTCGTCCCAGGACCTCTATAACGCGGCCTTCCTTCTTCCGCATGCTGACCGTGCCCTCCTTGAAATTATCATGGCCCCTTCCCTCTCTCAGGAAACGATCGAGGTTTTAGGAACTGCGATCATGAACCGCGAGGTACGACAGGGGTGTCTCTTTTCCAATGTAGGGTATGTCAGAAACAGGGACGCCATCCCCCAGGCTGCAGATATGCTTCTGACACTTGAAGGGGTCACAACGGCCATGGTGTATGGGATCACCGATACGCACATCACTCTTTCAGCCAGAAACAAGGATATCCGTCTGCATGTGGGCGATGTGATGAAGGAAGCTTTTGCCAAGATCCCCGGCGCATCTGCCGGAGGTCATGCCACAATGGCGGCCCTCTCCATTCCGCTGAACGCTTTTTCCCTGGTCAAAGATAAAGAGGAACTCCTTTCCATGGTCATCGACCCTATTCTCTCCAATTTCATGAAACTCGTTGGCATTTCCGATGGAGAAGGGGATGAGGTCTGAAGACTGGGAACCCTATTACGTTCGTATCCTTGCGTATTTCGGATTCTCGCGTGAGGATGATGAGCGTTCGGCCGAGATACTATCTTCCCTTCTGAAAAGAGATGACATCGCTCTTCTGGAGGCTACGATCCGCGGGAAAGACTGTATCGTCTGCGGGAACGCCCGGTCCCTGCCCGCTGATATAAAAAAAACCGATTTCACAGGCAAAGTCGTGATCGCGGCAGATGCAGCTGCAAGTGTCCTTTTTTCGAAAGGGATCAGGCCCGACATCGTTCTTTCGGATATGGATGGCATGGATGATGATTTTCTGGCGATGAACGATGCCGGAACGATCCTGGTTTTACATGCTCACGGGGACAATATCCCGCAGGTCCGTTCCTGGGTCCCGAAGGTCCGCGGTCCAATTGTTGGAACAACGCAGAGTACGCCGCTTTCCAACGTCTATAACTTCGGCGGTTTTTCCGACGGGGACCGGTGCGTGTTCGCAGCTCATGAGTTCGGGGCAAACTCCGTGGAACTAATTGGTTTCGATCTTGACGATAAAAATGTGGATCCGGTTAAACATGGGAAACTGATGATCGCCCGCAAACTTCTCAAACTGGCAGGGCATGACGTCTGACGCGGTAATTATCGACGGGTACGTGGATGAGCCGGCATGCCTCGGGGTCCCGCCCTACATCTCACCCTATATTCGGACGGTTGCCGGTGTTTTAAAAGAGCATGGGTATTCCGTCCGGTATGTGACGATCGATGAGTTGCGCAAAGATCCTCTCGCCGTTCCAAAACTCCGTGAAGCGCCTGTTGTCGTGATGATCGCCGGAGTCACCGTTCCGGGAAAATATCTATCCGGAACACCGGCAACGCTCAGCGAACTTCAGCAGATCGGCTTTACGCTTCGCGGAAAAACCGTGTCGCTTCTGGGCGGTCCGATCGGATTTGGCTACTCACCGCAGGGGGGCGCCCGGGCGGTAAAAGAAGCAGTATCCGGCTGGACGGCGATGCTTACCGGCGAGCTGTCAGTGGCGCTGGATGCGTATCTTTCCGGAGGCGAACCTGACGGCGTTCTGTCCTATCCTGATTACGAGCGGTGGGCGGTTCTTGGCGCTGAGATAATCCGCCTGCATCCATTCTATCCGCATGTGATGTGCGAACTTGAGACGGCTAAAGGGTGTTTCCGCTGTATTTCGGGCGGCTGCTCGTTCTGCACGGAGCCATTTTATGGAATGCCGAGGATGCGGAGTATCGAAGGGGTCGTATCCGAGGTTTCTGCTCTTTCAAAAGCAGGGGCCAGACATTTCCGGCTTGGCCGTCAGCCTGACCTTCTTGCGTTTGGAACATCGGGCGCCGAGTATCCAAAACCCGAACCAGACAAACTTCGTGCACTGTTTTCCGGCATCCGCAAAGCTTCGCCCGATCTTTTGACCCTGCATATCGACAACGTGAATCCCGGGACGATCGCCCGCCATGAAGAAGCTTCCCGCGAGGCGCTTATTGCGATCGTCGAGGGCCATACCGAAGGAGACATTGCTGCGTTCGGTGTTGAGTCGGTCGATCCCGCGGTGATCAAGGCAAATAATCTGAAAGGATCGCCGGAACAGATCTTCCGGGCGATCGAGATCGTGAACGAAGTCGGCGCCGTGCGTCGAAACGGCATACCGGAACTTTTACCAGGTCTGAACTTCATCGGCGGGCTTGCCGGCGAAACGGCTGAAACGTTTGCTTTGAACAAAGCCTTCCTGGATAAGATCCTCGCCGCCGGTCTTCTCGTCCGGCGGGTGAATATCCGTCAGCTCATGCCGTTTGAAGGGACGAAGGCGTATGAAAACAATGTTCTTGGAACTCACGACAAACTGTTCCATCAGTTCAAGGACGACGTCAGAAGCACGTTCGATGTTCCGATGCTCGAACGGGTCTTTCCGGTCGGGACGGTTCTTCGCCGTGTTCTCATCGAAGTAACCGGGCAAGTCTCTTTCGGCCGCCAGATGGGGACCTATCCGGTATTGGTTGGAATCCCAATGCAGATTCCTCTCGGCACTCTTTTGAATACCGCCGTCGTGTCGTACGGTGCCAGAAGTCTGACCGCACTTCCGGTTCCAATCCAAATCAACACATTGCCGGCTTCCTCTCTCAAATGGATCCCCGGCGTATCCAAAAAACTTGCACAGAAAGTCGTTGCGGGAATGCCGTATTCTGGGCCCGATGATCTCAAAAAAGTGATAACGTCAGAAGATCTCGCCCCTCTTCTGCCGCTGATGGAATTTTAAAGCTCTTTTTCCAGAATGAGCCTTGAAGCATTCGGGTAAAAGTATTTGTCGTCTCTTCTTTTGATCTGAAAACCCTTTTTCAGATAGAACGATATTGCGGCGGTATTCGTATCGGCCACCGTTAAATGTACTTTCTTCACTCCCTGATTTTTCATCTCGGTAAAAAGCGCGGATACGAGCCGCCCGCCCACATCCATTCTCTGGCAGTCGCTTTTCACGCCGATCCTGATCAGTTTCCCTGTTTTTGGATCATTGAAATGGATACCTCCAAGAATATACCCTATGATCTCATGCGTCTGTGTGTTTTCTGCTACAAAAAACAGATTCGGGAAGAGCTCTTCAATGTGGCGAAAGAGGACATGCCCTCCCATTCCCTCGAAAAGCGGTTCATCCAATCGGCAAAGAGCTTCATAATCTGCTGAAGTATAGGTTCTGACCTGGAAATATTCCATGATATTGTAGTATTTGGTTTTCAGATGAGTTGAATATATCTTAGGTATATTGTCCGGAAATAGGAAATTACTTATGCTGGAACGCAGATATCATTCAATACTATGAAGTGGCAGATATCAGAACTTTTCGGGATGAGTGTCTATTCCGATAAAGCAGTATTCCTCGGCAAGGTGGAGGATGTGGTCTTGGACGTTACCAATAAAAAAATCAGCGGCCTCGCTCTATCAAACGTGAATAAAGATGTTATCGACACGAAGAATTATCTGGGAGTCATCATCCCCTACCGGATCGTTAAAGAAGTTGGCGACATCATCATAGTCCGGCACATCCCCGGGGCCTTCAAGGTTGCCGGCGAACCCTTATTCGGGGAATAATACTCTATTATGAAAGATCGTGAGATTTTTGCCGGTCTTTCCACAACCGTCCCTTTTGTCCTGCGGCTTGACGGCCGATCCTTCCATCGTTTTTCCAAAGACAGGTACAAAAAGCCCTACGACAAGGTCTTTTCCGATGCAATGGTGAAAACGGCCCGGGCTCTCGTGACCGACAGCGGTCTCTCTCCCTCGTTTGCCTACACGTTTTCCGATGAGATCAGTCTCTATGTGCCGGCTCCGGTTTTCGACTGCCGTGTGGAAAAGCTGGCGTCCGTTTCGGCAGCTTTTGCCGCCTCGGCGTTTACATTGTATGCAGGAGCATCCGAGCCGCTGGCGTTTGATGCCCGGGTCATTCCGATGGAAGATGGACTGTTTCCCGCTTATCTTTCATGGCGGCAGGCAGAAGCGTGGAGAAATCATATGAACGGCTATGCTCAAAAACTCCTCTCAGATGAGGGGGTTTCACCAACGAATGCGCAGAAACAACTGGATGGGATGAATGCCGCCGCGCTGCATGAGTTCGCATTTTCGCGTGGTGTGAACCTCGCGTTGACGCCGGCATGGGAAAGGCGCGGGATCTGCATCTACCGTGATGTCGTGATGCGTGACGGGTATAATCCCATAAAGGATGAAAAGGTCTTGGTGGAACGAACCATTGCCGTCATCGATGAAGATGTGCCGCTCTTCAAATCGCCTGAAGGAACGGCCTGGGTCCTTTCAAAGATCCGCTGACCAATCCATTTTCATTTTCTTTTTTTTGTTACGTGGAGATGCAGTATCTGCGGTAAAAAAAAGTAACGTAAAATCATAGCGAGGGATGGATTTGAACCATCGGTCTACGGGTTATGAGCCCGTCGGGATTTCCTGACTACCCCACCTCGCTTCCAAAAAGCTTCACACCTTCTTCGTGTGCCGTATAATATACGCAAGTGTTACATAAATAGATTTGTAAATGAGATCCAATATGGTGATAAGGGATCATCACCTATCTTTGATCAGGATATGACGAATAATAGCGATTTGCCTGCACCGCCGACGGAGGCATTACCTATACTTACGCTGACCGAAGCGAACTTCAACACCTTCACAATGCAGATCCCTGCTCTTGTGATTGATTTTTTGACTGATTGGTGCGGATCCTGTCGTTTTTTCGCTCAGATTTTCTCGGATGTCTCGCTTGAATATCCGGAAGTTCAGTTTTGTACATGTAACACCGAAGAAAACAGTCATATTGCAGCCGAACTTCGCATACGCGCCGTACCAACACTTATGTTTATCAAAAACGGGACCGTTGTAAAAATACGCACCGGCGCTCTGTCGAAAGAAGAGTTCCGAAATGATCTCAACGCTGTGTTTCGCGCATGAGTGTGTTTACCTCTCTTCATCCAACTCTGCAGGAGTTGCTTCTCACCGGTCTTGGCTGGGATGATCTTCGTCCGGTTCAGGAGGAAACCTACCTCTCGGTAAGCGGCGGGGCCGATACGCTGGTCCTTGCCCCAACAGCAGGCGGTAAGACCGAGTCGGCTTTTTTCCCGGTTCTTGACGGGATTTTAAAGAATCCGTCAAACCATCTGTCTGCAATCTATATCTCTCCCCTCAAAGCTCTCATTAACGATCAGCTGGACCGAATTCTTTTCCTTTGCGCCCGGACCGGACTTAACGCTGCAGTTCAGCACGGTGATGTGTCCGATCGGGACCGGTTTGATTTTACAGGATCCGAACATGCCGATCTCCTTTTGACCACCCCGGAATCACTCGAGGTCCTCTTGAGTGACTCACGGACCAGGGACGCGTTTAAAGAAGTCAGATACATTATCGTTGACGAGATCCATGCATTTATGGAGTCGGACCGCGGCGTTCATCTTCGCTGTCTGATGGATCGTATGGAGTTTCTTGGAAAAAAGCGGATGATTCGAATCGGCCTCTCGGCGACGGTCGGAAATCCCGTGGAACTTCTCGACTGGTTCTCCGGACCAAACCGAAAAAAATGCCTTGTCTCAATTCCCTCCCCTCCCTCGAAAAAACAGTTTACGTTTGTAGTGGAACCTGAGTTTGCCGGTCAGGTCCGGGCTATCGCAGGATCCGTTTCCGGAAAAAAAGCCCTTGTTTTTACCGAAAGCAGGAGTCTGGCCGAGAAGCTGGTCATTCCGTTACACGACGAACTTCCCTCGGTGTTTCTTCATCATTCATCGGTTTCGCCGCAGGATCGCGAGGCAGCTGAGCTTTCATTCGAACAGGCCGGCGGAACGTGTGTTATTTGTACGAGCACGATGGAACTTGGCGTCGATCTCGGGGAACTCGATCTTGTCGTTCAGTACGGTCCTCCCCGCTCTGTCTCTTCGTTTTTGCAGAGACTTGGGCGTACCGGCCGGCGGGGAAGTCCTGCAAAAATGATTTTTATCGTTTCGAAGCCCTGCGATCTTCTTATCGCCGTTTCGGTGATCGAGGCCGCGATGCATCATTCGGTCGAGTTGCTGAAAGCCCCATTCCGTCCGTATCACGTCCTCGTCCAGCAGCTGTTTTTGCTTATGAAAGGCAGAACGGGAATGAGTCTTCGAAGCATCATTGATTCACTTCAAGCATTGACGCCGTTCAAGGATCTCTCCGTCGCTCATTTTTCTGCAGTTCTGGAGTATCTCGTCGCGGAAAATTATCTGACCTGTTCCGGTGATCTCTATATTGCCGGAACAAAAGCCGAGATGGAGCTTGGGCGGTCCAACTGGCTCGCTCTCATCTCCGTTATCCGCGATGCAGGAGGTTTTCTTGCGGTTCTGCCGGACGGAACGGTGGTTGGGACCCTCGATCCCCGGTTTGTGGCGGGGGATCCGGGAAAGACCTTTTCTTTCACCGGAAAAACCTGGCGTCTGCTTCACCGCGATGATGCGCATAAACGTGTCCTCATCGAACCGGCGTTCTCTAGAGGAGATGTAAAGCGTCCGTTCTGGAGCGGCGGGGATGGAGGGAGTTATGCAAGTCCTCTTGTCTGTCAGTCGGTTGCTGCCGTTCTGCAGAGAGGCACTCCCTCCCTCCCTCTCCCTCCCGAGCAAAAAACGATTGTAGAGGATCTTATCCGGATGCTTCCCGATGATTTTTCACCCGGGACCATCCATCTTCGCACCGAGCTGGAACTGAACGGATACTCGGTCGTTGTATCCACATTTCTCGGCACGCGGACAAATCAGACCCTCGCTCATCTCCTGAAAAACCGGCTTGACGGGAAGCATGCCGTTCGTTATACACAGTTTGCGATCCGGATCTTCGACTGGGAATCGCCGAATGCGGGTGAATCTGTCGCCGGCATCCTTGAAGAGTTAGGCAGGATGTCTGTTCTCTCTCTTGCAGAGGAGCTCCCCCGCCTTCCGGCATCTACCTGGAAATTCGGCGAGCTTTTCCCGGATGATCTTCGACTGGAGATGGCGGCATATGACTATTATGATATTCCTGCTCTGCTTGATGCCTTATCCGGGTTCCAGGGTAGGAAATAGTATATGTAATTTTTGTTATCTTCCTGCGGGAATTAGAGGTATAATTTATTATGGTTTTGCTCCGGGTTGGGCGGAAAAATCCTGGATGTGGAGGGAAATTGCGTTGGTTTCATCTTTTTGGATGGAATCATCTAAAAATTTTAGAATTAACATCTCTTTGATATATACTTTGGTTCACTTAGAGTATATTTTCATTTTTTGCCGATTTGTTTGTTGTCTACAATATTTTCTCAAAATAATTTTAATTTTATTGAATTATTTGAGGTTTTTGTAGGTGCTGGGAATCACGAGTCGTCAGTTATCTTCATTGCGCTTATGAGCAGGAGAGGTGGAGTTCCTGTTCACATTCAGAGATACTGTTCATGTACGAAATTTGAGGAGTACAACCTTTATAAACAAAAAGCCCTGATACACTGTTCATTATGGGGGAGGGTTAATTGGTAGAAGAGGATGTCATAAAAGCGATTCAGGATCGATTAGTTGCCTGTGGAATGCGGGAGTATTCTGCGAAGGTATATACAACACTATTTTCCGTCGGCATTGCGAAAGCAACCGAACTCCATGAATTAACTGGTATCCCCCGTGGGCGCATTTATGAAACCCTTGACGATCTGAGTCAGCAGGGCTTTGTTACCGAATTTGGTACAAATCCTGTTTACTACCGGGCCGATGACGCCGAACGAACCTATCTGCGGGTTTTAAGTCTGGAACTGCAGAGACTTGACAAACTGCGGGCATGACTGCTCGATATACAGAATCTTCACCGTCCCTACGAAGTCTCCGGCATAACCGAGTTCCATACGCCAAAAGCAATTGCCACGCGGGTGGAACTGAAACTCAAGCGAATAAAATCGGAACTTCTTGTGGTCTGTAATGATAAAGACACGCTGCATAAATATGCGGGCATCATTGCCGAGACCGCAAAACGTCTCCCGGTATATCTGGTTGTGCTGAATGATGAAATAGCACAGGCCGCTCCAATCAAATGCTACATGACGAATGACACTCTGCAGAGAAATCTCATGCAGGTCTCATTCTTTACCGGAAAAGAAACCCTTCCGTTTTTGATCTACTTCTATTGTGACCGGAGTTCAACGATGGGCATCCTGAGATCGAATAACGAGGAGTTTGCTTTCTCTACCGAGTCGGACGTCTATGCCGAGTTCGTCGTCAAAAATTTCCTCAAGACGATTAAACCGGTAAAGTAACCGAAATCAGCGGTTGCTATTTTTATTATTCACGCCTGTCGATTCATTATTGTTCGATTACCGAAGCGGGAAACATGCTTCTCAATACGCATGATTTTATCCCGAGGACTTTCGACGCGCAGGTCGGGTTGAACTCGATTACGAATGATGAAATCGTATTCGGCCGGCAATTTATTTTGCCTCCTTTGATTCTTGTCGGAAAAATGACCCTCGAGAAACCATGTTTGTCCCTCTGCACCAGGACTCATATGAGGTATTTCTGAAATACAGATGGTATTTTCTCGTTGTATGGATACAGGAACCCTCCTTATGTTGCGGCACAGAAAATAACCCAAAAACGGATATTTTTAGTATTTTGGTTTATTATGGGGATATTTTCAACCCGTCTAATCAATATGATTCCATATTGAGTTGGAGAAGAAGGGCATTTTGTAGATGTTCGTTTTGTCAGGATACTATTTTCATTATCTTTAATCCATACGCAGCAAACATCGATAATCTAATATTATTTTTTCTAAACTAATTTAATAGATCTGCTCCTTGATTTCCGAACAACGTTTTTTGCCGGTCTCGTGAATAAATTTATATTTCACTCTCCAAAAAACAGAACCGTTGCCGAATGGGCAATGGAGTAATTACTTATGATAACAATTATCGCGAAATGTACCGCTAAAAAAGAATCTGTCGACGATTTACTTGAATTAGCTTTGGAATTGGTTCAATTCAGCAGAAAAGAAGAAGGAAACGTATCGTATGATTTTTACCAGGATATAAAATTCCCGGAAAAATTCACGTTTATTGAATGCTGGAAGGATTCGGCTGCAATCGATTCACACAATGCAACGCCGCATTTCAATCATTTTGTGGAGAAGACAGGTCAGATCTTTGCCGGACCTCTGGATGTGGCCCTTTTCAGAAAGCTGACGTAACTTCATTTCTCTCTTTCCCCAATCAAAAAACACATATTTTTCATAGTGATTGTATTTTCAATAATATTCACTCAAAAAATATGTATTGTCATAATTTTATGAAAATTAATCTCGATTAATTCTCGCAGTTTTCGTGTCCGGTTTCCTGGTTACAACATTCTTTTATTAAGCTACTTCGTAAGAGTTATTCGTTGGTTGGCAGTTTGATCACATGTGGCAGTAGTGATTGAAGGGCATCAATCGACAGAACCATACATATCTATTGGATGTGACATGAATGACAAAAACAATAAAAGGACTTGCAATGAAGCGGATCGGAGAGATCGGCTGGGTTGAGAAAGAAGCTCCAAAGTGCGGACCGCTTGACGCAATCGTTGCGCCGCTCGCAGTTGCACCGTGCAGCTCGGATGTTCACACAGTCTGGGAAGGGGCTCTTGGAGAGCGCCACGACATGATTCTCGGCCACGAGGCTGTTGGAGAAGTTGTGGAAGTTGGATCCATGGTAAAAGACTTCAAGCCTGGGGACCGTGTAATCGTTCCGGCTATCACCCCTGACTGGCTGTCCATCGAAGCACAGGACGGTTTTGCTCAGCACTCCGGAGGAATGCTTTCCGGATGGAAGTTTTCCAACTTAAAGACGGTGTTTTCGGTGAACTGTTCCACGTAAACGAAGCTGATGCAAATCTTGCAATTCTTCCGGACTCTATCCCGGTAGCCGAAGCATCGATGATCGCAGACATGGTCCCGACTGGATTCCAGGCAGCAGAACTTGCCGATGTGAAACTCGGCGACACCGTCTGCTGTATTGGTATCGGCCCGGTCGGACTGATGGCAGTTGCCGGAGCAAATCACATGGGAGCATCCCACATTCTTGCGGTCGGAAGCCGCAAAGACTGCGCCAATGCATCCCGTGGATATGGTGCTACCGACATTATCAACTATAAGAACGGTGACATTGTCGAGCAGGTTCTGGACAAGACTGACGGCAAAGGTGTGGACAAAGTCTGTATCGCAGGCGGAGATGTCAACACCATGCAGGAAGCAATCAAGATGGTCAAACCCGGAGGAATCATCGGGAACGTCAACTACCTCGGTAAAGGCGAATTCGTCACGATTCCGCGTATCGAGTGGGGCTGCGGTATGAGCAACAAGTTTATCCACTGCGGATTAATGACCGGAGGCAGGCTGCGGATGGAGAAGCTCGCCAGCCTCGTTGAAGTTGGCAAACTTGACCTCTCGCCATTACTTACCCACAGATTCAAGGGCTTTGACAAGATCGAAGAAGCACTTCTCCTGATGAAGGACAAACCGAGTGACCTTATAAACCGGTTGTCACCATCAAAGAGTAATCTTAATGAGTGATAATCCCAATAAAATTCAAATTTTTTTAGTAACTATCCTCATTAAAACACCTTTAGATCAGGAAATGATATCATGAAAGTTGGAATAATCGGAGGAACTGGGAACATCGGCGAAGGTCTCGCACGTCGAATTTGTATCGGTGGAAAATTCGATGTAGCAATTGGATCCCGTGACCCGTCAAAAGCGATTGTTGCTGCAGACGGAGTTACCTGCTGTCTCAATGACCGCTGTTGTACCGGAGGTGTCTGAACGGGGGGACGAATTCAAGTGTTTGTGATGCTGATATCATCATTCTCTCAGTTCCTTTTGACAAAATCGAGTCAACAATCGAAGGAATCGGGAAATCGGCATTTGAGAACAAGATCGTCGTCTCGCTTATCAACCCGATGCTTCGGTTCCCGAAAGAAAAATACTTCCTGCCCGATCGCCCGGCGGAAGGATCAGCAACCCTTGCAGTAAAAAAGATGCTGCCTGAGTCTGCAAAACTCTGTACAGGGTTCAACAATGTTGCATCAGGAAAGTGGATGGAACTGGATGAAGAACTTGACTACAGCGTTTGTGTCTGCGGAGATGACAAGGAAGCAAAAAAGGTCGTCATGGACCTGGTTTCCAGCGTCTCGAAACTCAAGCCGCTTGATGCGGGACCACTGGAAGTTGCAGGGGTAATTGAAAGTATTACGCCGCTTGTAATTAGCCTTGCAATGAACAATGGTCTTAAAGATGTAGGGGTCTACTTCAAATAAAAAATCTCAAAACTGAATGTGTCTGTCAAATTTCTCTTAGGTAAAACCTCTCTTTCCGCCAGGAAAGGGCCAAAATGAGCGCTAAAACCTCGCTCATTTTTCTTTTATTCATAATCGGTGAAAAATAAATTATGACTCCTATATACTCAAGTCCAATGAAAGTTGGGGTTATCGGCTGTGGTAATATCGGATCAATTTTAGCCGAACGGCAAAACTCATTCAAAATTGTCGCCGCCTACGATTCTATTCCCGGGAGGGTCGCTGCATTTTCTGAAAAATACGGGGTGAAACCGTTTTCCGATATCGATGCATTTTTGCGTGAGCCGCTTGATATCGTTGTGGAAGTTGCTTCGATTGATGCCGTAAAAGAACTTGCAGAGAAAGTTCTGCTTGCAGGAAAGGATCTGATCCTTCTCAGCGTAGGGGCACTTGCAGATGACGTGTTTCGAAAAGAGTTGCTGAGTACCGCAAAACAACTTCATCGAAGGATCCATATTCCATCAGGAGCCATTATGGGTCTGGACAATGTCCGTGTCGGGAAAATCTCCCTGGTCGATAAGCTTTTTTTGAAAACGACAAAACCTTCCCGTTCTCTTAACTCAAATGAATCTGTCTTCAAATGTCTTTTTGCCGGAAAAGCCCGTGACTGTGTAGCGTTGTATCCGAAAAATACGAATGTTGCCATCTCTCTCTCGCTTGCATGCGGAAGGGAAGCCGATGTCGAACTGTGGGTTGATCCGAAAGCAGAACAAAATATGCATGAGATATTTTTCGAGGGGGAGTTCGGCAATGCATATATGCGGATCCGAAATTTACCGGCTCCGGAAAATCCGGCAACCAGTTATCTCGCTGCATTGTCCGTATTGAGTCTTCTGGAATCTCTGGATAGCCCTCTGGTAATCGGTGCATGATACGTGGACTTTATGTTGGGAGGTTTCAGCCTTATCATAACGGGCATAAAGCTTTCATTCAAAAAATTGCCGAGGAGGTCGATGAATTGGTCATCGGCATCGGCAGTGCGCAAATGAGCCATACCGTTCGCCATCCGTTTACAGCAGGAGAGCGGATTTTAATGATCTCGAGGGACCTAACAAGTCTTGATATCCCAATATATATCATCCCGCTTGAGGATGTTAAGCGAAATTCATTATGGGTTTCGCATGTGGTATCGATGTGTCCCCCGGTAACTATGATCTATACCTCCAATCCGCTGATCTCTCAGCTGTTTCTGGAAGCAGGCAGGCATGTCGTATGTCCGTCGGGACTTTGTCCTCATAAAGTGCTGTCAAGCGAAGAGTGGTGTTCTCTGGTAAAATCAGGGGATGACTGGGTATCGTACGTCCCATCGGACACCGTACGGGTAATCGAAGATGTCGGGGGAGTCGAAAGGATCCGACTCATTACCCAAACGGATGAATCGGTTGCATCCGGCAATATGCAGCCCCAAACCCTCCCCTCTTTTTCTGGGTGCGAACCAAATGTCATCCCGTCATCAGACAGATCCTAGGAATCTTAAGATGATGTATTTTCAGTGACTCCAATCCTGATTTTTCGATTACCTGCGAAGTTCTGCCGAAACTCTTTCATTGGCGATCTTTCTATAACTCTCATCGATCTCGAATCCGATAAACGGAACCCCAAGGCGAATCGCGGCTATTGCCGTGTTTCCAATCCCCATAAACGGATCCATCACCAACCGGCATTTATCCAATCCGTGATCTTTTATGCACATCATGGGAAGCTGAATCGGAAAGGTTGCGGGATGCGGCCGGCTTTCCCGGATCGTTTCATACGGTATGAACCAGGTGTTTCCTCTGTCCCTGAGATCGCGTTTTTCCCCTCCCCACCGGTTTACATTGCTCTTATCCTGATACGGCACGCCGGTTGCGAGTCTGTCGATCTGCACTGTACCGTTTTTCGTGAAGTGGAAAATAAATTCGTGACAGTCGTTATGATATCGTTTACTGTTTATCGGTTTGTAATGTCCAATTGCCACTCCCTCATCTGGGAGTGCAATGGATTTGATCCAGTGGATCATATTCTGAAGAACAAATCCCTGTTCCCTAAATGCCTGCGCCACATCAATAGGGATCCAGGGGTCTTTCAGGCTCCCGCCGACGTTCAGATAGAAGGAACCGTGATCCGAAAGAACGCGATATGACTCTTCGGCAACCGTCCCCATCCATTTCAGATAGGTATTTCGCGGGATCATATCGTCGTAGGTCGTATAGGCTTTGCCGATGTTGTATGGGGGTGAGGTCACGATCACATCGACCATGCCGGGCGTTAATATACTCATGCCATCGACACAGTCCATGTCGTAAATCCTATTGAGTTCAGTCATGTTTCACGATCTTGACTATGGTGATTTCGTATGTCAGTGTTTCCCCTGCAAGCGGGTGGTTTGCATCCACGGTGATCTTCGTATCCGTCACATCAACAACCGTGACCCGACACGGCCGGTCAAAGACTTCTACCGTGATGATATCTCCGGGACTTGGAACATGTTCGAGTTTGAGTTTTTTTCGTTTTATCGAAAGAACCAGACGCTTCAGATATTTGCCGTATGCTTTTTCCGGAGGAAGAACCACGGTCACCGTTTCTCCTTCGTTCTTTCCGATTAATGCCTCTTCAAATGCCGGGTTTATCTGTTTTTTCCCGATAATAACGGTGACCGGCTCCTTAGTTCGGGTATTCTCGAATATCTCTCCGTCCGGACGTTTACTGATGAAGTGGAGCTGCAGCGTATCTCCGGATTCTACGACAGACATACCTATCTGTATGATTGAAGAAATACTTTAAAGGATCGCGTTTATCGTTTTGGTCAAATTATCCAAAAATAGGGTTAAGTGGCTGAAATCAGGGGGATAACGAGTTTCTTATAAACTCCGTCGCCGCTCTGATGCAGGATTCGAAATTCATATGTGCCGGGCTTTTCCACTTCTACGGTCCATATATAATTTCGTCCGTTCTCATCGGTTGTACAGTCATTCTCGATGATACTGATTCCATCTGAATCAAGTGGTTTCCATGTGAGATTTTGTGGACTCGTGATGATAACGGTAAAGCTCGTTTCGCTGTTTTTTGGATCGCGTATGAGTCCATCTTTACCTCCGAATATCTGGTTTACCTCGTTTAATGGAGTATACTTGAGAATGAGAAGTTTCAATATATATTTTTTCTGGTTAATTTTTTGGATTTTATTTTGAAAACCCTGATTTTGTAAATATTATTAACTTCGTTAACTCGTGGGGATACTGCTTCCCGAAAGTTGAGATCTCTGATAAAATAAGCTAAAAGAGGAAATAAAGAACGCCGAGGGGGAGATTTGAACTCCCGAGGTGTCGCCACCAGTGGCTTTCGAGGCCACCGCCCTTCCGGACTAGACTACCTCGGCAGGTGTCTATACGATACGTTATGGTATGCGCGTAGTAAGCATACGTGTTTGAATGTAAAAAATATATGGGATTGGTGGCCGGATTTACATCTGGCCGGCGCCTTTGGAGATCATCATGTCATCAACGCGGATGAGAAGCATGGAAGTCTCCGAGGCACTCTGAATTGCCTGGCGTTTGACTCTCTTCGGTTCAACAACGCCAAGTTCCTTCATGTCGACGACGTTACCGGTAAACACATCAAGACCTGCATACTTCTGGCCCATCGCGTGTGCCTGACGGAGGTCGATGACTTTGTCAACGGTGTCGAAGCCGGAGTTTTCTGCAAGAGTCTTCGGGATGATCTCGAATGCCTTTGCATAGCCTTCAATTGCGAGCTGGACACGGCCGCCTTCGGTTGCTGCATATTCTCTGAGTCTGAGGGAAAGTTCGGTCTCAACAGAACCGCCACCGATTGTGTAGGAACCGTCTTCGATGACGTCCTGAACAACACGTTTTGCATCTTCGATCGCACGTTCGAGTTCATCGACAAGGTGCTGGGAGGAGCCGCGGAGAAGGATGGTGACCGCCTTGGGGTTTTTGCACTCTGAAAGTTTGGTCATCTCGAGATCTTCGAGCATCTCGAGTTTGCCTGCAGTTCCAATGGTTTCCGGAGCGAGGTCTTCGGGTTTGTTGATGACCTGGCCGCCAAGTGCTTTTGCTGCATATTTCAAGTCTTTTTCCGGAACGAACTCAAGTGCATAGATGCCGTGTTCGCCAAGGTAATACTGTACCGGGTCGGCGATTCCTTTCTGGCAGAGGACGACATTTACGCCGTTCGCAGCAAATTTGTCTGCCATTGCCTTGAGGGTTGCACGTTCTGCAGCGGAGAATGCCGAGAGCTGTTCAGCCGAGGTGATCTTGATCTTGGATTTGGTCTGGGTCTTGGTGATCTCAAGCGGACCGGCAATGAAGGCTGCTTTGACGCCTTTGATCTTTTTCGGCATCAGTGAGTCAAGCCTGGTTTTATCGATCATCACACCTTTGATGAGTTCGGCGCTCATCGTGTCGCTGCGTTTTGTCTTGACAAGGATGTCGTCTTCGTTGACCAGCGTCTTTTTCCCGGAGGTTTCTACAACACCGGAAACCGCCTCGACAACAACATCGCATGCCTGATCCATAATATTCTCGATGGATTTTCCGGTCATCGCAGTTTTAGCGATAAGTTTCAGCATGTTTTTGTCTTTCGGGGTGACATCGATCGCAAGTTTTTCGAGGAGTTCGAGCGCCTTGAGCATACCAAGGTTGTATCCCTTTGCAATTACGGATGGGTGGACACCGCTGTCGATCAGGTGTTCTGCCTGCTCCATAAACGAACCGACCATCACAACTGCGGTCGTAGTGCCGTCACCGCACTCATTGTCCTGGGTTTCAGCCACTTCGACGACAAGTTTTGCACCCGGGTGTTCAACATGGATCTGGTGCAGGATTGTTGCTCCGTCGTTGGTGATGACGATATCGTCGCTACCCTGGGTAACCATCATCTTGTCCATACCGCGGGGACCAAGAGTTGTTCTCACTGTATTGCCAAGGACTTTTGCTGCCATGATATTGGAGCGAAGTGCTTCCTGTCCCGGAACGCGTTCTACGTTATTACGTAAAATGACGACCTGCTGACCTGAGTTGTTTGCCATAATCGTTATTCTCCTGTACTAATATGTTAAAAAAGTGGATTGGACTTCTATATAAATATGTTGTATTGGTTATTGACTCTTCACTCGATACGTTTAATTGTAAACAGCGAGTAGACTGGAACGCCCTCTATTTCCTTGACACCGCGCTTATCAAAGATTACACAGATGCCAACCGGGGTGGCTTTGTGGCGGCGCAGATAATTTACGATCTCCGTAAGAGTGTTGCCGGTTGTGATGCAGTCGTCCACAATTAAACAGCGTTTTTGGGAGACTTTGCTGAAGTTCCCGGATATCGATCCGATTTTCCCCTCCGGATTGTGTTTTGACGGATGGTATATGGCGAGATTGAGTCCGTCTTCTGTGGCGATCATCGTTGCGAGGGGCACACCCGATACGGATATTCCGATAACGGCGTCGACTCCTTCCTCTTCTTCGTTTGCTGCCTCAAAATGGGCCAGCATCATGGATGAGATTCCACCAAGGAGTGTGGTGTTCGAACTGACGTTCGTCCAGTCAATATGTACATCTTTCGGTGCCGCGATCCCGGCCTTTCCCTGCGTCAGAAGCCAGGTGACCGTATCGACCGAGAGGCTGAGTTCGTCAGCGATCTGACCGGATGAGTGGCCTTCGGCATGAAGGTCTTTTGCTTTTGCCATGAGCTCTTCTAAGGAAGACATATGAGAAATAATCGCCTTTTCCGCATATATGCTTTTGTGAAGAACATCTGCTGAAAAGCATGTTCATCCGGCAGAAATTATGGGAAACCTACTAAAAGTGAAAAGTCCAATCTTTCATCAAGATATGTCGGCAAAATATGTGACTGAATCATTTCAGAAGAAAGTCATGCCATATCTCACCACGTTCAACGATGCTGAAAAAAAGCAGTTCTACCTTGATGCAGATGCGGCCGTACAGGAACTTGTTTCAATGGGGAAAGACCCCAAACAGGTTCTCTGGGTCATGCAGAGTATAGGTCTGTACCTCTATGGAAATTCCGGGAAAAATTTCTATGTCGATTACCAGAAGATTGTTCTCTCAGACACCTGTGTTCTCTGGTCGATGCAGCCGCCTGGCGGTGGATGTATCCACCTGTTCCAAACAAGTGACGGAAAACTGCTCATCGATGCCGGATATGGGGTCAATTATGCCGACTGGGTACACACGCTCGCCGATTTCAGCCTTGGCGATTTTTCCGATGTAAAGCATGTTCTCTGCACCCATGGGGATGCCGATCATGTGGGAATTACCGGGCTGCTGCCAGTTCCGCCGTTTGTTCATCCGATTACCAAAGAACTTCTTGAGAATGGTTCCCGCTCCTTTGCCTCCACGAATGATCTCCTGCTGCTTGAGCATGTTTACACAACAACAGTAAACACCTTTTCCCAGCTGGCATATCCGAAAGAGTATATCCTTTCCAAAACCGAGCCGCTGAAGATGCGAGGGATCTTTCCGGTCATCGATACGGTCACATTTGCCGGACTTACCTTCGAGGTATGGCAAAGTCTCGGTGGTCATCTTGCTGGGCAGCTCTTTTTCTATGAACCAACACAAGGTCTGCTCTTTACGAGTGATGCCACCCTGAACTTTACCTCGCTTACTCCCTGGCGATTGGTCTATGGGTCGATCCCGGATTACCTTATCAATTCCGTCAATATCAACAGCGAGATCGGACGACAGGAAAGGGCCGAACTGACCAGACTTGCGGTCGAGCTTGATGCTGAACTAAGAGAAAACGGGAAGCGGCTCAGATTATGCTGCGGTCACGGGGCAGTTTCGGTCATAGACGAGAAAGGAAACCTCAGCATACTTGATCCGGTGATCCATTACTCCAGAAGAAAATACACCGAGGGACTGCACAACCTTGCCGCAAAAGTATCCTGGTTTATCAGAAGAAGGCTTATCTGAAATATTCTTTACCTTCGTTTTCCTTTTTCCGTCCCGCGCCGGATTGGAGCCGAGCCGCAGATAGGGCAGTCTTCCTCGTCTGCCGGGATCTCTGCCCCGCACCCGGAACAAATTTTTTTCCACACCCGTTTTTTGGCATTTCTCTGCAGGATACCTTTACTTGATATCTTCAGATGCCGGCAGACATTCTGTACGGCAAAATCGTCAGAAATCACCGTGCCTTCCAGCGTCAGACCAAGAGCAATGACCGAGATGTCCGTGTCGGAGAGAACTCTGGCGTCCCCGCTTTTGAGTGCGGCATTCGTCGCCGCAAACACATGTTCGGCCTCCGGTTCGGTCGTCACGAGACCATTTTCGGTCAGAATCTCAAACCGCATCTTTGATGCGAGATCCTTCAGTTCACCGACCACTTCCGGTGTGGTAAACAATTCCCCGTCAAGCGTATAATCCCCGAAAAAATAGGGTGAATCCAGAATATATTTCATTTACGTACGGCGTCTGCGATGACACCCGATGCCGTGATCCTGCTTGAGGCACGTTCGATCGTGTCAGAGGATGCAATGTCGGCAAGGCCGGCCTGCATAAGTTTGATGTATCCGCCTGATGCAAACACGCCGTGAACACCCGCGGCCCGGACCGAGGTTGCCCCCTGTTCAAGAAGCATTCCGGCAGCCTTTGCCATTGATCCTCCGGTCGCTATGATATCGTCCACGATGATACAGTCTCTTCCTACCGCTTCCAGGTGTTTTGGGGCCATTGTAACTTCCGATCCGGAGAGCCGCGTCTTATCCAGGTGATCACAGTCCCATTTTCCAACCGCCACCACTCCTTTGGCAAACTCCCATGCCCCCTCGTCGGGAGAAAGGATCAGCGGATTTTCCAGTGCCATCGTGCCGATGTATGCCCCGATCTCCGGAGCGATCGTCAGATTTTTTGCAGGACAGCGGAAATGTTCGAGAATCGAGGTGTCGTGGATATTGATGGTAAAGACTCTGTCTGCGCCGGTCGAAAGGGCCCGTGCCATGGCCCGTGCCGAGATCGGTTCGCCGTCATTGAACTTCTTGTCCTGTCGTGCGTATCCCATATATGGCAGAACAAGCGTCGTCTCTTTTCCCTCGCAGGCATCGAGCAGGAGAATGGCCTGCAGAGTCGACTCAGGATCGACCGTGCTTGCAATGATTATCATCTGGTCATCATCATCCATTATGCGTATGGATTGCTCACCATCCGGGAATGTAGTGTATTTTACTTCAGATAGACGACAGCCGAGTTTCTGCGCCGTGCGTGCCGCGAGAACCTGACTCTTTTCGGTATAAACTACTTTCATGATAAGACTCTAACAACTATCTCATACTGAAACTACTTAAAGCATAATCAAGTACAAATATTAGCATCTTTAATTGAGGTATGGAACACAATATGGAACATGAGGATAATCCGGGACAAAAAACTGAAGAAACTGTTATGGGGACGGTTTTGGATGTAAACCCGGCGCAAGATACTTCGCCCGTGAAAGAGGTGTATGCCTCTGACGGATATGATGCCGACATTTTTGGAGGCGTTCGGTTTGACACCACGGCGGATCTTGAAATCCCCCCGTCTCTGATTGATCAAGTCATCGGTCAGGAACACGCAGTGGATGTTATCAGAAAAGCCGCCACGCAGCGCAGGCACGTCATGATGATCGGAAGCCCCGGTACCGGCAAGTCGATGCTTGCTAAGGCCATGTCCAAACTCCTCCCAAAAGAGGAGATGCAGGACATTTTAACCTACCCGAATCCCGAGGATAATAATAATCCGATCATCCGTGTGGTTCCAGCGGGCAGAGGAAAAGAGATTGTTGCGGCCCACAAAGAAGAGGCACGCAAACGTGCATCCTCGAAGAACACGATGCTTCTCATCCTCGTCATTGGTATTCTTGGGATCGCTCTGATCTCCGGTCAGCTTCTGATGGGTATCGTTGCCGTGGCCTTTATCTTCATGGCATTTCGGTCGTTCATGCCGAAAGAAACTGCGATGGTTCCAAAACTCATTGTCTCCAACAAACCCGACTCGACCGCACCGTTCGTGGACGGGACCGGATCCCACGCGGGAGCCCTGCTCGGCGACGTTCGCCACGACCCGTTCCAGTCGGGAGGTCTCGAGACCCCTGCCCATGACCGCGTTGAGGCCGGAGCAATTCACCGGGCGCACAAGGGTGTTTTGTTCATTGATGAAATGAACACCCTCGAACTTTCTTCCCAGCAGAGTCTCCTTACAGCTCTTCAGGAAGGGGAGTTCCCGATCACCGGTCAGTCCGAGCGTTCCTCCGGAGCCATGGTCAGAACAGAGCCGGTTCCGTGCCGGTTCCTGATGATCGCAGCAGGAAATCTCGATGCCGTCCAGCATATGCATCCTGCTCTCCGGAGCCGTATCCGCGGATACGGATACGAGGTCTATATGAGCGAGACCATGAATGATACGCCTGAGAACCGGGCAAAGCTCGTCAGGTTCGTAGCGCAGGAAGTTAAAAACGACGGGAAGATCCCGCATTACGATCCATCGGCAGTATCCGTGATCCTTCGCGAGGCAAAACGCCGGTCCGGCAGAAAAGGCCACCTGACGGTGAAGCTGAGAGATCTCGGCGGTCTCGTCCGTGTTGCCGGAGATCTTGCCATGCAGGAAGGTTCCCCGGTTACATCTGTGCACCACGTTGTCTCGGCAAAACAGATTGCAAGATCCGTTGAAGATCAGATTTCAGACGAGTACATCCGCCGGACCCGGGATTATGACCTGACGATCGTTTCCGGAAATCTTGTAGGAAGGGTAAACGGACTTGCCGTTGTCGGCAATGATGCCGGCTCGGTTCTTCCGATCACGGCCGAGGTCACTCCATCTCAGGGAGCAGGCATGGTCATCGCGACCGGTCTTCTGAAGGAGATCGCTCAGGAATCAATCAAGAACGTGAGCGCCTTAATCAAGAAGTTCTCCGGAACCGATATTCGTAAAGTCGATATCCATGTCCAGTTCATCGGAACATACAACGGTGTCGAGGGAGATTCGGCATCAGTGACCGTCGCGACGGCGGTAATTAGTGCGCTTGAAAACATCCCGGTCCGGCAGGACGTGGCGATGACCGGCTCTCTGTCGGTCCGTGGGGATGTTCTTCCTATCGGAGGCGTCACCTACAAGATTGAAGCAGCCGCAAAGGCCGGGATCCGCACTATCATTATCCCGCAGTCGAACCTTGCCGATGTTCTCATCGAAGAACGGTACAACGATATGGTTACTATTATCCCGGTGACCAGAATCGAAGAAGTACTCAGGTACGCTCTCGTTCCTGAGGATAAAGCGGCATTCGAACAAAAACTTCTCCAGATCGGCAAGCATATGGACATTCCAAAAATGCCGATGCCTGCTGACAATATTGCAGCGTGAAGTTCATCCCCCTTCTTTTTTGATTATATTGGATCACGCCGTTTTGACATAGTTTCATCTGCATGAAGAAAAACAGCCAGAGTTGGACGTTTGTTCTGTCAGTATCCCTATATACTGCGTAAATAACCTACGGTATATCTATCACCACGTCGTATTTTATTTCATTTACGTGATGCTATGACGAAATATTTGTTCAATGAAGGCATAGTTTGGGAAGACCGCCGGAAGGGGTCGTATCTGCTTCCATATATTATATTCTTCTTCATCTTTGCAGTGATTGCGGTACTGATCTGGATCACGGCGCCTCTCATCGCTCTTCTTCCTGCGTTGCTGCCGTATCTTCCGCTTTGGCTCATATCGCCCGATCTCCTGCTTCGTATCCTCGTATCAGCAGTGTCAGGCGTGATTGCTCTGATAATTCTCATCTCGGGACTGGTGAGACAGAATCGTCCTCGTCTGTATCTTACGCCTAGGAGAATCTGTCTGATGTCGGGTGTAGGTTCATACAAAGAAGTGCATTTCTATAAGATCGATGCAATCTTAATCAAAAAACATACCATCATCATATCTGCCGGAGGAACCAAAGTGATAAAGTTCGGTCCGATCCTTGATCCGTATGCAACCAGAAACGCAGTCGTCGGACTCATCACGTTTGAGATGAAACCGCCGGAGGACGAGAAGATCGTTTTTGATAAGGCAGTCCCAATCCTCAAAGAAGAGGAAGACGTATTCGATGCCGACGTCATAGATTCCTGATTTTTTTTCTTTTTTACAAACCCGTGCCGCCAGAAATAGCAGAAGATATGTTATTCTTCAGGACCAAATAGTATTCTTGGAAAATCATGGAAAAAATACGATACTACGACATTCGGTATGTTCGGGGGACAGTTACATCCATCCAGACGGAAAACCGGGTGATCGAAAATGCCGGATCTTCCTTTTATGGGAAGGCTCTCTTCCGTGTCTTAGGCGAAAATGGTTGGGGATACTACTGTGCTTCATCCATCGATATGGACGATAAAAAATCGAAAGACGCCTGCATCCAAAAAGCCGCAGCCTCGGCACGTCTTGCCGGCGTCCATGCCGACATCGCCGATGTGCCGCTTGGATCCCCGCGTTCCTGGGTGTGTTCTGCAAAGGAACAGGCAGAAACCCCTCTTGAGGAAAAAGCCGCGCAGCTTCTGCTTCTCGAAGAGTCTGCAAAAATTCCGGAGATATGCAACACCTCTGCACGTTACTCTGAGCAGTATCAGGATGTCATCTTTGAAGACTGCAATGATTACTCGGCAACCTCTTCGGTATGCCGTACACTCTTCACCATCTCGGCGGTAGCAAACCGCGGATCCGATATGCAGATGAACTATGAGCAGGAAGCGGTGGTTGGCCCACTTTCATTAAAAGAGTATATTCCCTACGGCGAAAAGTGTGCTAAACGCGCTGTTGAACTTCTGGATGCATCCGTCGTCTCAGGCGGGCGCATGCCTGCCGTTCTTGACCCTGCGATCGGCGGCGTATTTGCTCATGAGGCGGTCGGTCATGCAAGCGAAGGAGACGCCGTACGAGATGGTGTGTCCGTTCTTGCCGGCAAATTGGGAGAACAGGTCGGTTCATCTCTCGTCACCATCATCGACGACCCTTCCATGCACGGATACGGGTATGAGCCGTTCGATGCTGAAGGCGTTGCCTGCGGGCCGACAGAACTGATCAAAAACGGAATCATGCACAAATATATGCACTCCCGCGAGACCCTGGCCGCCGTTGGTCCGGAGACCGGTGACGCGGGTCATGCGAGAGCCGAACCTGGAATGCAGCCTCTGGTTCGTATGAGTAATACTTACATCAAAGAAGGCGATGCCTCGTATGACGAGATCATTGCCGAATGCAAGAAAGGCGTTCTTCTGATCGGATCACGAGGGGGACAGGTCGATCCAGGCCGGGGGGCCTTCCAGTTTAATGCAAAATACGGCTATCTGATCGAAAATGGAGAAACGACAAAAATGATTCGTGACGTCTCTCTCTCAGGGGACATTCTCTCGGTGCTGCATAACATCGCTTTGTGCGGCAAAGAACGAAAAATGTCTTCGGGAATGTGTGGGAAAGGCCAGTCTGTTCCGGTATCGGATGGAGCTCCCCATGTGTATCTTACCGAGGCTTTGGTTGGAGGTGGCGGCAGTGTCTGATCTCGACATCGAAAAAATTCTCTCCTACGGAGAGAAAAATGCCGATGAAGTGGAAGTCTTCATGCTGGATTACACCGACATTTCACTTGAACAGCGGGAGATGGCCGTTTCTTCGGTCTTTGAACATGCGGGCCAGTCCATCTATATCCGGGTTGTTAAGGATAACCGCATTGGAATATCCGGGACCTCTGATGCCACACGGTGGAAGGACTGCCTTGACGTGGCCATTTCGTCGGCCAAACTTTCAGAACCGGTTCCCGGTTGGACCGGTTTCCCGGCAAAATCCGTGCTGCCGGAGGGTAAGGATCCGTTTGACAAAAATATTACTGTGACGCCTGATCTTGCTGCCGAGTATCTGGAACGAATGAATGCCGGTGCCGCCACGCATCCCGAGGCGCGGGTGGTTACCGGAGGTGTTTCCCTTTCGACAGGAACGGCAGTTATCGCCAACTCGAACGGTGTTCATTACACACGCCAGATCTCCGGCATTTCTCTTGGGATGGACGCCATCTGCGAGAACTCGACCGGATATGATTACGACTCGAGTCCGTTTTTGGCCCGAATCAATCCGGAAAAAATCGGTGAAGAAACCACCTTCTGGGCAAGTGCCTCCAGAAACGGTGCGGATGTCGAGACAAAGAAATACGACGTCGTCTTCTCCGAACATGTCGTCGCATCACTCATTCTCGACCTCTTTACCGAGGCCGTGAACGGAAAGAACGTTCTCTCCGGGAAATCGGTTTTTGCCGGCAAACTGGGTGAAGATGTTCTGCACCCTTCGGTCTCGATTTCGGACATTCCCATGGATACTGCAGGTTCTGCATGGAAGAGGTTCGACTCTGAAGGAACCGTGACCTCCGACCTTTCTATCGTCACAAACGGCGTGCTGTCTTCATTTATGTATGATGTAAAGACCGCATCGCAGGCAAAAACGGTCTCGACAGGACATGCCCACCGTGCCGGAAACGGAGCGACGTATATCCACCCGCACTGTCTTCGGATAGCCGCACCGGTCTCTGATGTCATGGACAAACCATGTCTGTTTGTTCGCGAGGTTATCGGAGCGCATACGGCAAACTCCCTTACCGGCGAATTTTCGGTGGAAGTGGCTAATGCATTCTTTGCCGAGTCCGGGAAATTTGTCCGTCCGGTGAAAAAAGCGATGATTTCTGGAAACGTCTTCGATATTCTCAGAAGTGGTGTGCACATCTCTGCTGAAACTAAGACGTTTGACGGCGCCGTCGTTCCGAAGATGCGCATAGATAGTATGCAGGTAATTGGCTGAATAGGGGTTAATTATATCCCTATTCGTGCAGATAGTATCAATCACATATATGTCAGACGATCATACAATGGTTCGTGTTCCGACGTACATACCCTCAGTTGATAAAATACTTGGTGGCGGCGTTCCAATCGGGTCAACGATATTACTCATCACCGAGCCTGGTGCGGGAGGGCCCGAATTCCTCTTTACGTCCTTGGTAAATTACTGACGGGAGGTTACAGGAGATATTACTCCGATAAAAAATACCAATCGGCCCGATGCGATATATTATATTACGCCAAAGACTTCCCGAAATCAGTTCATCAACATGATGAAGCATCAGTTCAGCTTCCTGAATAGTATTGATTTCGAAGGGGAACTGCTGGACAAATGCGTATTCCATATGGACATGGGCGATGTTTATTTTGCAAGATCCATCGTTCCGCTTTCCTGGTACTCCCAGAAGACTATCTCGGAGCATCTTATGGATCTGCCGCCGTATGATGATTACGGCGGTCTTGCCTATCTCGCAGGGATGGTGGAGACTGCACCTGAAAATACCATGGTGTATATCGACTCGCTGACCCCGTATCTTCCGTATTTCAGTGACCTCGAAAAGTGGCGTAATCTGATATTTTTGATATACGGCCTCTCCCGTGCGGCAAAAAAACGCAATATCACCGTCATAATGTTGCTGACAGCAGGTATTCTCGAGGAACGAATGGAGATATCCATCGGCAATTCATTTGATGCGATCATTCGTCTCGTGTGGCAGAAAAGTCAGGAATCCATGTCGAGGCAGCGACAGATGTATATTGAAAAGTTTGCTGGTGTTCTTCCCCTTCTTTCATCAAGAGATATTGCTACCTATAACGTTTCGATAGCCCCGGAAACAGGCTTTGAGATCTCCAATCTCAGGAGAGTTGCATAAAATGGATCACGATCAGCAGTCAAAAGTAATGATTCCTTCCGGCATTCCCGGGCTGGATGAGATGATCGGCGGAGGTTTCATCAAGGGATCGGTTTTCGTTCTGATAGGTGAGACTGGTACCGGCAGAACGATGTTCTCTCTTCAATATTTGTATCAAGGCCTTCTCAACGATGAGAAAGTGATGTACATCAGTCTGTTCAATCCAGTGGAGCAGTTGACAAGTACATTCCTATCGATGTATCCTGACATGAGGGACCGGATCAATAAGGATATCTATATTGTACAGCTGCCTCCGGAAATTTTTCTGACGTTTTCCTCACGTCTCGGTAACAATGTCGCAATTATGATTCAGGAACTTGGTGTGAGCCGTGTTGTAGTAAACCCATTCTCGGTCCTTGAGGAGACGCTTGTCACGTCGACGGGATTTAGATCGACCGATCTGAATATGGTATATTCATCACTGCGTTCAACAGGGGCCACCACGATTCTGCATGTCAATTCAGGCCTGACGAATGTTTTTTCCAGTAAATTCGGTTTTTCCGAGGTTTTTGCCGATGGGGTAGCATGTATGTTCAGGGAGTTCCCGGATAACGATCATATGAGGCCATACCGTATGCCGTTTGTTCTTCTGAAATCCCGCGGGCTTATCACCAAGACGGCTAAACTGATCAAGTATGACGAGTCCGGGCTTTTTACGCTTCACTCGCCGATCAAATAAAATCCACTTTTTTGCTGCTTGCCTTCATAAACATCTTATTAATACATTAGAAACAATCTAATATCATCTATGGTTCAGAAGAGCGGAAGTTCCGGGCAATCAAGGTTAAATGATCCGGTTCTGAGAAAAAGAAGGAGGAAGGGTGGATTTTTCACACCGCCGGTGCTTCTGCTTTTAACTGCTGTTTTGGTTGCTCTTGTAGGTGTTTTGCTGATAATGACGAGTTCTATTGGTTTTTTTCCGCAGCAGTATGCGGAGCCCATTGTACTTAATGAAACTGTCACTCCCGTACCTATTGTTCCAACTCAGACATCGACAAACATCACGCCGTGTTCGGCTGTTGGCAGGGTATATGACGTCGATGACCCGTCATTTATATTCCAGCCTGAATGTATCGCAACAGTTCATGGAAATGCCACGCTTCTCTACTTTGATCATATATCGTATCCATATTATTCGGTTTATGGGAACACAACATTCAAAGCAGTAAATATCCAGCCTGTAACAGTATTGTCTGTTGACTATTATGTTCCTGATGTCACAGTCAAAAAAGTCATCGTTGATAAAGAGATCATTGAAAAGGGTATTCTCATAGATACAACTTACAAAACAGTATACGTGACCTATCCTGATCCGGAAGCGAGATGTGAGATCAAGATTTATGACGAATCTAGGAATTTGGTGGCAATAGAGGGATTTGCCGGTTTATATGATACCGGCATGACGGATGTTATTACATTCCTTACGCAGGGAAACTACACGATCGAGATGACAGGGAAGCGGATAGAGTTTAATGTTTCCATCATCGAAAAATAAGAATTTAGTTTAGATTACGATTCCGAAGAAGGATAGAATAATCAGCATGGCTGCTCCAAGTATGCCACCCACCGCACATACGATAACTTGTGCGACTGAGAGGTCACCGATTGGCGCAAGATTCAGCCAGGAAACGATAAAGAGGATAATGACACCGCATACGGCGTTGATCAGAAGTTTGAGTCCGTTTCTCAGAATGAAAAACAGTATTGCGCAGATCACGACCGCAATAATGATCATAATGACTGTTGCAAAGATATCCATATAAGTAAATTCAACTGACCAGAATATAAAGGATTTGGCTGGATTTGCTTTTTCCCGCCCGGAAGGTATAATTACAGCATCAGTACAAGTATCATTTATTCTCTTCGAGGTGCCATATCCTGAAAATCAACTCTGTTCTTTTGATATTGATTCTGACAGCAGCCCTGCTTATCATTCCGGCAGCAGGCGAGGTGTCGCTGGATATCCTTCAGCCATCTGCAGATGAAACCTATTTTGCCGAGATGTGTGATCTGTATGTGTACGGTAGCTTTACAAATACCGGGGATCCGGCAGATGTCCGCGTGCGGGTCTACAACACGGAAGGCGAGGTTATACGAACGTTGCAGAGCCATGTCGATACGACCGGCGGGACTCCGTCATCTTCGGTCAATATGAGAATGGTCCCTGAAAATCTGCAGTGGGGTGATATTTTGGCAGTGGAGGCGATCACTGAACCCTATGGGTCTGCAAACGGAGGGAATAAGGTCCTCGTCAGTAAAATGTGGGGCTATTATCTTGCTCTGGTTCAGGGTGGTGTAACCAAGAATAGTTCCGGCATGTACAGTGAAGCCGATGAGAATGGGAATCTTGTCCCGTACACCGAGGATTTCACAGCAGGGGTTTACCGGATCGTTGTCGATGTTTTGGATAAAAACGGAAACAATATCCGGTTTATCAACGGGACCGGGGTGCAGGTTGATTCAATTGAACTTCCAATTTCGTGTGGTCTGACGCATGCTTCGCTTGGCATGTTCCGGCCTGATCAAAATCGCGAGAATGTGATCAGCTATGCACGGCAGAATGATCTGCGGTCATATATTGACTGGTTCCCCGGGTACTTCCAGATCCCCGGAGGTTTGGCCGGTTATCAGATACCCGCTATCTGGCAGCCGAACAATGGTATCGAGGTGGTTAACGCTCTTGAAGGAACGATGCTTGACACGCCTGACTCTGCAGAAAACACTCTGCTAATGTACAATCTCGGCAGTTCAAGCACCACGATCCAGGTGGAACTGGCTCAGATTCTTCTTGCAGGGTTAGAGGATAGTGACAAAACGACGTATACCTATTATGACACCGGGGAGATCTCCTATGCATGGATAGATGCGGACGATGGAACCCCGAAAACGCTGAACGGGTCGCTAACCACATATCCGGATTTCTCCGGGTCTGATTTTCGTGTCATCTATACACACGCCGACAGTTCAGAGGATCCGATCCCGCAAAACACTATCTCACTTTGCCGAATCTGACGAAATCAGTTGACACGACTCCCTATGAAGTGACCGTGACCAGAGGCGAGTATTTGGCACTGTATGGATTGACCCGGCCGATAGATACGACGCTTTCCGACGCAGGAACGGCATATAGATACAATATCGATAATCAGATCACGTGTTTCACCTACACGTCCGATGATGCAGAATATGTGTTTGATGGTCTCTTGACAAGAGTGTTTGTGAATCCTGACGGTTCACTTTACCCGGCGGCCAATACGAACTATGAGTTTGGTCATGTCTTCACCGCTGCGGACACAGCAAACATGCCTGTTGGAACATCCACCTATGCAGTAAAAAGGTATGATGCGAACGGCAGGTATGTGGAGAATACAAGTACAAATATTACGATCACGGTTGTGCCGGAGGGAGGTGAAACCCCGGTTCTTGCCCTTCTGATTTCTATTCTTATTGCGATACTGACTCTTGGTGCTACGGTCATAGTTATTCGAAAACTCTAAACCGCAGTAACCCTTTTTTTACTATATGCAGGGTCATATTTTCCTCACCGGCGATATCCAGGTGGGAAAAAGCACTATCATTCGAAAAGTAATACATGAACTCAGGATTAATCCCGGAGGGTTTCGGACAAGTTGGGGTGATCCTCTTCCTGACGGAAGTTCGGATCTCTTTCTTTTAGGAATGGACGAAGCTCCCTCATCCAACAGAATCGCTGCCCGCCGGTTTGGTTTTGGCCGCGGCATAACTGCTTTCCCGGAAATATTCGATACTGTCGGTTCGCGTCTGCTTGACGAGGCTTCCTCTTCTCCTCTGATCATAATGGACGAGCTTGGGTTTATTGAAAAGAATGCCGTAGAATTTCAGAATGCTGTATTGTCTGCGTTGAACGGATCCGTTCCAATTCTTGGTGTTGTCAGAAATATGCAGACACCGTTTCTGGATAAAGTCCGGTCACACCCGAATGTGGAGGTAATTATCGTGACCAAGGAAAATCGTGAAGAGATTTTCCAACAGGTTCTTGCCACAGTCAAAAAAAGTTATTCGAGATAGGGTTTTATCTCGGCAAAAATTTCATCGAGAAGGGTTTTCGCTTCTGCCGGATCCTGGGATTCGGCGAAGACCCTTACCAGCGGTTCCGTTCCGGATGGTCTGATCAAAGCCCACGCCCCGCCGCGTGTTATCCGCATTCCGTCGCGGTCATCAATCGGGCAGTCAGCAAAGTAGGTTTTCATATGGATCACGATCTCTTTTGCCTGAGCGGTTTTTCGTTTTTCCTGATACATGGTGAATGACGGAAGTTCTGCGATGAGCTTCGAAAGCGGCTCGGTCTTTCCTGCCACGAATCCAAGCATCGTTGCCGCGCTCATCCCGCCGTCTCTGCAGAATTGATGGTTTGGATAAATGATCCCGCCGTTTCCTTCACCCCCGATGACGACATTTTCTCCGTTTGCGATGAGTTCACGCATGGTCCGTGCCACGTAAATGCTTCCGACAACCGTGTAGGTGGTTGTGCAGCTGTATTTTTTGCCGACTTCTTCGACGATGCCGGATGTGCTGACTGGGGTTACGATTGTACCTCCCGGATTTTTCTCGCAGAAGTAGGAGGCGAGCAGGGCAAACGTGATGTTTCCATCCATGAAAGTCCCGTTTTCATCAACGAAGATCGCCCGATCCGCATCCCCGTCGTGTGCCACACCGAATGCCGCACCGGTCGCCTGGACCAGGGCTGAGAGATTTGCAAGCCCTTCGGGGCTTGGTTCGGGAAGTCTGCCTGGGAAGAGTCCGTTGAACTCTGCATTGATCGTGTGGACATTACATCCAAGTCTGCGCAGGATTTCGGGGGTGGTGGCGGCTGCCGGACCGTTTCCCGGATCGACGACGATAGTTATCCCTTTGCCGCAGTCTTTTGGGAACTGTGCGACGATTGAATCGATATAGAGTTTACGTGCCAGAGGTTCTTCCGTGCATTCACCGACTTTGTCCCAGGCGGAGACTGCGAATCCTTTTTGGATCATGAGTTCTTCAAGTTCGAGTGTCCGCTCGTCACCCATTTCAGTCCCGTCTGCTTCGATAATTTTTATGCCGTTGTACTCGGGCGGGTTGTGGGATGCGGTGATCATTACGCCACCGTCGAGTTTGTGATTGAGAACAAGGTACTGTAGGCCCGGTGTCGGGATCACATCGAAGTCGACAACATCGCATCCGCATGCCATAAGCCCGGAACGGACTGCAGAACTCAGCGCCGGTCCCGATGTTCTGGTATCGCGGCCGACACCCACCTTTTTTCCTTCACCAAGCATCGTTCCAAATGCCTCGGCGACACTGAGAGCAAATACCGGCGTCATGTCGACCCCGGTCACTCCACGGACACCATTTGTACCAAAATATTTCTTTTCGCGTTTTTCGAATGCCATATTTACAACCGTCTGTGTAAGAGAATGGGCGGTTTATAATTATAAGGGTTGAGAAAAAGAGGTGGGTTGAATATTATAATGCGTCATCGTCTTCATCGCTTTCGGATGCGCCGCGTCTGCTGCTTAAAAGCACGTTTGCGGATTCGCCGAGTTTACGCATGATCTCGCTGATCTTGTCCTCGATATCGATCTCATCATCGATCTCCAGGGATGTTCCTTCGATCTCCAGCAGGAATCTGGCGACTTCGCTTGATTCGAAGAGGATGTCATCGAGTTCATCCAGCGTGAAAAATCCACACATCGCCCCGTAGAAGAAGGTCGCTCCGGATTTTCTGACCTTTTTTTTGAATGAGTTGCGTGCCTGATTGACGGCCTGGGGGCTGTATGATTCTTCCATGAACGGGCAGAGTTCGGGAAGATGTTCGCCTATGAATGTCATTTCGGCGCCGTACGGTGTTTTGAAATCGGAACAGAGGCGGGCGATCGCCCACTCGCGGGCGGTAATATAGGTTCTTTTTCTGAGGAAGACGTTGACTTTTCGATAGGTGGCTCCGTCAACTTTTTTGAATTTCTGATACTTGTTTATCTCTTCGCTGCGGTCTTCCTCGGCAAAGCGGTCGTTTTGCACTGAAGGAGTGTCTTCAATGAGATGTTCGTATTCGTCCATTGCTGTTATCAGAATATAGGGGTGCTAAGTATATTTTAGGGTTTGCCGGTTTGGAATTATGACTAAGTTTTCATATCGCATCATATGGTTTATTCCTAGTGTCGAGAAAGTTCATTCGTGTGGAAATGTGAGGTCAAAGCTGGGTATTGAACAATACTTGTTCAGAAAAAAAGAGAGAATTATTCGCCGTTTGCCAGCGGGAAGTAGCTGCGGTACGCTTTTCTGCGCTCGTCGATGTCTGTATGGATGTAAATTTCCGTTGTCTGGATGGAGTTGTGTCCGAGATTTTCCTGAACGACACGGAGATTGTGCGAAAGTTTGTAGAGTTCGCTCGCATAACTGTGTCTGATTTTATGCGGCGTGATCCCTTTCGGGGCATAGAGGTTGAAAATATGCTGGACGGTTCTTGGGGATATGGCGTTTCCATTCCTTCCCTCGAAGACCGGGCCGCTTTTTTTACCATCAAGATGTTCGCGTATTTTACTTAGAGTGTCTGAATCGCAGAATACAATGCGGATCTTTCCTCCTTTTCCTCTGACGCGTATCGTTTCTTCTTGGAAGTCGATGTGTTCTGCTAAAATCCCGCATATTTCGGAGATACGCATTCCGGTGGCGTAGATCGTTCGGATAATGAGTGCATTTCTCGGGTTTTCAATCGAGTTGATGAAATCCATCACCTCGTTGTGTTTCAGATATCTGAGTTCCCGGTCCTTGATTTTCGGCCGGTCTACTTTGGTCATCGGGTTTGCTTCGGTGATGTCCTGATTGATCAGGTACCGGTAAAATGAGCTGAGGGCGGAGTCATACTGGTGCAGGCTGGCCGGACTTAACTGCCGTTCGTTTCGCAGAAGGGTAAAAAAATCCCCGATTTCATAGGAGTTCGTGTTGATTTCTGCACCCATACCGAAATTGTTCAGTTCTTCACAGGATTCCGGCACGCCGCCGTCGTTCTCCTTCAGGTAGGTTTCATATTTTGCAAAAAGTTTCAGGATTCTTCCGTACGCTTCGATAGTGTTCTCAGCATAGTTTTTTGTCTGCAGATTGCCGAGGTATCTTGGTATCCAGATGCTGAAGGTTCGTTTAGGGGGTGCCATTTCCGTCTGATTATCTCTTGGCGCTTTGGGTAGATAATGATTGCGCATAATACCTATTATGCGCAATAATTTTGTGTTTTTCGCATTCAAAAATAAGCTCAAAATGGAGTTTATTTTAAAATTAAACGTGATTTAATGGTTTTTCTATTTTCAATCATTTTCGGCATAATTTGCTGGATCTCGTGCTGTCCTTTTTTCGGGTCGTGCAGCTTCAGGGACATAGCGGGCTTTTGAGACGTTGTAATGCTTTGGATGATGGATCATATTGCCGGAGTCTTGAAAGGGCCGTAAAACGAAGATATGAAAGAGGTATTTTTCTCAATCTGGAAAATTTTTCTGCAGGCTCTTTTTCGTCACTTCTTTTTTCATCGATCTGTTCTGCCTGGTTGGAAAAAAATATGTCCGGACTTTTTTCTCATGTAGCCGAGGATCGAATGTTCGTTGTATTCGAATACGCATCTATCGTTCGTCTATATCTCTTCAATATCCTGCTCATGTCTGTGTGGCTTGTGGTTTTTGCCGGTATGTTTTCATTTCCTGCACTCGAACTTACCATCTGATGTTATGTAATAAACTGCATGATGCTATATTACCTGTTATTTTCAAACATCATCAATTCAGCAGATCTCGTGCATGAAAACCATTATTATCTCTCCCGCATCATCTAACGAAGAACATCATGGCAATCCTGAAAATAAGAGGAGGAGATCTCGATTTTGTCGAGTATGATTTCACCTCCTTTCGTCCCGGAGAACACATTTACACAGATATTCCTGTTGTAAAAACTCCAATTCCGCAAAAAGGATCATTCAATGTCACCGTACCATCGCGTATCCATCTATCTGTTCTGGATATGAACCGCTTCTCGCCGGGCATGCCGGGAGGAGGAGGACTTGGATTCGCTTTACAGATCTATAACGATGCGACCGTGTCCTGCACTCCTGAAGAAACAATCATAGACTCGCCACGTATTCTTCTGATCGAACATCTTGTTGCCGCATTCAAAGCGATTACCGGATATACCGGAGGCTTCAGCATCCGGACCCGTGATCACGGAAAAGAACACGTAGGTCTTGGTTCCACCTGTACAATTGCCTCGGCGGTCGTAGCGGCCATGAACGAAGCAACGGGATGCCCGCTCACCAACGATAACGTTCGCAGACTCATCGGTTACAACTATGTTGAAGAAACCAATGAACCGGGCATGATCGCGTTCGGGTTCGAGACGGGTGTCGGTGCGGCGACCTCAATTTACGGCGGCATGAATATTCTCGGAGATCAGCTGACCCATGTCTACCAGCACCCGTTCGCCGAAGACAAAAACGTCTTTATCATCACGCCAATAATTCATGCCGAAGACGGCAATGCCGGACTTGAAGAGTTCTCTCTTCTCATGAACCGTGCACGGACTCTTGACTACCGTGACCGGGAACTCAAAGCCTACATGATTATGATGGATATGATTCCGGCAATCGAAAAAGGTGATCTTATCAAGATGGGAGACATCATGTGGGAGATCGAGTTCAGGGGTTCGAAGCGTGCAGAGGTCCAGCATCACACATTTATTATATATCAGCACATGAATGCCCTCAGGCATGCCGGACTCGAGTTCGTCGCTATGAGTTCGGTTGGTCCGTCGATCTGTGTGATCACTGAAAAAACCGAGCTGGAGATGAAACCGATCCTCGATTCCATCGGCCTGGAGATTTCCGTCAGCACGAAAATCGACAACACCGGGATCAAGATCACACATAATTAACTGCAGCCGAACGTCTAAACAATACAAATAGAGAAAAGTATTAACATTTTTCTCTTTCACAAATAGATGCTATGAATAATAAACTTCTTTTCAGGGTTCTTATAACTCTCATTATCTGTATGAGTGCTTCTGGCTGTATTGCAAGTACAAATACAGCACCCTACAAATTAGGTGGTACCTGGGTCTCCTCAGGAAACGTCTCCATCGCTTCATATAATCTGACGCTTGAATGTAATGGAGATGGCACTGCAGAACTGACAGGGCTCGTTTCATTGACAAGTATCTCAAAAAAGATTGATCAAGACCTGAAATGGGCATATGAGCAGGATAATACCTTCCTTCTTAGTAGTGAAAATAGTTCGATTTCTGTTATTATGAATGTAGATACAATATCACTGACGATAAATCCGGAAAAAATGGGTGTTGCCAACGTTGATATCGATTATGAGCTCACTATGACGCGTTCACCGACTTCACCGGATGCACTTATCGGACTCTGGAATGGTACGATCGAAGGTAATGTGTCTAATGAGGTTATGCTGGACTTCCTGAAAGATGGCAACGGTTCTATCAGCGTGATTTATTCTCTTGACGGCGTTGAGAAACAGGAACTAAAGAATATGACCTGGGAGTATGTTGATGCAAACGAGTATCAGGCAGTGTATGATTCTAATACCGCGTTCCTTGAACTGTTTGGCGACAGGCTGACGATCACTCTGATCCCGTCTGAGTTTATGTCCGGAGCTTCAAATACCCCGGTTACGATCTTAACCGAACCATTCATTGTCCCGACTCCGATTATTGAATCTCCTGTCTGAAGGAAATTCACTCAAACTATTTTCTCTGATCATAGTGAGATCACGTTCGGTTTCGAACGTGTTTCTGTGCTGCTACCTGGGGGTAATTTCGCGTGGGAAATCGATTTTTACGGCTCAAAACGCGCAGGGATTCATCACCACACATTCATAATATATCAGCATATGAATGCATTCATGTAATTCTGACATGATTATGTCACTATGAGTCTGGTTTGTCCACAATGTGTTAGGTCACCATAAGCCTGAGCAACAGATGAAACAAATCTTCTCCCCATGATATGGGTGTACCTGCGAATATGGATGTTGATAGCACCGGCATCCAGAAAACACACATAATCCGCCTCATGGTTTCTGGTTGATTACTGTATAGATAAGTATTATATAGGACTTCCTCCTTAAATTAAGAGTATGAGAAAAGAAAAAAAATTTGGTGGAGTGTTACTTCTCCTTCTGATTTGTGTTTTTTTTTGTAGGTAGTGGAGCTGCAGCAGATTCAAATGATCCGATAGTTGGAACATGGGTTACCTCTGCGAATGCACCTCCTCTCTATTCGTATGATGTGAAAGTTGTATTTAATGCGGATGGAACTGCCGGAGTTACCGGAAATGCCGCATTTCTAATCTACACACAAAACTTGAATCGACAGGATTTAAGATGGGAGAACATAACAAATAACGTGTATAAGGGATATGACGGGGATAAATTCCTCACTCTGACTATGAATGGATCTACTCTCACAACTTCCCTAAACCTGTTCGATTTGGGGTATTTCCAAAGTGAGCAGTTTAATGTAAATGTTCCGATCACGTTGACGCGTCAGGTAACTACCACTCCTACGGTCACGACCACCCCTACGGTTCCTACCGTGGCTCCTGTTCAGACCTATACCGTGCCTACCGTGGCTACTCGAATCAACGACAATGACTGGTGGACGCAGTTTCTGGCGGGGATCCAGCATTCCATGTCCACTTTCTTTGGTGGCGGGGTCTCATAACCCCTTAATCTAATAGATGCGAAGGTGCTGTTCCAATCTGACTGGGTATCGGGAGAATTGATTATCAGCTCTCGATTTCTCTCAGCACAAGATAGCTCAACATTTTTTCACGTTTGTTTACCCTAATTTTTTTATCATCTTTAAGTCAAGAGAAAAGTATCTCTGGGAAAAGTTCTGACGATCATTCTCTGTTTGCTCTGTATTGCCGCTGAAGCAGCTGTTGGGGTGAATTATGATCGTATTTCCCCGTATCTCACTTCATTTCTGCAGGCCCTTATCGGACCTGATGACCCCGCCTCTCATACGCATACAGGCCTAGTCTCCCAAACGATACTGCTCATCTGACCGTAACGTAGGATACACTCGGTTACATTAATGTCTAAAGTGTGAGATCTCATGACTATGACCATGACCGTAAACCTGTATGGGGGGGGATACACTCTCTATTTCTCTTGTTTCGATGCCCTTTTTTTCTGAGCCTGAAAGACACGATCCCACTGGAGATGGCTTGTGCTCATAACTAACTCTTTTTCTATTTTTAGTCGGTATACTAGACAATATTGATATCAACATCATCAAAAATGAGCCTTTTTCAGATCAGTCAAACTATCATAGAGAATAGTATAATATTCTGGCTATGCCAAGAATAGCATGTATGATGAAAGGAAAATTACTTGGGGGGCTGCTTGTTCTCCTTCTACTGTGTACGTGTGTCGGCGCCTGTCAAGCAAGTATGGCTGTGAACATTCCGGTTCAAAGTAATCCAGTAGGTACCTGGCTGGGTTCTGGAAATTTCGGTGTAGCAAGCTATAATGTGAAACTTGTCTGTAATGCCGATGGAACTGCAGACCTTACTGGTACTTACGCGGTTCTTGGGAATGCAGGATCTCTGGATGAGGCTTTGACATGGTCATCGCTTGGAGGTGACAGATATCTGGGTGAAGCATACGGCAAATCGTTACAATTTACCGTCGATGGAGATTCTCTTACGGTCACTGGGAATCCGGTAAGGTTGGGATTTGTAGATGCTCCTCTATTAAATGCCGATTATGTTATTACACTGACCCGTCAGGGGGCCAATCCTGGTTTTAATATGGGAGGGTTTGTAACTAATGTAGTCTCATTCGTGGGGAGTGCCGTCAAGTTTGTCATCCCAAATGGCGGTGAAGCAGGGAGCGTAGCCTGATGAATTGGAATGGACTGTTCTGCAGTCAGCGTTGATAGCGGCAGGGTTCTTCTGATGTAGTAATCACAAAAACTCTAACTCTCAACTTTTTTTAAGAACACGGTTTGTCGGCAGGATCTGCTTATATTTTCCGTGGGTTATTTATCCCGGGCAGTTCATATATTGAACATCCAACTTCTTAGGCACCATTCATGACACACGAACAAAAAAATATCCTCTCTGTACGGGATATGGAACGTGAAGAAATCGACAAACTTCTCTGTTCCGCTGCCGCATTTGATCGTGGAAATTATACCGGCCGCGAACTGGAAGGCAAAATCCTGGCCGTCCTCTTTTTCGAACCAAGCACCCGGACCCGCATGTCCTTCTCCGCTGCGATGATGCGTCTTGGGGGCAAGATCCTGAATCTCGGCTCGGTTGAAGCCACCTCAATCACCAAAGGAGAGACCCTTTCCGATACGATCCGCGTCATTTCCGGATACTGCGATGCGATCGTTCTGCGCCACCCAAAAGAGGGTGCCGCCCGTCTTGCAAGCGAGGTCGCTTCCGTTCCCGTCATCAACGGTGGGGACGGAGCAGGTCAGCATCCCTCCCAGACATTACTCGATCTCTTTACCATCCGCGAGTCGATGCGGATCGAAAACATCGACGTCGGCCTCCAGGGCGATCTTCGGTATGGCCGGACCGTCCACTCTCTTGCTTTCGCCCTTGCCAAATATAATAATGTGCGGCTCCATACGATCGCTCCCGACGGACTCGATTTTCCCAGATATATTAAAGAGGATCTTCTCGATATCGGCGTCGAACTTATCGCCCACGACCATATCGAACAGGCCCTTCCCGAACTCGATGTACTGTATGTAACCAGGCTTCAGCGGGAACGTTTCCCCGACCCGGTCGCTTTTGCAAACTATGCATCAACATACCGTATCACGCCCGAACTCCTGGAATGCGCCAAACCAGGTATGATCGTGCTCCATCCTCTCCCCCGGGTGGACGAGATCGATCCGGCGGTCGATTCCCTTCCGTGCGCCAAATACTTCGAACAGGCGCACAACGGAGTGCCGATTAGAATGGCAATGCTGAACGAGGTGATCAACTGATGGTCAGGGCAGTCTCCGACGGAATCGTGATTTCGCCGATCAAAAACGGTACGGTCATCGACCACATAACCCCGGGTGAGGGGCTCACCGTTCTTCGCATCCTTGGAATTCGCGACGGAACCAACGTTACGGTCATCGTCGCGTCCAATGTCCCAAGTTCCCACGGGGGCAGAAAAGACATGGTCAAGATCGAGAACCGCGAACTCTTAAAAGACGAAGTGGATAAGATTGCTTTGGTCGCTCCCGATGCGACGATCAGTATCATCAGAAACTTCAAAGTCTCGGTCAAAAAACCCGTCGAGGTCCCCAAGCAGATCATCGGCGTGATCAAATGCCCGAATCCTAACTGCATCACGAATACCAAAGAGCCGGTCCAGAGCAAATTCGTTGTGCACCCGCGGGGATTCCGCTGTCAGTACTGTGATTCACTCATCTCCTGCGAGATGGACATCGGCGACTACATCTGAAGGTTTTTGGCATTCCAGAGACGGATCTCTTCCTCGATGAGAGGCAGGGGGGCCGTCGTTTTTATTCCGGTATCGCAGAAATGGGTCCGGGTCGTGAAGTATCCTGCTTCATTCAGGCTTTCGATCAGCTCCTCCATATTCGGCGGGGAGACCTTCATGTTCCGGGAGACGATGTGATAATCGTAATACGTGCAGGTCTCGGGTTCTGCAAGCAGAAACGTCAGCATTTTTTCCATCTGCCGTTTGGTTCCAAACTGCAGCCCGGGCAACGCTGTCTGCATTTCGGCAAGGACCTCCTTTTCCTGCAAAGGGCCCATCCACAAGGGGCCCACAGGTACGGTCTCTACGCCGCAGTGCGGACAGATGTGCGTTTTCGGGAAGAGCCCGCCTTTCTGTTCTGCCCGGTAAAGGCATTTTGGACACTGCATGACAAAACCGATCTGTGCGAGCGTTTCATCAGCTGTCGTCACTTTTCCTAAAACTCTGACATGCGAGCGGAAGTAGTGGGACTTCGCAAAACTCAGGATCGGTTTCATGCCGCGGTCGTATTTCACGAGTTCCCGGGCCATCGTCCCCATCATCATCCGAAGGCCCACTTCTGCGTGATACTCGGTGTTTCTCGGCGTCGCAAAATATCTGCGGCACCCGGCCTTGAAATGAGCCCCGCAGAGGGGGGCCGTATCCGTCGCCGTTACAAAAAGATAATGTTTTGCGGCCCGTGACGCGGCATCGAGAAAAGGTACCGGCGTGCCGAAGGGATCGAGGTCGATCGAATCGAACCGTGCCGTGCACATCAGCCGGTTCGCATCATCGCAGGTCACACTGATATCGCCACCGAGTTTCTCTGCATTGTATTTGATGATTTTGACCGCCTGCTCGTCCCTGTCGTTGATCGTGACCGGAATCTTTGCCTCGTTGGCGATTCGAAGGCCGCGGACTCCCGTCGCCGCCATCGCGTCCAGATAATCCTCCGGCTGAACGACCTTTGTCAAGAGCACCGTCATATCCCGGTTGAACTCCATTTTGGTATTGTAAAAAACCGGCGCCGAACCTGGGGGAAACTGTGTTGTTTCATCCTGGACCGGAGCGGTAAAAGTAGTGTTCCCTTCCATAATCTCCCTGCATTCCATGATTGAACCCCAAAAATGTAAACGGGCATGTAGGGATTCGAACCCTAGATCTTCAGCTTAGGAGGCTGATGCCATATCCTGGCTTGGCTACATGTCCTGATTCCTACATGTATTTGCGGCGCAGGGGGATATCTTTTTCGAAGCGGCACACCCACACATAAAGATACATGAGTCTGGCTGGTTATGGAAAAATCATCCGTCCTATGAACGCAGGCGTTTCGGGAGTTACGGCAGGCATCGCCTACTTTATCGCCGGAGGCACGCAGCCGCTGTTTTCGGTTCTGCTGTTTTTTATTGTTCTCGTGATCTGCGGGGCAGGAAACGTGCTGAACGATTACTTCGATTTGGAGATCGACAAAGTGAACAGGCCGGACCGCCCGATCCCTTCGGGAAAAGTATCTCCGAAAGTAGCGGTCGTCTGGGCAGGAGTTTTGTTTGCCGCCGGACTTGCCGCCGCCTGTTTTACGAACGTCTGGTGCCTTGGAATCGCTCTCATCAATGTCGTCATCCTGATCGTCTATGCGGCAAAGTTCAAGGGGATCCCGTTCCTGGGTAATCTGAGCGTAGCCTATCTTTCGGGAAGCATCTTCCTTTTCGGCGGATTTCTGGTCGGGCCGGAGTCATTCCTTGTGATGCTGCCCTTGTTTGCCATCACGTTCTTTGGCACGCTCGCCCGCGAACTTCTCAAGGATGCCGAGGACATCGAAGGGGACCGGCTGGGCGGGGCAGGGACCCTTCCAATGCAGATCGGGGTCAGAAAAACCGCAGGCCTTGCTGTGATCTTTGTTTTGTGTGCCGTTCTCAGCAGCTTTGTTCCGTTCCTGACCTGGGGCGTCGTGTATCTGGTGCTGATCGGCGTTGTGGATGCGTTCATCCTTCTTGTTACGCTGAGGGCGCTGAAGTTTGACACACCTAAGGAACTGACCGCGTCGAACTGCACAACGTATCTCAAGTACGGAATGTTTGCGGCTCTCTTTGTGTTTCTGCTGATGGAAATTCTGGCGGTTTTTCTTTGAAGCACCAATAATTCAGAACATATTAATATGCCTGAGGTAGAAGGATTAATAAGCATACTTGGGGTAGCATGAAGGTACTAGTAAAGGATAATCTGCATACGGCAGAGGCAGGATCATATTTTCGCGGCTCGGTGAAGATCGAAGGGGACTTTCTTGTCCCGCCCCGTACCTATTTTTGGCGTGATCTTGTCGTTACCGGCAGACTTCTGTTATGCCCCGAGTCCCATGTTGCCGGAAACGTGACCTGCAGTGGTGCGGTGATCTGTCACGACTCGATCATCGAAGGGGAGCTGAGCTCGGGAGCTGAGCAGCTTACCGTGTGCGATAACGCAAAAGTCCGCGTGATCCGTTCGGAAGGAAACGTTCTGCTTCGTCCGGGCGTCGTTTCAGCCGAGGTCCGCGGCGTCAATATTCTGGTGATGGGAAAGGTCCAGTGCGGGAAGCTGATGGGCAAGAATACCCGCGTTGTTAAGAACTAACGTACCAACTAACCTACGAACTAACATCCATCTTTTTTTACTTCTGCGAGACAAGTATTAGGTATGACAGATGTCGTTTTGATCTCCGGAAGCCCGCGGGCGAAAGGAAATACCGAGTTTGCACTGAATGTCTGCAAAGACGCGATCGAGAAGAGGGGCCTCTCGGCAAAGATCATCTCTCTTCGCGGGAACCCGATCCAGGGATGCATCGCCTGTGGCGAGTGCGGCAAAAACGGAAAATGCTGCCTGAAAGACGGTCTGAACGATATCATCGATGAGGTGAAGGCGGCAGACGGTCTCATTCTTGGAGCGCCGGTCTACTTCGGGACGGCACGCGGGGATATGATGAATCTTATCCAGCGTGTTTCGATGGTTGCCCGGGTGAACGGGAACTGGCTTTCAGGAAAAGTCGGCGGCCCGGTTGTTGTGGCACGCCGCGGCGGTCTGACCTCGACCCTGCAGGAGATGCTGATGTCCTTTTTCATCTCTGATATGATCGTCTGCGGTTCTTCCTACTGGAATATCGCATTCGGCCATGCACCGGGCGATGTCGCAAAGGACGCAGAAGGTATTGCGACGCTGGATAAGTTCGGCGATAATGTTGCGAAGCTGATCATTCAGCTGAGAAAATAAATCTTTTTTCTTTTTGAATCTGCATTGGATACAGCGTATGCTGGCGAAGAAAACTTAGAGACTCCAGAATCAGATTGTTAACAGGATATCTCCACCGCGGGACGCTCCGCGCCGGATCGCAAATCAGAGATTTGCTCAGCTAAGGTCGTCGACAGCGTCTCCGACCCGCAGTCACCCCCCGCACCCCGAAATCAGAAAAAATAACAAACAAAATGAAAAACCCGCGGGCGGGTTTTTCCCAGCATTTTTCCAGACGGCGTGCGATTCCTGCGCAGGCGATAAGCCGGAGCAGATCACGGCGACGCAAGAAAAATGCGATTCGCGTTAATTCGCGGGGATTCGCGGTTGGTTTTTCTCATGTGTCCACACAGAACCATGCCCTTCGCTAATTGAATAATACGTACCGCACACGTGAATTTAACGAGGGGATCGACTATTATTTTACGCTCTATACACAAGCGTCAGTTTGCCGTTCTTCGCCACTTCGGCCGCAAGATGGGTCGGCGGTAATTTCGATGCCAGCACCGAGATCTTTGCATGCAGACATTTTCGAACAAGGTCCGCCGTCACCTTTCTCGAGACGAGAACAGCGGTGCTTTCAGGCGGGATCCCTTCCATGAGTAGCCGGCCGACGACTTTGTCCAAAGCCGTGAACTGGCCGATATCCTCGGCACATGCCGCTCCCATTCCCTCGGCAAACGCCACCGCCCCAAACCCGCCTGCTTTGACAACGTCGCTGGAAAATTCATGGTTCAGAATATTCTTCGGGACCGGGATGCAGGACTCGAGCACCGGCATCTTCTCCGGATCCAGATAGGACGCCGTCCCCCCGCAGCCCGAGACCACGCTTTTTTTCGGCAGCAGAACCTTGAACGGATTTTTCGTTAGAACACTCACGCCCGTTTCCGTCTGCATCACCGACTCGACATCCGCATACGGCACGATCCCCTCCGTCGTCAGATACCCGGCCGCGAACTCCTCGGTCATATCTTTCAGCATCATCACGGTCGCAAGCCCCCGTCCGTTCACCGTCAGGGAAACCGGCTGTTCATTCAGTAAACCATTCAGAAATGCTGTCATTGTTATGATAGAGTATGGGTTTAGTACATTAAAAAGAATGGCGGGTGTACCATTGTGGTATCTTTACGTATGTCCACCCTATACATAATCTGTTGTTGGTGTAATTCGATTTCGTGTACGGAATTCTTTTTGATGTGTTCATCCATCACACGAAATCCACGAAAAATATACAAAAACACGAAAAAAGAAATATTTGTTGGGTGGGCCCCTGAAGCACCCTCCCCCGTCCCCGCACGAAATTTTCGAAAATCAACGAAATGCACGAAAAGGGGGACAGGGGCGGAGAATTGAGATATTGGTAATATGTTAACCTGCATTAACTGGGTGATTTTTATTAGGATGGGGCGATAAAATAACAGGTAATGCTCTATTATAAAGACGAATCCTATGCAATCTTCGGTGCTATTTTTGAAGTGTACAAAACTCTTGGAAACACCTTCATCGAATCATTTTATCAGAAATCTTTGGAGCATGAATTTAAACTGAGAAACATTCCCTTTGTCCCGCAGAAACATATCCCAGCAATGTACAAAGGTCAGGAAATTGGATATTATACCCCGGATTTTGTCTGTTTTGACAAAATTATTGTTGAGCTGAAGTCGCGGGAAAACACCACGGAAGAAGAACAGAAACAGGTGATGAACTATCTCAATCTCGGTGGATACGATCTCGGGATCTTGGTGAATTTTGGCACATACCCGAAGGTGTACGTGCAAAGGATTGTCCGAAAAGGAGCATCACTTCCAACAGTCGAGGAAGAAGAACCGCCCTATTATTTTGAGTGAAGGAAAACCCATTCCTCCACCCTGCCCCCCTTTTTGTGTATTTCGTTGATTTTCGGAAATTCCGTGTGGGGGGGCTGGGGCTGGATCTATGTACAATCAATTTATAGCCAATCTTTCTTTATTTCGTGTTTTCGTTCATTTTTCGTGAATTTCGTGTGATGACTCATACCACCCGAAAGAATCCCGTACACGAAACCAAAGTACACCCAAGAAATGAAAAACTACGAAAGATCTTATTGCGCATTGACTAATTCTGTAGTCCAACTGCCTGCAAACTAAAAAATAATAGGAGCAGGAGTAATACTTTTTCTCCAAGAAGCAGAAGTAAGAAGCCGGATATTGGCTTAGTAAAACTATAAAATGTCCCCTCTCATATTATTAACAAATGTTAATACAGGGACGAAGCATTGCAAAAGGGACTGGAACCGGCCCTCTCCTGATAACCGATACACCCATATCCTTCCTTGGAGGCGTCGATCCGAAAACCGGCATCGTCATCGACGAGTCCCACCCGCTCTTCGGCAAATCGATCGCCGGAAAAGTCCTGGTATTCCCTTACGGAAAAGGTTCGACCGTCGGCTCCTACGTCATCTATGCCCTCGTGAAAAACAACGTGGCCCCTGCCGCGATCATCAATACCGAGTGCGAAACGATCATCGCGATCGGAGCGATCATCTCCGAGATCCCGACCGTCGACCGTCTCAAGGGCGATCTTCCAAAGGACGGGATCGTCACCGTTGACGGAAGCAACGGGACGGTCTCTTTCGCACAATGCGGGTAACCTGGCGTTTCATCACAGCGGCACGAAACTCGTATGCTGCCCTGTATGCCGCGTCCGAAAAATACGGCTACATCCTCGAACCGGTCGACTCCCCTGCCGACGGCGGGGATGTGATCTGCTATAGTCTGAATAGTCTCGACTATCCAAAATACGTTGACGAGATAAAATCTGCAGAGCAGATCACGATCGTCGGCGGGCCGCACCCCTCCGCCTGTCCAGAAGAGGTCTCTCTTATCGCGGACTATGTCGTGGTCGGCGAAGGAGAACGGACCCTCCCTCGGCTTCTCGCCGCTTTGGATGCGGGAGAGGATGTAAAAATCCCGGGCGTTGCCTCCCGGGATTCCGGTTTTGTTCCGGTCGATCATTCGGTCAGGCTTGACGCTTTTCCCTCGTTTTCCCGGATGAAAAGCTACATCGAACTTTCCCGCGGCTGCCCGTTTTCCTGTGCCTACTGCCAGACTCCCTGTCTGCACGGAAGAAAAATGCGTCACCGTTCACGGGAGGCGATTGTTTCGATGGCGGAAAAATATCAGGACGCCAGATTCGTAACCCCGAACGCGTTCGCCTATGGTTCGGTTGATGGGCGGGTTCCCGATGTGGAAAAACTCCGCCAGCTTTTGTCTTCGATGCCGAAGAACAACATCTACTTCGGGACGTTCCCGTCCGAGGTCAGACCCGAGTTCGTGATTCAGGAGACCGCCGAGCTTGTCACGGAGTTCTGTTCAAACACCAAACTCCATTTCGGGGCGCAGTCCGGCTCGGACGCCGTTCTGAGGAAAATGGGCAGGGGTCATACGGCCGCCGATGTCTATTCGGCGCTTGAGACCTGCAAAAAAGTCGGGCTGACCCCCGTGGTCGATGTGATCTTCGGCTTCCCGTTTGCCTCAGACGAGGACGAGGAGGCGACCCTAGCCCTTGTCCGCGAAGTGACCCGTTATGGCACGGCCCATGTGCATTACCTGACCCCGCTTCCGGGAACGCCGCTCGAGGGGTCTACGCCCCGGGACATCCTGCCGGAGGTAGACAAACGCCTCGGGCAGCTCGCACTGAGCGGCCGGGTCACCGGATATTGGCACGACAAATTCTAATTCTTCCCTGTTTCCACCACCGAGAACGTCAGCTCATCGGGCGATAAATAGGTCCAGTAGGCTTTATGCAGGCCGTCTTCGTACTGTTCGCGGATCGTTACGTCCTTTATTTCGAATGCGTCCGCGTATTTGGCCGCGTGATATTCTCTGACGGCGGCGAGTGCTTCTTCGCTCTTCGCTTTCCAGTCATTCTCCGGGATGACTCCTACGTTAAAATTGATTCCGTAGATTATTTTTTCTTCCGTATCAACGATGTACTCCCACATGACGAAGTCATCGTAGGCATACATGTTGAAGACCCCGCCGATCTCCGGCGTATCCGATGAGTAAGGTTTTTTGTCCGTGTCGAGATGTATGGTCTGATATGTGCATCCTACTGTCGAAATTACGGCAAAAATCAGGATAACGGCCAGGAGAAATACACGTTTCCTCATAAGTGTAGAGTTGCCTCCAGGCACCTTATATGTATCGCGGACCCGGGTTTTCAAAATCCGGCTGTTTAAAAAAGGGATTGGCCGTTAGACCATTTTTTCCGGCTCGGCCTGTATGAACTCTCGTGCGACGGTGGTCGCGTAATGGCCGGGCGGCAGAACGAAGTTCAGTTCCACGCTGTTTTCAAACACCTTGGTCTCTACTTCGGTCGCGAGGGAGATTCTCCGGTGGGCGCCGTCGAAGTTGGTTTTTACAAACTCCGTTGCGTCGGCAAAACTCTGCATGGAGATGTTGTCCTTTTCCATCTGGGCAAACATCGTTTCTTCGAGGGGACCTGGGGCCACGGGCAGGGTCTTTCCGGGCATCCAGCCGACGATGAAGCACCGTCCGCGTTTCATGTGCTGGCGGGCGGTGGCGATGTTTTTCTCGGTGACGGTATCGACGCGTTCGTTGGTGAATTCGAGATGTTCGCCGACTCTCGGCTCGTTGAGGGGAGCGTTTTCTTCGCACCGTTTGGAAAGGGCGATGTTGAAGAGCCAGGACTGGTAGGCGGAGACGAACATGGAGAGGAGTTTTGGGGGCATTGCCTGGAGGGCCGCTCCGTAGTCGCCGGGGTTTTTGGCGAGGGAGTCGAGCATGATCCGCTCGTAGGAGAGCCAGGGCGGCAGTTCGTAGAGGGCGGTTTTTGCGTCTCCGGTTTCGGCGAAGGCTCTGCGGGCGTTCTGGATATGTTCGGATTCGTGGGGGAAGCAGCCTCCGACATAGAGGTCGACGGCTTCTTTGAATTCGTTTCGAAGGATGTGGTATCCCATTTTGTGGGTGACGGGTTTGAGGGCGCCGAATCTCTGGAGTCCGTAGTAGTTGGGGATGCCGTTTTTGATTTCGTCTGCGATTTCAGCGGTGTTTTTTGCGAGGTTTTCCTGTTCGCAGTCACGAAGGGTGATTTTGAATCTGTTTCCAAGGAGGTTTCCAAGACCGAGGGAGAACTGGTGGGTTGCGACCGGTTCTATTGTCATGTCTTTGATGTTGAGGTTGGCGGCGGCTTCGGCGGGGACGTTGTAGAGTGAGATGTATTGGGTGGTGACGGCGTTTTTGTCTTTGGTGCCTGCCCATCCGATGCGTTTCTGGCTGATGCGCAGTCGGTTGGTGATTTCGTGCATAGCGTACTGGTGTTCCCAGGAGCGTTTGGTGAGTTTGCAGATGGTGTAGGGCCCGGTGTTGGTGAAGGGGATGGGGAGTTCTTCGACGATGAAGTCTTCGGGGGTGGTCCTCAGGCGTCCGCCGATGCCAGGCTTGCTGGTGGCATAGTACCGCATGCCGAGGTCGATTTCGAGGGGGTGGGTGGATGGTTTCATGTCAGAGGAGGGGGAGGTGTCCGGTTATTTTATTGATGAGTTCGGCTTTTGCGGGCCCGATTCCAAGGGCGGTGACCGTTCCCGGGGGGATTTCGGTGTATCCGGCGTCGACGATTAAGGAGACGGGGACGCCGTGCATTTCGGCGACGACTTTGAGTTCGTAGAGGGCACGTTCGCTTGGGGCTTTGAGGGCGACTTTTTTCTGGCCTTCCCGCATCCATTCTTTTTTGTCGGCAAGTGAGGCTTTTTCGTAGGCGCCGATGGAGGCATGAGCTGCCTGGGCACACATTTTTCCGCAGCTGAGTTTTAGGTCGCTTCGGAGGATGAGGCACTGTTTATATTTGAATTCTTCTTCTCCGCCTTTCATTCGTGTGGGTACTATTTGGGGTGAAGGGGGATAAAGTCGTCCATTCAAAATAAGGGGGATTAGTTGATTTCATGTTTTGGAATCACAAGAAATCACATACAATCAGAGATGGTCAAAATTGTGAGGCAATTATAGTAGTTACTATCTGGATAAGAGAGTCTTTGATTGTCTTTCCATGTGCTTTCCAGAGTGATTTACTTTTTTCAAGAATTGCATCAATTGACGGATGGTCACTCTTCGTAATCTCCTCCATCTCATTGACTATTTCTTTTTCATCCTCTGTTAGGTCAAGTTCACGGATCCTGTTAAATGCTTGTGATATTTCGATTTTAGCATTAGAACCTACCGCAATCTGAGAATGGATAACATCTCCGTTGATATTAACATTATATGAGGGAGTAGGTTTTGTCTCTGACGGTGGATTTTCGAGATAATCTATTATAATTGATATATATTGTATCTCGTATCTTCAAAAATTCGTTATATCACATTTTGGATCAAATTATTTAAAACACAAGTCCCCAATGCTTTTTTGACTAGTCCAATATGTACCACATAATTCGCCATTCTCCTCTAAACTTAATCTACAGGTTCCATATTGAACTGGATTTTTTTTCACTGTATTGAATTTTAGGATTGCTGATATATGTAAAATATAATATATAATTCCCATTCTCTAGGACAAACTCACTGGAAAGTGTGGACCCTGTGATCTGATTTGTTTTAATGGTGATATTCACACTCAGATATGTTTGCTTGATGTAAAGATCAATTGGGATTTATTCATCAATTTCATTATTATATTCTATAATTCCTTTATACTCCTTATTTAATATAGGTATTTTTATGAGTGGATTTAATTTCCACAACCATCTTTCATATAATACTGTGAAAATTGTTGCAATAAACACACTCAGTGTAAGAGTTTGACATATATATGATAGAGTAAGGGAATTAAGCAAGAATAAGATGATCAACATCAGTGCATATATTCCTAATACAAAATAAAGGGAGTATTTATTATATTTTTCAATTTGTTTATTCATATTTGCTCTCCTAGATTAATCATTAATAAATATAATCTCTAGAGATTGTAATGAACGGTCTGGTTGCATTTCTTTATCACTATTCGAAAATAAGGATTTAATCCACCTATTTATTCTTATTTGAGTTCTAGATGTATATAAATATATAGCCTACACTATAAACAAAAGGTTTGTATGCGCAATTTTCAGAATATTTACAATTCACATTACATTCTTTATATGGGAATATTTCTTAATAACTAACTTGAAACATTATCTCACTGATTACCCCCTCCCCAAAATAATGGCTCATAGATATTAACATAATCCTTCAACGATAACATGTTTTATCATTTTAATCTAGCATGAAACACTGTATTGCAAGACGCTCTTTTTAGACATCTATCGCCCCTATTTCTCACGCAACTCCTCCTCCTGCAGACCATGCTTCTCAAAAATCATTCTTGCTCACTCACGATATTTTTCATTGTTCAGAGACCTCCTATCCATATATAATGTTTTTTTGGGTGGTATCATTCATCACACAAAATCCACTAAAAAAAATACGAATACATGAAAACAAATAAGGTTGGATTACAGGCAGATACATGTAGTGTCCTCCCCTATCCCCACACGAAAGCAGCGAAAATCAGCTAAATGCAAATAAATGGGGGATAGGGGTGGAAGGACGGGAGCTTTTTTTCAGATTCTGGGGTGCGGGGACGCGACTTCTGCGTGGAGCATCCCGCGGTGGAGATATCCTCTAAGTGAAATTCAGGTGAGCAGTCCAAACACCTCACCTCTATCCAAAACCACTCCCATTCTCCACTCGAAAACCGCAAATTCGACTCCAAAAATCTCTTCACATAACTAAAATCCCTCATCAAATACCCCTCAACCCCACCTTCAACACATAAAACTCGAATCGAAAACCCCATCTGCGAATGGAAAAACCCGCATATCTCCACATACTTTCTCTAGGTAAAGTCCAGAACCCCCCCTCAGCGACTCTCTTTCCCGCCGATCCCCTCCCTTACCGCCCATTGAATCAGTATTTCAGCTGGAAAAATCCCCTATGTAGATGTGTATCTACATATCTATATGTGTTGAAAAAAAGATGGGGGGAGGAAAAGTCCGTCCGTAAGTAAGTAAATACGGGAAGAAAAAACTCCTCATCAATCACTTATTTTTTATCCATATATTATATTATTTTAAGTACAGACGAGAGAGAGAGAGAGAGAGAGAGAGACGGTTTTTATCCATGCAGATAGATGCATAGATAGGTACATAAACATCTATCTGTCTGTTTACGTCCGGACGTAGTCTGGAGGGGGACATCATTTTTCGAATTTGTGTAGATAGACACATAGATGGATAAAACGAGTTGGGGATAATGAGAACTCATAAAACACAAAGGGCAGATATTCGTCAGGAAAATCTTGCTGCGAGATACTATCTGGATCAAAGAGTCTGATAGTATTTTATCAAAGAGCATAATCAATACTAAACAAACATATGATCAGCCCTCCCCTCACATCCACGAAACCGCGAATGAAAAAAATCCTCATAACCGGCCCCTCCCCTCCAGAAGACATGAAGACGTTTATGAAAGATAAGGGCTATGAGATCCTCTCTCCCGGATTACTCAATGAAGATGAGATTATCGACGCATTAGTTGGAGTCGATGCTTATATTCCCGGCGGGGAAGAGGTGGTCAATGAAAGAATAATCGCATCTGCGAAGAATACCCTCAAAGTAATCTCGTTTAACGGCGTGGGATATGGCTATTATGTGGATGTAACGGCAGCAAAAAAACATAATATTGCCGTCACCTATGTCCCGCATGCCAATTCATCAGCAGTTGCCGAATTCACCGCGGCTCTCATCCTGACTCTCATGAAAAAAAAATACCTATTATGAATAAAGAGACGAAATCCGGTTTATGGCACAAGTATGTATCCCAGGATTTGTCTGGAAAAACCATTGGTATTGTTGGCATGGGAAGTATAGGCAGGTTAGTTGCGAAGAAAATGTACTACGGGTTTGGGTGTAAAATACTCTATTACAGCAGAACCCGCGAGTCTGATATTGAACAGGAAGTAGATGCAGAATTTGTAGAACTGCATGAATTATGTCGTTTATCGGATGTAATTACATTGCACCTCCCGTATACTTCGGATACTCAGAATATAATTGACGAAAAATGTATTAATTTCATGACCCGGGACACAATTTTAATTAATACCTCCCGGGCCGAGCTGGTGTCACCCATCGCTTTACGGGACGCATTAGTTTCCCGTAAGATCAATGCGGCGGCATTCGACTGTTATTATTCCGGAAAGTTACCCTCTGATCCATCGGAAGATACCTTTGGTTTGATGAATTTACCGGACGACAAATTCATTCTCACCCCGCATGCTGCATATAACACGGTGAGCAGTAATAGAGAGGTAGACAGGATCGCCTTGCAAAATATCGTGGATATATTCAATACTGGGTCTTGCGCTAATCGGGTAGTATAACTACATCAGATCTGAAAATTCTTCCAAGACGGGGGATAATTGGAATGCCAATTTGTATTTTTTACGAGCTCATTCAACCTTGATTGAATGTAACAGAGAAATAAGAACGCCGTAGTCTTGCATGAAATCTTCAATCAAAACAACTCTACGTCGCTTCAACGCCCTCCATATATCCCAAAAGCCGTAATGCAGCCTCCTTAATTTCAGAAAGAACACGCCCTCCATCGGATATATCCATAGTCTGATCCAGGGGAATTCTCAAAATGTAATCACTTCTATTGGGGTCCCCGGTCAGGAAAAAGGGCTGTTTCGTATCTTTCAGCAGTTCATAATATCTGCATTGAAATTTACGGTTGAACCCGGAGAGCCAGACTTCGAATTGGAAATCCCGGTGGACAAAAGTAACTGCTATTTTCAATCCTTTCTTTTTCAACGTATCATTGGTAAACTGAAAATATGAGTAATCCATGCCGTTTTCCACAATGTTTCCCTGAAACCGATAGTCAGGCATCTCTTTTTCCAGTTCGACCCGTAAAAACCGAAAGAGTCTGAGAAATTCCTGATAGCTTTTTTCGAGTTCCGTTGTCTGTATCAATTTCTTATACGTCATTAAGAGATTTTTATCGAAATCCATTCCTTCTTCCCTCCAAAAATCCGATTAATAGCTATATCTCTTTGTAATATTATAATACTTAACCCAGATTTGCCCAAAATTATCTTCGCACGCCGATTATAAAATCGGAGCTGAATATAGATGGGGATTTGAATATGTCCCCGTTCTGTTTATGAAAAAAAGGATCAGTTTTCCTTGCTCTACTCCAAACTCTCCATGAGGGCAAAGAAATATTCCGGCTTACCGGTACTAAAGTAATCATACCAGGCTTCCAGCGTGTTCGATTCAAAAACACCTAAATGTTCAATAATTTGTTTCGCCCACAACAAACCCCCGGTCGAACCTGCCGTAATAAGATTGTTATCCGCTACAGACGGTTTGTCTACATAGAAATTCTGCCCTTTATACCCGGGACAAAACATTTCCAGAAATCCCGGGCCATTACTGGTATGCGGACGGTCATCCAACAGTCCGACGTTGGCAAGTGCCGTGGTAGCCCCGCAGATCGCACACACCGTAGCGCCGCAAAAGAGAAATTCGCGTGCTTTCTCGATAATAGCGCCGTGCTTTTGGTCGTTCCAGGTATTTGCGCCCGGTAAGAGCAACACGCTTGTTTCACTCACCACGATATCATCAATTACGCAATCCGGTATAATGGTCATCCCGCCCATTGTCCGGATCGGTTCTTTGGAATAACTGACCGTTTTGAGCGATACGGGCTCCTGGCCCTTTTTGAAAAATCGACCGGAATTCAGCTCAGCAGTAACATGCCCCGGTTCCCAGTCGGCTAACGTGTCAAGAACGTAAACATAGATTGTAAACATATATTTCCTCTATTTTTACAGTATGTATATTTGTAGGTCCTGAAACTATTTCGCTTTGTTTCATTCTATTCTCCAACTGTTTTCAGCCGCCAACCCGCAGTCGCAAAGCAAAGATTTGGTCGCAAGTCTATCGACTTGCTCGGCTAAGGGCGAGCCTATCGGCTCACCCCGCCTCCCGCTAAGCTCACCGACTACGTCGATGATCCGCAGTCGCAAGTTTCCTTCGAAAACTTGCTCCGCTGAGGCCACCCCTACGGGTCGGCCCGCATCCGCTAAGCCCGCCCCTGAGGGGTAGCCCGCCACTGTATTCATCATCTCTGACATCTAATACCTACATGATTATGCATCTCCTCAGTCAGACCGAAGGACAGCTTGCCCTGCAGGCTGCACGACTCTACGCTGAGTCCGCAGTGACCGGAAAACCACCAGCACGGGTACCGGAACTCTCCGGCATCTTCACCGAAAAGCGGGGAGTCTTTGTAACGCTCACCAAATTCGGGGACCTCAGGGGATGCATCGGCTTTCCCTTCCCCGTCATGCCGCTCGGTGACGCCATCAAAGACGCCACACAGCATGCCGCCATCCACGACCCCAGGTTCTACCCCGTCAACGAAGGGGAACTCCGACAAATCAAGATCGAAGTCACCGTCCTCACCCTGCCCGTACTCCTCGAGTGCGAACCGGACCAGCGCCCCGGAGCCGTCATCATCGGACGACACGGACTCATCGCCGGAATGAACGGACACACCGGCCTCCTTCTTCCCCAGGTCGCCGTCGAATACGGCTGGGATCCCGAACAATTCCTCAGCGAAACCTGCTACAAAGCAGGTCTCCCCCCCAATGCATGGACAAACAAATCATGCAACATTCTCACCTTTGAAGGACAGATATTCCAGGAATAATCTATGACAATAACATTCGAAGTGATCCATAAAGACATAGCGGGCCGCGTCGGTAAACTCAAAGCCGGCGACAAAGCTATCAGAACGCCTGCACTCCTCCCGGTCGTCAACCCCCACCTGCAGATAATCCCCCCGTCCGAAATGAAAAAGATAGGCGTTGAAGGAATCATCACGAACGCCTACATCTTTTCCAAAAGCGAAGAGTTCCGCGGCCCCGCCCTCGAAAAAGGCCTCCACGAGGTCCTCGACTTCGACGGCCTCATCATGACCGACTCCGGATCCTTCCAGATGTCCGTTTACGGAAGCGTCGATATCACGAACGAGCAGACCCTCTCCTTCCAGCGAGATATCGGAAGCGACATCTGGGTCCCGCTCGACATCCCGACCCACCCGGACACCGAACGGGACGAAGTCATCGCCCAGATGGAGATCACCATGACCCGAATGAAGGAAGCGAAGGAACTTTTCGGTCCCGACGCTCCCATCTCCGGTCCGGTCCAGGGAGCCGTCTTCGAAGACCTCCGCGAATATGCCGGGAAAACCGTCTCCAACATGGGCTTTGCCTACTGCCCGGTCGGCGCCGTCGTTCCCTTAATGGAAAGCTACCGGTACCGTGAACTCGTCGATGTCGTCCTCGCCGCGAAAAAAGGCCTCAATCCGGGAGCCTGCGTCCACCTCTTCGGTGCCGGTCACCCCTCGATGTTCGCTCTCGCCGCGGCTCTCGGCTGCGATGTCTTCGACTCCGCCGCCTACGCCCTTTATGCGAAGGAAGGACGCTACATCACGACCTACGGAACGCTCAAACTCGATGAGATGAGCGAACTGCCGTGCGCCTGCCCGGTCTGCCGCAGTCACACCGTCGAAGAGCTGAAAAAATCGCCGGACAAACAAAAGCTCCTCGCCTACCACAACCTCGCCGTCACCAAGGCCGAGATCTCGAGGATCCGTGCCGCCATCCAGGACGGGACCCTCTGGGAACTCGTCGACGAGCGGTGCCGCGCCCACCCCAAACTGCTCGACGGATACCGCAGACTCTTAGAGCGGGTCGAAGAGATCGAGCACCTCGACAGAGCGAGCAAGCGCAGGTTCTTCTACCGCGGCAGCGAATCGTGCCGCCGGACCGAGGTCACGAACTACCATGCAATGATCCCCCGCGTGAAACTCTCCGACGTCTCCCTCATTGCAGCCGGAGGGCCGGTCCCTTCCCGCTTTGAAGAAGTCATCGAGTTCAAGCCGCCGTTTGGCCCCCTGCCGTACGAACTTGCCGAGACCTTCCCGGCCGGACCCGCTGAGGTCCCGACCTGGGACGAAGAGATGATGAAGTACGGGATCAAGGGCCTCAAAGGACTGCTCGCCACCAACCCCGACACCAAAGTCACCATCTCCACCACGGCCAAATGGGCCGACCTTTTTAGAGCCGAATTCCCCGCGGCCGAGGTCATCACATGAGTCTGTTCGACGTACGAAAACGCGATGGAAACACCCGGATCGGGAACCTGAAACTCTCCGACGAGGAAAACATCAGCACGCCCGCAGTGATCGACACCGAATCGGTCTTCCCCTCGCTTAAGGAACGCGGGTTCACAAACCTCCCGCCGTCAGCAGGCAAAGCCGAGTTCGAAAAATACTTCGTCGCAGGCGAAGAGCCGACAGCCGTCCACCCGCAGAGCGAATCCGTCGAGGGAAGCGTGCTCCTGTTTTCGAACTGGAACACCGTCATCTCCGACGCACGCCGCCATGCCGAGTATATGGATAAACTGCTCGCGGTCTGTCCCCCGGACGCCGCACGCTATGCCCCCGCATGCGGTCTTCCCTCGAACGCTGCTTCGCTGATCTATCTCGGATTCGACCTCTTCGACTACACCGCGGTGGATCTTGCAACCGTGCAGAAAAAGTTCTGTACGCCCGAAGGCGAGTTCGATGCCTCCTACATGGAAAAAGGCTTCTGCGATTGTCCGGGCTGCAAAGCCGGCGACCTGAAGCTCCACAACCGTCTGGCTCTCGAAAAAGAGATCGCCCTGGCACGGGTCTGGATCGAACAGGGCCAGCTCCGCGAATTCATGGAGATGCGCTGCAGACTCCACGCCGAGCAGGTCTCTCTCCTTAGACACGTCGACAGGAGACCGGGTTTTGCGGTGAACCTTCCGGTCGTCCGGTCGTCCCGGTTCCTTGCGAACTCCTCCGAGTCGATGACCCGTGCCGAGATCGCGTTTTTCGAGGATCGGGTCATCAACCGGTTCGTTCCGGGAAGGACCGATGTCTGCGTCCTTCTCCCGTGCGCCGCACGAAAACCCTACTCGCTCTCAAGATCGCATCAGATGTTCACCCGCGTGGTGGACGGCCGTGCCCATGAAGTGATCGTGACCTCGCCCTTAGGCGTTGTCCCCCGCGAACTCGAACTCATCTATCCGGCCGGCCACTACGATGTGCCGGTGACCGGATACTGGGACAGAGAAGAGTCCGCGATCCTGGTCGAATACCTCACGGCCTATCTCACGAAGCACCGGTATGACCGGGTCATCTGCCATCTGGAAAGCGGGGCAAAAGAGGTCGCGAAGACCTCCGCACAGGCGGCCGGCGTCGAACTCGAGTTTACCTGCAATGACGACAAGCCGCTCTCGCCGGATTCGCTGCGGGCCCTCAACAACGCTCTTCGCGAGAGCAGAAAACGCCGGACGGACCCGATCCGCGGCACGCTTCTCTGGCAGTTCGGCGAACTCGTCGACACGAAAGGCTGGCTGACGAAAGGGCGGTATCCGAACCAGAAGATCTACGAGAAGAAGACGCAGATCTTCTCGATCGACCCGGAGACGGGCCTGCTCCGCCCGACCCACGAAGGCTGGAAGTACATCAACGGCTACCGTGTCTGGATCTCGGACGGGTTCGTCCCGCAGGGAGATATCCTCGCGCCGGGAATCGCCGACTGCGACCCTCAGATTCGGGAGGGCGAAGAGGTGTTCGTCGGCGGCGAAGGATATCAGGCGACCGGAAAATCCACGATGGGTGCGGACGAGATGCTCCGTGCCAACCGCGGGATCGCGGTTCGCGTCCGGAAGACGAATCGGAAATGACGAAGAAAGCAGAGCTTCGCACTATACTAAAAGAACGACGCGAAGCTCTGTCTTTGGGTGACCGGCGGGAGAAGGGATATTATATCACCTGCCGGCTGCAGGAACTTTTGAAACCCTATCATACGGTCCTTGCCTACATCGCGAAGGATCCTGAGGTGGAGTCGATGGTGATCGTGAACTGCCTCCTGGAAGAAGGGAAGACGGTGGTCGTCCCGATCATCGAGAAAGAGACCCACACGCTTCGGCTCTCGTATCTCACCTCGATGGACCAGCTGGAGCCGGGCACGTTCCGAGTCCCGGAACCGCTCACCCATGAAAAACCCGCCCCGGCATCTTCGATCGACGCGGTCCTTGTCCCGATGGTGGGGTTCGACCGAAAGGGGCACAGGCTGGGATATGGTGCGGGATATTATGACCGCTTTTTTGAAGCAAATCCTGATATCCCAAGAATTGGGATGGCGTATGCCTGTCAGGAGGTCGACTCGATCCCGACGGAGCCGTTCGATGCCCGGATGGATTATGTCGTGACCGAGGATGAGGTCATTTGGTGTGGGCGGGCTTCCACGTAGGGGCGGCCTTAGCTGAGGCCGGTCGGAGACGAAGTCGACGACCTCAGCCGAGCAAGGCTTTGCCTTGCGAGTCGGCTCGCGGTGGGACATCCTATTTTTGCGTTCAGGAGGCGGATTCTCTTTTTTGCGGGAGTGTACGTTGATTTCGTGCATGCGATAAATATTGACGCATGAAATAAATCCAACCGCGAATCGGCGCGAATCCCGCCCTTCGGGCTCCCAGAATCGGATTTGCTTATCCTCACTCTCGCAATCCAGCTTCGCTGTCTTGCTCATCCCTTCATCGGGACCGTTCGGGCAAATCCTGTCGCCGCTCCAGCGGCTCCATATTATATATCTCCATCATTTCTCTCAGATATCTGTTTCCCGTAAAAATCATCAGAATAATCACCCCTCTTTCTTCCAAATACATTTATGATAATTCGAACCGATATAGCACATCTATATCTTTGAATAGAGTGGGCTATGTGATATAATGATTAGAAGTGACGATCCAACCTCAAAATTAAACCCTGAAGTGAATATCGAAGAGATTATTAAAAATACAATTGGTGAAGAAAACCGATTTAAAAATACCTACATCCCAGTATTTGTAAGTTCACCAAAGGTTGGTCTAGAAGAAGAGCGAAATGCCGTCAATCTGTTACTTCAAGAAATGGGATTGGATCCAAAAGCAATGGAATTTTTTGGTGCGAAACCAGAACCACCATTGGAAACATGTCTGAACGTATTAGATGAAGCAAAACTATTTGTTTTAATTCTAGGAATGCGATATGGGACTTCATATTCCTGTGATGAAGGAAGAAATAGCCCATATACTGGAAAATCATACACAGAAATAGAATATGAGGCAGCCGTAAAAAAAGGGATGAGGGTACTTGCCTACTGCATTAATGAAAAAGAAGCAAAAGTTCATCCTATTTACGTAGATAGAGGAGATGATGCAAAAAAAACTCGAAGAATTCAAAAATAAAGTGATGAAAAATCACACTATCGAGAGATTTGAAAACGTCACAAAATTAGTCGAATATGTATGTAGAGATGTTACGAATCAAGTCACTGTGCTCTTGGACCGAACGGTCGAAGAATCTAAAAATCAGGGAACAATTACAATTGTATCAGACAAATCCTCCATCTATTCCACAGAATCTGTTATTTTCCAGGGGACATCAACAAAATCGAAACCCGGGTATGTGTATCTCTATCTTCTAAACAATAAAACGCAACACTCTGCATTTCCTTATCCTGAAGAAGAATTACTTCCGTTAACGCAATCTGAAGAATATAGTCTCAAGATTCCTGTGCTTAAGGATGGGACATGGCGTGTCGCGGTTGATCCTTCGCAAATAAAAGGACTGGATACAGGAACGTACATATTCCTCGTATCATCATATCCAATGCAGGACAAAGAGAGAGAAGAATCTAATGGGTATGATACATGTAATGTTTCTGTAAAAAAACCGTATTTATCTGCGACGTGTAATTACCATGATCTCGTTCTTGGTGGATATACCTATGTTAGGGGAAAAGCCATAACCAACCAAGGTAGACTCACATTTTGGTTGTGTACAAAAGATAAACTTGTAAAACAATTTTTTGTTAGTGTATATGAGGATGATAACTATGTTTATGTTTTTCCCTACGATCTTGTAAAAACTCTAACTCCTGATGTACAGTATTTCCTAATTATTCAAATGTCAATAATTAAGTCGGGAGATACTGTTCAGTTATCAAGATTTGATTTGAATGAGTGGAAAATTGGACTTTGTCATGAAGATGGTTCATTTACACCGTCAATTATTTTGGATAAGGATAATAATGCCACTGTTAATTTGCCAGAAGAACTTTGTCATCTTATTGACAACAAAACAAAACATGATATTTATGTAAAACTCACATTTTTCTGTAGAAAACCATTTTTTGAACTTTATCAACCCACGATATTAGACGGCACACTTCGTCTCAGAGGAGTGACAAATCAGGCACCAGGAACCACAGTTCTATTTGAGTTAGTCTCTAAAGAAAAGCAAAATACCTTCATTTCAAGAGTGACAACCAAACCTCGTGCAAATGTAGTATTGAAAGATGAATTCAACATTATCGCTGGCCGTGATCAGGTAAATGTATTCGAATTGAATATATCAACATCAAGATTGACAAAGGGGAAATATGAAATGAGATTTACACTTGAATCAACAGCTCAACGTCTCCTGACGCAAAATATTGATATCTAAGCATCCTAAGTAGTGATTTTTCAACATCATCAAATAAGAAAAAAGAAGAAATTCTAAAAATAGTAGCTGAGCCGCCGGGGCGGCGACAGGATTTGCCCGAACGTTCCCGATGAGGGATGAGCAAGACAGCAAAGCTGGATTGCGAGAGTGAGGATAAGCAAATCCGATTCTGGGAGCCCGAAGGGCTGGATTTGCGCCGATTCGCGGTTGGTTTTTCTCATGTATCCACACTCATTTCATACATGAATTTGATACACGCTCCCACAAAAAAGTGAATCACTTTTTCCAAATCCAAAAAGAAGATTCCCCGCCGCGTCGCAAATCAATGATTTGATCGTAAGGCAAAGCCTTGATCGGCTAAGGGACCTACAGGCCCCCGCCTCCGCTGAGGGCGGGCCTTATTGGCTCACCCTACCCATAAGAGGCAAAACCTCATTACATGCGATGGACAAAAAATGATATAATGGATTTGCGGAGAGGATAGAAAATGGAAAGGGAAAAAATCAAATGAACATTGTAAAAATCAATGATAACGACAAGGCGAAATATATGGAATTGCTGCTTATTGCAGATGAACAGGTAAGTATGATAGAAAAATACTTATATCGTGGTGATATGTTCGCTTTGTATGATGATGATGTTAGGGCAATTTGCGTTATTACACAAGAGCAGGCAGGTATGTTTGAACTCAAGAATATTGTTACCGTTCCCAAATATCAAAGGAAAGGGTATGGACAAAAGCTAATTGCCTTTATTGTTGATTACTACAATAAGTCTGGTAGCGAATTATATGTTGGAACGGGCGATAGTCCTACGATACTTCGTTTCTACGAAAAATGTGGATTTGTAAAGTCGCACGTTGTTAAAAATTTTTTTGTAGATAATTACGACCATGCTATGTATGAAGACGGACAGCAGCTAATTGATATGATTTATTTGAAAAGACATCTGGGATCTCGCATTACATGATATCCCTCCACTTTACACACAAATATGTGCCCTTCGTACGGCACTTGACTAAAAGTAACGTTCCATTTTTTGATGTTGATCTTTTTGCGTATTTTGGTGTTTGGTCGGCCCGCCGCTCGCAAGTCTCTCGACTTGGTCGCAAATCAAAGCTTTGCTCAGCTTTGGACGAGCCTGTCGGCTCCTCCCGCCTCAGCTAAGGTCGCCGGCAATGCCGTCGACCCGCAATCGCAAACCTTCGTTTTGCTCCGCTAAGGGGCCTATCGGCCCCCGCCCGCCAACTGCTTATTTACCCATCAGCACTAAATGTATTACAGCAATGTACCTCAAGATACACAATATCCCCGGACAGGGAAGCATCCTCGCCGCATGCGATGCTGAACTCATGGGAAAAACATTGACCAGTCCTTTATGCGACGTTCAAATAGACTCCTCCTTCTACGGCGATACGAGAGCGACCGAAGAGGAACTTCTGGCAACTCTCGCCGACACATGCAGCGCGAATCTGATGGGCAAACGCGTCTGCGATATAGCGATCAAAGCAGGCCTTCTCGAAATAGAATCCTGCCTGCTGATCGAAGGCGTACCCCACGCCCAGATCTACGGAGTATAATGAGCCTCACACAAGGATTCTGTCCCAAATGCGGTGCTCCGTCGGAAAACGGCGAACTCTGCGGCAAATGCCGGGTCAAAGACACGGTATGGGTAACCATCGCTCCCCGTGCAGAGTGCATTCTCTGCCCGACCTGCGGGTCCATAAAAACCTCCGGCATCTGGTCGGACACTGCGGTCGACAAAGAGGACCTCGGTCAGTCGCTTGTTAACGGCGTCATCGTATTCCACAAAGACGTCGAAGACATCGAAAAAGAGATCAGCATCATCGACACGAGCAGCAACCGGTCCCTTGCTACGGTCCATGTTTCCGGGAATCTGTACGGCATCCCTCTCGAAGAGACCACCAAAGTCAAGATCGTCTGGGCCCGCGAACAGTGCGACCGGTGCTGCCGGATCGCCGGAAGCTACTACGAAGGCGTCATCCAGGTCAGAGCCTCGGGACGAAAACCGACCCCATTCGAACTGCGCCGTGCGGCCGAGATCGCCTATCAGGTTGAAGACCAGCTCCAGACGGCAGGAGACCGGCTCTCGTTCGTCTCGGACATCGACGAAACCAAAGACGGGATCGACATCGTCTTCAGCTCGCAGACGATCGGAGCCGCCATCTCCCACGACATATGCGGGGCACTCGGCGGTTCCTTTACCACCCACCCGAAACTCGTCGGTCAAAAAGCCGGCATCAACATCTACCGGGTGACCTACTCGCTTCGTCTGCCGAGATTTTCCCGCGGCGACATCATCAAACACGGCCGGGAATACTTCCAGATCCTTCGTCAGACGAAAGACACCCTCTTCGTCCGTGATCTCGCGACCGGTCAGTCCCGTGCCTTCAGAGAGGATGAAAACGATCCCCTTCTTGGAAACATCCACGAACCCGAGACGGGCGTCGTCATCTACAAGGATGCCGGGCTTTTAGGTTTTCTCAACCTCAAGACCGAAGCGACCGAAGAGATTGCTGAGCGTTCCTGGCTCGACACAAAGGAAGGCGACACCATCCTCTTCGTTCGTGACGGAGAAACGCTGGTTCTGATAGGAAGAGATGAAGATCAGGAAGATTTCGAAGCGATCGCTCCAGAACTCAGCGAGTGAACCCTGGGTAGATACGACCCGCCGCGTCTACTGCGAAGGAGAGTATGCCTTCGTTCCAGTGAAGGAAGGCTATCCCTTCGACGGCGAGATCCCCGACCGCCGTCCATACTCAGGTCCCGGCTATCAGCGGATGGGAGACACCCTTCTTTTACACGGCGATGCTCCGACAGCTGACGAGTTCGCCGCTCTCGTCGCATGGGAAAATCCTGCCTGTGTGATTCACGCCGCAACCCACGAAGGGGTCATGCGCATCCCAACGGCCGTCGTTCTCTTTGGCGAGCCGCACGACGTGACGTTTCGGGAGGCCGGCATCACCTACACGCTCGACCCGTCAAAGGTGATGTTCTCGCAAGGGAACCGGGGCGAAAAACTCCGGCGCCGTTCTCTCGTGAAGCCTGGCGAGCGGATCGCCGACATGTTTGCCGGCATCGGCTATTTTACCCTCTCGGTGGCGCTTGCCGGCGGCAATGTGCATGCGGTTGAAATAAACCCAGTCTCTTTTGCCTATCTGCAGAAAAATATCGAGGCGAACGGCCTTGCGGGCCGCGTCACGCCGGAGCTCGGCGACTGCCGTGAGAAACTTTCCGGGATCTACGACCGGATCCTCATGGGACATTTCGAAGCTCCCGAATTTTTACAAACCGCTCTGGACCATGCGGGGCCCGGGACCGTTCTGCATGTTCATGGTGTCGGTGACCGGAAAAACGACATCACCGAGACCCTCGAAGGGGCAGGTTTTACGTATATTATCAGCGAACATAAAGTAAAGAAGTATGCGGGGCGCCTCTGGCACTCGGTCTGGGATGTGAACCTGGTATGAAAAGACTCAACAATATCCACATCGTTCTCGGCGTATGCGGCAGTATCGCCACCGTCGAGACGATCAAACTCGCGCACGAGCTCAGGCGCCGGGGAGCGAAAGTGACCGGCATCATCAGCCCCGCGGGGTGCGGGATCATCCATCCCGATGCGCTGACCTATGCATGTCAGAACCCGGCGCTGACAGAGATCACCGGCATGGTCGAGCATGTCAAATACTGCGGCGAAGGAGGCGAGGCGGATCTTCTTTTGATTGCTCCGGCCACGGCGAACACCGTTGGAAAGATCGCCTGCGGGATCGACGACACGATCATCACGACCTTTGCGACCACGGCGATCGGCCGGGGTCTGCCGGTCGTCGTCGTCCCGGCGATGCATGAATCGATGTACCGCCACCCGGCAGTCAGGAAAAATCTCGAGACCCTCAACGAGTTCGGGATTGATATTGTTCCCCCGCGAATGGAAGAGGAGAAGGCAAAGATCGCCGGAATCGAAGAGATATGTCTGTATGCCGAGCGGGCAGTCTCGTCAAAGAAGCTTGCAGGCAAACGCGTCCTCATCTCCGGCGGGTCATGCCGCGAAGAACTGGACGATGTTCGGATCCTGACGACGAGATCCAGCGGGACGATGGCAAAGGAGCTTGCGCTTGAGGCATTCCGGCTCGGCGCCGAGGTGACCCTCGTGATGAATCCGATGCACGGCATTGTTCCCTGCGTGAAAAACGTCCCGGTGATCACCGCTGCCGATATGCACGACGCGGTCCTTCGCGAATCAAAAGGAGCGGATTATTATCTCTCGGCCGCTGCGATCTCCGACTTTGCCCCAAAAAAGGTGGACGGCAAGATCAAAAGCGGATCGGCCGCGTCCGTAACGCTCGAACCGCTTGAAAAACTGATAACCAAAATCTCCGAAAAAGGTGTGAAAACCGTCGGCTTCAAGCTCGGTAGGGACGCAGAAGAAGAAGGACTCCATCTTCTCGAATACGATAATATCGTCCTTGTTCTTGCAAACAAACCTGAGACGATGGGCTCTCCCTTCGGCGAGTATGTCTTTTTACGAAAAGACGGCAAAGAAACGGTGTGTGGAACAAAAGACGAAATAGCAGGGAAAGTATGGGACGTTCTTGCATAACGTTTGCTCCGGGTCATATCTCCGGCTACTTCCAGCGGATCGACGGCATCTCTGCCCAGACGACCGGGAGTCTCGGCGCAGGGATCGTCATCGACAAAGGCGTGACGGTCGAGATGCGTGAAGCATCCGAAGTTAGAATCGAGATCAGCGACGGCAGTATGGACGACTGGCTGATCCGGGAGGTCCTTGCCTCACTCGACGTGACAGCCGAGGTCAAGGTCATCGTGGATCTTCCAATTGGGGCCGGATTCGGGATGAGCGCTGCGGGACTTCTTGCGGCGTATTCAGCTGCAAACTGCGTGTTTCAGCTTGAGATGACAGCCCAGGATATCGCCACCGCGGCCCACGAGGTCGAGGTATCTCACGGAACCGGCCTCGGCGATGTGGCCGCGGCTACAGGCGGGGGTCTCGTTGTTAGAACGCACCCGGGCATCTCGGGCGTGACGACCCGTCTCTATCCTGATGACGAGTTCTGGACGATCTCGTTTGGCGGCATCTCCACGCACGACGTCATCACCTCGCATGAAAAAATGGAGCAGGTCGCCACCGCGTTCCCGGAACGCGAGCCGGCAACCCTTGAAGAGTTTATGGAGAATTCGCTCTCCTTCACGGAAAAAAGCGGGCTTCTGCCGCCCGACCTCCTGCCCGTCCTTGCCGCCTGCAAAGCGGCAGGCGTTCCCGCATCCATGATGATGCTTGGAAACGGCGTTTTTGCCGTCGGTCCCGCGGCTGAAAATGTTTTGAAACAGTTCGGCGAACCGATTCTACTGCATGTCAGCAGATCCGGTCCTGTCATTCTCGAGGAAAATTATGTCTGATATCCCAGCATCCCATCCAAGATACAAATCGCTTATCACGAGAGAACAGCTTGCCGGTTACGCAAAAATCGGCGTCGTTTCCATGGAAGGTTTGACCTCCCACGGACGCGGCGAAGCCTTCGACTATCTGTTCGGCGAAAAAACATCCGCCTCGGCCCTTGAAGCCGAAAAACTTGCCGCACGCGTTCTGCTCGCCGCAAAACACCCGGTCCTTTCCATCAACGGAAACACAGCTGCCCTCGCAGAAAAAGAGATCGCCCAGCTGCAGAAGGCAAGCGGCGCCGAGGTCGAGGTGAACCTCTTTCACCGGACCGATGAGAGGATGGCGCTTGTCACAAACGTTCTCGAAGAGGCAGGCTGCATCGTCTCCAAAGGCCCTGTCGAGCGGTGCGTCCCCCTTCCCCATGCCCGCGGTCTCTGCCGTCCCGACGGGATCGGTTCGGCCGACGTCGTTTTAGTTCCCCTTGAAGACGGCGACCGGTGCGAAGCCCTCGTTTCGATGGGCAAACTGGTGATCACCGTCGATCTGAACCCGATCGACCGCACTTCCAAAACAGCCACCCTGCCGATCATCGACGAAGTCACCCGTGCCCTGCCCAACATCGCTCTGGAATGCGACCGGCTCAAGGCCTCGGGCGAGGCCGTCGTCATGCCAAAAATCGACGCAAGATATTTCCTCAGGCAGGCTGTAAAGGATATTCAGGAATTCCTTTCCCATGCTCTGGATTGAAAAATACCGCCCGCACTCGTTTGAAGAGGTGATCGGACAAACCAGTCCGGTAAAGCAGCTTTCTGCCTACGCAGCTCTCGGCAATCTCCCACACCTGCTGGTGATCGGCCGAAGCGGCTGCGGGAAGTCCTCGGCTCTCGAAGTCTTCTCCCGGCAATTCTATCCCGAATCGGCCGCAGAAAATACAACTGTGCTGCCCGTGAGCGTGATGTTCTCGCAAGGGCACACCTATTTTGCAGAGAACGACCGGTTTGCCCATCTGTATCAGAAGAACAAATCCGTTCTCGCCAACTTCAAGTATATCGTCAGATGGCACGCTTCCTTAAAACCGCTCTCGGCGCCGTTTCGTCTGATCATCTTCGACGGGGCCGGCGATCTGACAAAGGATGCCCAGGCGGCCCTTCGCCGGATCATGGAGCAGTACAGCCAGACCTGCCGATTCATCTTCGTCACCAGCTCTCTTGCATCCATCATCGACCCGATCCGGTCGCGATGCGTCCCGCTCTACTTCCTGCCGATCGATGAAGCAACGATGCGGCCGTATCTCAAGCATGTGCTTGAGCAGGAGGGATGCGCCGGTTCGGTCTCCGACGAAAATCTCGATATGCTGATCCTTGGGTCTGCCGGCGATCTTAGAAAAGCTCTCGTCTGGCTGGAACTCATGGCTCTCCATGACGTCAGCGATCTCTCGGAACTTATGACGACCGAGACCGGCGAGCTTTCGGCAGCCGCGGTCCTTGCCGCCGGCCGCAGCGACTTTTCGACCGCCCAGAAGATCGTGGAAAATCTCCAGATCGAGTACGGCATGAATGCCGGCGATGTTCTTCGTTCGCTTCGAAGCTGCCTGATTGGAAACATCACGCCGGAGCTTGCCCTGCTCTTTTCCAAAGCAGAGATCACGCTTGTTGAAGGACAGAACGAGTATCTCCAGATGAACGTGTTCGTTGCCGAACTGACAGAGCTGCTGAGTGCCCCCTGCGCCTAGGCACGGGCAGGATGAACAACTTAAATCCTCTCAAAACACAACCATATAGTATGAAGATTCTCTTCGTTATTGCATCAGACCGTTTCATAGATATGGGATATACCGTCCCCAAACAAATACTCGAAGAACAGGGTGTCGAATGCATCACGGCATCGACCATCCACGGGACCTGTTACGGCATGCACGGAGAGATCGTTGAATCGGATCTCGCCATCAGCGAAGTAAATCCTGCAGACTTCGACGGAATCGTCATCGACGGCGGTATCGGCTGTCAGGACGAGCTCTGGAGAAATGAAGCCCTTATCGATATAACCAATAAAATCGGCGTCTCCGGAAAACTCGCGGCCGCCATCTGTCTTGCTCCTGTGATCCTCGCCGAAGCAGGTCTTCTCGCCGGGAAAAAAGCGACCTGTCTTCAGACGCCGGCAACACTTCGTGTTCTCACGCTCGACAAAGCAGAGATCTTGCAGGATAAAGTCGTCGCCGACGGCAGCATTGTCACTGCGCAAACCCCCTTCGATGCCGAGGAGTTTGGACGCGCCATCCTCTCGGTAATACGCTGAAAAAACATGACCGACGATCCTGCTGCAACCGCGAAAAACCTCTCAGTCGGCATGGAGCTGTTCAATGCCGGAAAGTATTCGGAGGTCATCTCCTTTTCATCCGGCACGAGCGACCCCGCTCTCCTTCTTTTAGCCGCCCGGAGCTACATGGAAACGGGTCTTTACGACACCGCCGAATCCCTTTTGAAAGATCTCATCCGGCTCATGCCGGCCTCTTCGTATCTGCACAGTTATCTCGGTCTCGTTCTTGAAAATTCGGATACAAATGCGGCCGCCGAAGAGTATGCGACCGCCCTGATCCTCGACCCGGAAAACAAAACCGCTCTTCGCAGATACTCGTCTCTTCTTCTCGCAAATGAGGATCTGCGGGGCGCTATCCCCTCGCTTCGTGCTCTGGTCAGGCTGGAAAACCGCCCGGAGGACGTCAGAACGCTGATGCAGACGCTTACCCGCGTCGGCGAGCCGAGCGAAGCGATCGCTCTCCATATCCAGAACTTCGGAGGCGAGACCTTCAGTCACGAGTACATCGACGCACTGTATGCCGAAAAGGAGTATCAGAAGGCGATGCAGCTTTCCCTTCGGGCATGGAACGCCGTCAAAGACACGGTCTATCTCAGGCAGAGTCTTGAGGCGCTCGCCGCACTCGATCCGGCCGGGGCAGAGCGGGCATACCGCTCGGCACTCGACAGTCTCGAAGAGGCAGGCGTTGAAGACGAAACCGTTTCGCAGATCCGGTTCTCCTACATCCTTCTCGAAAAACTTCTCGGGAATTACACCTCGGCAAGGTATGAACTGGGCGAACATCTTAAAACCGCAAACGATCCGGTGTACCGTCTGCTTTTTGCCGAACTCGAGGCACGTCTTGAAAACGGCGATGCGGCGAACAGCGTGTATCGCGGCCTGATCACCCAGCTCTGCAGTGCCGACGACGCCGACCCGCTTCTCCAGGAACTGGTCATCTCCAAATTCATCGGATTTCTCTCGACCATACGCACGAAAGAAGAGGTGGCTGGAATCATCAGCGTCATTCTTTCGCCGTATCCGACCCCGGTCTGTCTTGCCTGGATCGGCAAAGCGTACGAAGATGCCGGCTCCCTTTCGCAGGCACGCGACTGGAATTACCGTGCCTACCGTGCGGACTTCATCAAAGGCGGCATCTCCTATGCCGGTTTTCTCAAACGGAGCGGGGACGAACGCGAGTGCGAGACGACGATCCGGTATATGGTCGCGAACGCCGTTAAAGTCCGCGACATCGAGACGATCGCCGATGCCGTCTTTAACGGCGGCGAAGAGATCTATAAAATTGCCAAAGCCAAGGACATGATCATCAAAAAGCTCGGCAGCGTCACGGACCGGCTCTCTTCGAACGGCCGCGAGATGCTTTCGGCGGGGTATCTGTATTCAGCAGTCGATTCGTTGGAGCGGCAGGATTACGAGACCTGCAAATGGTGCTGTCTTGCAGGAATCGACGTTCTTCCCTGTTATCCCGCAAAGATCCGCGTGAAGGATTTCATGGACGTCCTTTCACGTCTGAAAGGCCGGGTTCTTGCCGAGCGTCCGGTCATCGTCGAGACGCAGGAAGAGGAAGAAGAGAGTGAGATGCAGAGCAGCGATCTTTCGTTCCTCGATGAACGTGAGTCGACGGTCTTCATTTTCTTAAAAGAGCACCGCGAAGCAACGGAAATGGATCTTCGCGCCGTTCTCGAGACCCGGCGGGTTACCGGCATCGTGAACTCGATGCTGGCGAAACTTGCCGAACACGGGATCTCTTTAATAGAGAAACACGGTGTGGGCGAACGCGGCGAGGTGTACGGGTATGTCGGAACATAACGGACACAGTGACCGGAAACTGGAAAGCATCGGGATCATCAATGCGCTTCGCCGGGGAACGGTGCCGCAGGCTGGACTCGGCCGGCTCGCGGTCGGTCTTTCAACCGAAGAGAAAGTCATCAGATCCCAGCTCGAGTACGTGGCCACCGGGCATGCGGACTGCAAATTCGTTCGCGGGGAGTATGGGTCGGGAAAGACGTTTCTGATCTCCCGGGCGGTCGAGATCGGACAAAAGCAGCGGTTCGTCACCTCGCATGTCGTCATCTCGCCGGACACTCCCCTGCATAAACTGCAGGCGATCTATGCAAGAATCTGCTCGGGGCTGACCACGGGGACCGAGGATCATGCCCTCAAAAGCATCATCGACACCTGGATATACGGGATCGAGGACCGTCTGATCAGCACGGGGATCGGCGAGGACGACCCGCGTCTCGTCGAGCTGACGGAAAAGGAGATCGAGTCGGTTCTCGAACGGGTGAGCGGGATGAACTCAGGTCTCGCCTCGGCGCTTCGGACCTATTATCAGGCAAACAACAAAGGCGATTTTGCAACTGCCCAGGCGGCGATCGGCTGGGTCTCGGGCGAGTCGACGGTTGGGCGAAGCTTCAAGGCGCAGGCCGGTCTCAAAGGCGGGGTCACCGAAGGCGACACCCTTCAGTTCCTGAAAGGTCTCGTGTATGTGATGACCCAGGCTGGGTACGCCGGTCTTCTGGTCAGCTTCGACGAAGCAGAAACGGCCCAGGCGTTTGCCCGCCCCCAGCGGGAAAAAGGCTACATCAATCTGCGGCAGATCGTCGATATGATCGATAAGAACGAGCTGCCAAACTGTTTCTTCCTGTTTGCAGGGACGCCTGCATTCTTCGACAGCTCAAAAGGCATCCGTTCTCTCCCGCCGCTCTATGACCGGATCGGGATCATCGCCGATGACGGGTTTTCCAATCCCATGCAGACCCAGATCGTTCTATCCAAGTTCGATGCGGCAAAACTCGGCGAGGCCGCGGGAAAGGTCATGGATATCTATGCCGAGGCATATCAGGAAGTGGATAAAGCCAGAGTCTCGCCGAAGTTCATCAGAACGATGATCGAAAAGGTGACCTGCCGGTTCGGCGGCCGTGTCGATGTGGTGCCGAGGCTTTATCTGCGCGAATTCGTGGACGTGCTGGATAAATGCGCCCTGTATCCGAATTATCAGCCGATGGAAAAATACGTGTTCGAACCGGTAAAAGGCGAAGGGGTCCTCAAAGAGGAAGAAAAGGCGGTAATGGAAGTTTCCTGGTGACGCCTCAGCGGCACCGGAATCGAGCAAGTTGTAAAACTTGCGAGTGTCATGGTGATGCGAAGCAGCGCCAGGTTCGAGCAAATCTATGATTTGCGAGTGCATGGTGACAGGAACTGTCACCAAGGCTGATATGGAAGTCGATGTAAGGGGTGCGTGCCCTTTGTCTGCTCTTATCCCAGATAGTGGGATGTGTTCCAGATGAGATAAAGCGGGATTTCCAGAAGGGTCCCCATTTCATCGGTTTGCATGGAGATATTCTTCAGACTTGTTTTGATTGCGAGCCGCGGGGTATAGTGTTTCCTGTACTCGTTCAGGCTTCTCGACCTGGTATTTTTCGCAGCTTTTACTTCAATAGGGATGACATCCAGCTCTTTTTGGATAATGAATTCTATCTCGGACTCGTTTCGTTTCCAGAAATACGCAGTCGCATCGTTTTCTGCGAGTAGTTCTGTCAGTACATAGTTTTCCGTGAGAGCGCCCCTCATATCGGAAACAACTGGAGTCGGCGATGAGATGCCTGCTGCGGGAAACGCAGCCAGACTGCGCAGCAGTCCGACATCGCAGAGATAAATCTTGAAGTTGGTAATGTCTGCATAATGGGAAAGAGGGACTGCAGGTTTTTCAATTTTCGCTATTTTCAGGATGATCCCGGCCGAGACCTGCCAATGCAGAGCATCTTCCAGATCACGGGCTTTCAGTCCCTTTTTGATATGCGAAAAGATGAATTTGTGATTGTCTTTTGCGAGCTGCTGAGGGACCGAATTCCAGATGAGGGAGAGTTTCGGGAGAAGTTCACGAGGTGCATATTTCATGAAGTCTGCTTCATAACTGTCGATGATGGATCGCTGGATACGCTCAATTTCCTGGAGATTGTGCGTATTTGTCCATGTTTTTACAACTTCCGGCATCCCCCCGGTTATAAGATAGTCTCTATACAGGTTTTCGAGTTTTTGTGTAAGTGATCCGGGAACCTTTTCATGGGATGATAGCGTTTCAAGGTGGGAGAGGAGATGTGTTTCGCCGTTTGCATACAGATACTCTGCAAAGTTCATTGGTCTAAGAGTGAGGAAATCGATTTTTCCGACGGGAAACGATCCCTCATTTTTTGCGAGCTGAACGCCCAGAAGAGAGCCCGCACAGGCGATATGGAGTTCTGGCATTTCTTCGCAAAAATATTTGAGAGAAGTCAGGGCATTAGGACAGAATTGTATTTCATCGAAGATCACGAGTGTTGTGCCGGGTGTGATGGTCTTGTTGGACAGGAAACTGAGTTCTTTGATGATTCTTACCGGGTCCATATCCTGATCGAAACATGCGCACAGCGGTGTGTTGTTCTCAAAGGTGAAGTAGACTGTGTCCGAGAAGTTCTGTTTTCCGAATTCTTTCAGTATCCATGTTTTTCCACATTGGCGGATCCCACTGAGTATGAGGGGTTTTCTTATTTCTGCGTTTTTCCAGTTTTGGAGATCGCGGGTGATGAGTCGGTACATGATGGATACACCTTTTATGTGGATATAATATGGTATTTGTACACCTTTTTCCCACTTAAATGTATGTGTGCCCTCAACTGAAATGCCGAAGTACATAGATGATATACGATCAACGTTGTTCTCATGTACGGGATATTTTTGATACCTGGGACAACAATCGATCAAGAACCTGTGCGGTTAATTCTCTCTCATTGGTTCATGCCGCACAAGTCCTTTTTTCAGGTAAACTTGATCGTGCTGAGTTTCAGGAGTGTCGAACTGCCGTCGGTGAAAATCCCGCGGACCCCAACTTTTCTGACACCGGTTACTCCCACACAGGTATTTGTGAAATACACGGCTCCGGTCCCGGTCAAAGCTGCAGGCATCATCGTCATTGAACTTGGGAGAGATACGCCTTCGATTTCAATGACAAGCATGCGCAGTTCTTCGACCCTTCGCCATTCATAGACGGTGACGATCAGGTCGCCCCCCGAAACCGCCACATGCAGCACCACGTCCGGGTCCTCGAGAGACTTCTGAACCACATAATTCGATCCAAAAAATCCGGCAACAATAGCAATAAAAAGCGCAATAAAAACAATAATTATGAAAAATGCAATCACTAGTTTGCGTTTGCTCTTGGGATTGTCTTTCTTGTATCTGTACGCCATGTTAATTTAATGCAATTACTTTGTCAGGTCAATCCAGAGGAATCCATCTGCGGATCTGATGCAAAGGGGAATCCACCCCCTGCATAGGGTCAGCAAAAAGACCTTATGCAGGGTCATCATGATGTCTTGGAATCGGGGACAGACTCCAAACATCATATTAAGGTATTTTGATTGAATATTGCCACTTATGTAATATAAGTCTATCACTTCAGTCATATATCGGCTTTTATATCCTTTGGCAGTTTTTCACATTGTTATTATTATCCGGGACAAAACGTCCAAAATTAAGTCGCTGCTGCTCTCATACCGGGATCATCAAACAGAATCATGATTAGGCAAAAGAACACACGAGTAGTATCAACTGTACTCTTTCCAATGATGAAAATGCGAGGATAAACATGGAAAAAACCCAATTCGTAGAAAATATTGTTGAGTCGACTCCGGTCAACTCCCTCTTCCTGATAAAACGTGCCGACCTTCGAAGCAAACGCGGCGAGCAGTTCGCCCATCTCACCCTTGCCGACAAGACCGGTCTGATCGAAGCGAAGTTTTACGGAGAAAAAGCCGTAGAAATCCCAAGAATCGTCCAGACAGGCCGCTTCTACAAGATAACAGGTAAAGGCAGAGTGAATCAGAACGGCGAGATCCATGTCTTTTCCGACTCGGCCGAGACCCTCAAAGATATCGCTGCCGGACCGATCGAACTTATGCCCGGACAGGAGAGTGCGTTCGTCTACACGCCTGCAGACCTCGACGCCAATGCACGGGAAATCCAGAAAATCATCGCGACCATCAGAAACACGGACCTTAAACTCTTTGTTGCCTGCTGTCTCGATGCGCGGTTCTACGGATGTCCGGCAGCGATCCGCCGTCACCACGAATATACCGGAGGTCTATGCGAACACTCTCTCGAAACCGTAAAAATCGCTCTTTCGCTTGTCGATATCATGCCCAGGACCGATATAAAACGGGACATGGTCATCGCCGGCGCCGTTCTCCACGACATCGGCAAGATCTTCTGTTTCGACAAAGTCGGCTACGGCTATGTTCCAAACGACACCTACAACCTCATCGAGCATATCACGATGGGGATCATGTACATCGACGAGTACAAAAACCTCATCTCCGATGAACAGCTTCTCCAGCTCAGACACATCATCCAGTCCCATCACGGCTCATACGGCGATGTAATTCCCCTCACAGTCGAGGCATGGCTCGTTCATGAAGCTGACTCCGGCAGCTCGCTTCTTCGAAGCATCGTCGACGATCTTGCAGAAACACCCGCCGGCCAGAAGAAAAAAGGTCTCCGGTCAGAGAAATTCTTATGGCATGCCGTGTAATTACGGAGCCATAACCAACAATTAATACCAGAGTCCAACAATAGTAATTACGTAAGGAAAGCACCCATGGAACACGCAGACATTATATCAGGAGCTTATACCTATACCAAAGAGGCATTCTTCAGCCTGAAACAGCTTCCACGCTGGATCGTTCTTTTTCTGTATTTTGTCATTCCGATCCTTGCGTGTCTGGCTGTATCCTCTCTTATCCTCCAGCTTGCCGTTCTGCCGGTACTGGTGAACGTGTTCGTCAACGACAACTACGGATTCACGGCTTCGAGCCTGTCCGGTCTTCTGCAGTATTTTGCCGTTGTCTTGAGTCTGTGCTGCGTCTTCTTCGTCCCGCTGATCCAGGGATACTGCTACCGGATCGCAAAAAGCGATGGTCCCGAGATGCCCGACCATACGAATCTCTGGGGACTGTTTTTCAGCGGCTGGCGGATCAACTTCGTTATCCTTTATTACGCAATACCGATCATCGTCATCTCCCTCATCTATGCGATGATCTTTTATTATCTGTTCCCGAACGCCGGGCTGTATCTCACGATAGATGTCATGGCACTGGAAGGTATCCTGACGGTCCTCATTACCATGTCGTATGTGGCCATCGAGTTCATCACGATCATTCTGGTCTCGCTGTTTGCATTTGTAGGACTCGTCCAACTGACACGCTCCGGCTCGCTTGCAGAAGCGACCCATATACGCGGGATCGCCGATATCATTAAAAAGATCGGATGGTACGACTACATCCTTTCGCTTGTGATCATGAGCATCCTCTTCCTTCTGGTCACGTTCATCCTGATCCTGCTTGCCCAGATCTTTGCCTACAACGGCGTCGCGATCGTGATCCTGATCGGCGTGTATCTCTTTGTCATGATCCCGATCATGGTCTTTTTCATCAGATACCTCTCCGAGGTCTACGACACGGCGTTCCATCTCCCAGAAGAGGACGACGTAGACTTCGATGATTTCTGAATATGCCTGATCAGTTCTCGCTTCAATCCTCCTATTCGCCGAAAGGATCCCAGCCGGAAGCGATCGAAGAACTGACCAACGGTCTTCTCGACGGCGAGCAGTTTCAGACGCTTCTCGGGGTCACCGGTTCGGGCAAGACGTTTACGATCGCAAACGTCATCCAGAACGTCCAGCGTCCGACCCTCGTTCTGGCCCACAACAAAACCCTTGCCGCCCAGCTCTACAACGAGTTCAAGGATTTTTTTCCAAATAATCACGTCGAGTACTTCATCTCCTACTATGACTACTATCAGCCGGAGAGCTACATCGCAAAAAAGGATCAGTATATAGAAAAGGACGCTTCCATCAATCCGAAGATCGAGATGATGCGTCTTGCTGCGACCGCGTCGATCCTCTCGCACCGGGACACGATCGTGGTCGCGTCGGTCTCCTGCATCTACGGTCTCGGCAATCCGGAAAACTTCCAGAACCTCGGGTTCGAGATCAGGAGAGGGCAGACTATCACCCGCCGCGAGCTTCTCGAACGGCTGCTTTCTATCCTTTTCGAGAGAAATGATACGGAGCTGATGCCGGGCAGATTCCGTGTGAAAGGCGATACGATCGATCTGATCCCGGGTTACTTCAACGACATCATCAGAATCGAACTGTTCGGCGACACGATCGACCGGATAAGCGAGATCGATAAGAACACCGGAAAGGAAAAGGAACGGATGGAGTACTTCTTCATCTATCCAGCCCGCCACTTCGTCACACCGGAGTCGGAAAAGCAGGCGGCTATTGATTCGATCCGGGCAGAACTGGAAGAGGTGCTTGCCGAGAACCGTCTGGACGATCTTGCGGCGCATCGGCTGCGCCAAAGGACTCAGTACGATCTGGAGATGATCGAAGAGACCGGTTCCTGCAAGGGAATCGAGAACTACTCGCGGCACTTCGACCGGCGTGCGGCTGGAGAGAAGCCGTATTGTCTGCTGGACTACTTCCCGGACGATTTTCTGATGGTGATCGACGAGAGTCATCAGTCTCTCCCGCAGGTTCGGGGGATGTACAACGGCGATCATTCCCGAAAGCTCTCCCTTGTCGAGTACGGTTTTCGTCTGCCGAGCGCGTTCGACAACCGGCCGCTGAAGTTCCACGAGTTCGAGAAGTATCTCCGGCAGGTGATTTTCGTTTCGGCGACGCCGGGTGATTACGAACGCAAGCATTCGGCGCAGATCGTTGAGCAGATCATTCGTCCGACGGGTCTCGTTGATCCGACGGTCGAGGTGAGACCTATTGCGGGCCAGACGGATGATCTGCAAAAAGAGATCAGCGCCGTTATCGGGCGGGGCGACCGTGCTCTTGTAACGACGCTCACCAAGAAACTCGCCGAGGAGCTGACTGAGTATCTTGCGGGGCAGGGGATCAAGACCCGGTATCTGCATTCGGAGATCCAGACGCTGGAGCGGACCGAGCTTATCCGGCAGCTTCGGCTCGGGGTCTTCGATGTTCTGGTCGGCATCAATCTGTTGAGAGAGGGACTGGATATCCCGGAGATCGGGTTCATCGGTATTCTGGATGCGGATAAGGAGGGGTTCCTGCGGGATGCCCGGAGTCTTATCCAGATCATCGGCCGGGCGGCCAGGAACTCGGACTCGCATGTGGTGCTGTATGCCGATAAGATGACGGATTCGATGCGGGAGGCTCTCGCCGAGACGGCACGCCGCCGCGAGATGCAGATCGCGTTCAACACAGAGCACGGGATCACGCCGGTGACGATCAAGAAACCGGTGCGGGAGAAGGAGGTCGATATCAAGGATATCCGGCACCTGCCCAAGTCCGAGATCCCGAATCTTATCATCGAACTGGAGACCGAGATGAATGCGGCTGCGGCGGCGCTGGATTTCGAGCGGGCGATCCAGCTTAGGGACCGGGTGAAGGAGCTACGGAGCGAAGATGGAGGGACCGGTGCGTCCAATCCCGTAAAAAAAGCGGCTCCCCGCAAAAAATAGGATGGTTCGCAGTGGGACAACTCGCAAGGCAAAGCCTTGGTCGCAAATCAAAGATTTGCTCGGCTGAGGGACCTAAAGGCCCCCGCCTCAGCTGAGGGCGTTCGCTTTCAGCGTCCACCCCACAGTCACCACCCGCACCCCGTAATCAGAAAAAAATCCGACATCATGGTTGTATTTTCAAAAGATTGTGCCTTGCGAGTGTATTTTACGAAAATACATATACCCGCAAGTATCAACGGAGATAGTATATCTTATTCCCATTCATTTGCCGAGATTATTTTCAGGATACACTTTTTCAGCGGCTGGATGTCATTTTGCAGGACATTCCAGACAATTTCCCAGTTTATATCAAAATAGCCGTGAGTCAGCCTGTCCCGCATCCCTGATACGCTGTTCCATGAGATGGCAGGGCATTGTGCTTTTTGTTCGTCCGAGAGTTTCTTACTTGCCTCTCCAATGATTTCGAGTGACTTTTGCACAAAGTGCTGAACTACTTTATCCGTGTCGAGTTTTTCAAAGGTCAGACCTTTGGTATTCTCTTCCAGAAAGAGTATCTCATCACGAATGTGGAGTGTGAACATTTTGTCGGTTTTCATACCATTACCACTTCTGCGATGACTTCAGATCGTATGTAGGGACTTAAAGAACGTTCTGCTATCAGGTCAACTTTTCTCCCGAAGTGTTCTTCCAGATAGGCACCAAGGGAAACCAGATTGGCAAGTGTCGATTCTCCCGGTCTGAATGTATAGAGTACATCAACGTCCGATTCTGGGGTGTCCTCACCCCGCGAGACCGAGCCGAATATCCCGATCGTTTCAATGCCGAACCGTTCACGTAGTTCAGGGAGATGAGCTTCCAGTTTTGCGAGGACGTCCTCTTTGATGCTTTGGTATTCAGTCATCTCGTCGATATTTGTTAATTAGTTGTAGGATGTTATGAGGTTATTCCCTACGTGGTAATTGGAAGAGTGTCATCTCTCTAAACGAGATATAATACCTTTCATATATTGTGGGAGTGCGGGGACGCGACTGCGGGTTGGACGCTGAAAACGGACGACCTCAGTTGAGCAAATCTTTGATTTGCGATCCGGCACGAAGAGTCCCGTGGTGGGGCTATCCTAATCCTTGAGATGTATGTACAGTCTTGACTGATCAAGGAGAGTGGATGTTTTTCTGTCGGTTCATTATATGTTCATTCGTGTTTGAATTTAGTTATTCAGGTTAAGCTAAATTTTCTGGATATTACAACTCATCACAAGAAATGCACGAAAAGGGGATAGGTGTGGAGGGGGCATGATGTATAATCCACGTGTCCGCAGGGGGCACAACGGAAACGGACATTTGGGTTTATCACGACAATATTTCAATCCACCGTTTTCAAGTATGTCTTTGCCACTAGTGGATTAAAATCACTAATATTCAGATTTTCATCCAGGATAACCTCATTGTTTCTAGCCCATTTAACTCTATCTATGTTGGCATGCCAAATATCATAGCGTCATTTCATTCTAATGTGAGAATCAAAATACTTCTCCTGAAAATCAACCAGTTTCCTAATCTCTTCCTCAGAAAAGTTCATATTTTCTGGACAAACCACCCATTTTTCTTCAATATCATCATTTCTATGTATTACAGCAATGATTTTTCCCATAAACGTTTTCACAGGAACATCTATTCCTAAAATATATGCATCCTGTTCCTCACCATCAGGAGCTATAATGCCTTCAATATAACCATAATTTATAGGATAATACATATCCTTATGTTTTGGATGATAGGATCCAAGTGGTCTGTCTAAGGTGACAAAAACATTTTTACCAAACACTGATTTTACCTCTGGTTTATTCGCACATGCTTTCCCTCTAAAATCTTTTTCAAGAATATCTATACCTTCCTCTTTTTCAGAATCCAATGTAGAGGATTTCAAAGGAGAGCTTTGAAGTATTCGACCGTTTCTTTGATTCCGTCTTCGATCGAGTACTTCGGTGCGTATCCCAGTTCCTGTTTTGCCTTTGAGATGTCGGCGACCGAGTATCTGATGTCGCCCGGTCTTGGCGCTTCATAGATTATATCGCAGCTGACGCCGGCTGCACGCATGATCATTCCAGCAAGATCATTTAACGAGGTCTGGATGCCGGTCACGATGTTGAATGTCCCGCATGTATGCGAGTTCATTGCGAGCATGTTGGCCAAAACGACGTCTTTCACGAAGACAAAGTCGCGGGTCTGGTTTCCGTCGCCGAAGATGACCGGCTTTTGGCCTTTGACGATTTTTTCGGTGAACTTCGGGATGACGGCCGCATACTCGGCGTTCGGGTCCTGACGCGGGCCGAAGACATTGAAGTATCGAAGAGCCGTGGTCTCGACGCCGAAGAGGTCGGCAAAGTTTCTGCAGTACATCTCACCAGCGATCTTTGAGACCGCATAAGGCGAGAGAGGCTCGGGCAGCATGTCCTCTCTTTTTGGGAACACCGGGTTGTCGCCGTATGCCGCGGCCGACACCGAAAGGACGACCTTTCGAATGCCGTGTTCTTTTGCGGCGTTGAGGATATTGAGTGTCCCGGTTGCATTGACCTCGTGGACGAGGAGCGGATCTTCGATGGATTTCTGGACGCTTGCGACCGCCGCAAGATGGAAGATCCCTTCGAAGCTGTGGGTTTTGCAGATTTCGGCGAGCTGGGTCTGGTTGGTGATCGATCCTTCGATGAACTCTGCGTCAGGGTTGATATTTTTGGCGCACCCTGCCGACATATCGTTGATCAGAACAACGTCATGGTTCTGACGGATGAGTTCCTCTGCGATATGGGATGCGATGAAGCCGGCGCCGCCTGTGATGAGGTACTGCATATCTGTATCTCCTATTATGGTGTTTTATGGCGGGAAGATGATATCAGGATTCCTATTCGAGGTGGCGGGGACCGATAGGTCCCTTAGCGGAGGCGGATCGACGGCGAAGCCGGGATCTTAGCCGAGCAAACCGAAGGTTTGCGACCAAGGCTTTGCCTTGCGTTCGGTTCGTGTACTACTATCCCGCTTCGGAAGCGAACCTACACCTCAATTTGGGTGTGTCTGTCAGATGATTATATCAGGTCTCCAAACACACATTAGATTTGAAGTGTGATTATTTGGCAATTGAGCCATAATCACATATGATATTTTGGCAGTAGTGACATGTATCGGCACATCTATCAGGATCTTCTTCTATGGAAAGAAGGGGAGACACGAAAACCGCTCATACTCAAAGGTGTTCGTCAATGCGGGAAGACTTGGCTACTCAAAACATTTGCTGCAGAACATTTTGAAGATGTTGCATACTTCAACTTTGAAGGAAACGACTCTCTGCAGGTATGTTTTACGAGAGATATGAATACAGAACGCATACTCAAAGAGCTTGGTCAGATCCGGCGCAAATCGATCGACCTGAAAAAGACGGTTGTCATATTCGATGAGATTCAGTTTTGTCCGGCAGCCCTTACTTCTCTCAAATATTTCTTTGAAAATATGCCGGAGTTGCCAATTATGTGTCAGGTTCACTCCTTGGGATCGCTCTTGCAAAACCCCTCTCCTTTCCAGTAGGAAAAGTTACTTTTCTTACCTTGTATCCAATGAATTTTTCAGAGTTTCTTTTGGCAAAAGGGGAGGAATATTTGTATAATTATTTAAATGAACTGGATTTTGACGAGAAAATATCCCCGCCTCTTGTTGATGAAATTACCGGGTATTATCGCGATTACATTCTGGTGGGTGGAATGCCGGAGGCGGTCAACACCTGGGTTTTGACCCATGATGTCGGGAAAGTTGATACTATACTTACTGAAATACTGAACAGTTACGAATTTGATTTTGCAAAACATGCCCCCTCCACAGATTATCCAAAATTGTCAGGTATCTGGAAGGCGATCCCATCCCAATTAGCCAAGGAGAACAGAAAGTTTATTTATTCCAAGGTTATGACCGGAGGCAGGTCCCGAAATATGAGTGATGCTCTGCAGTGGCTTGTTGATGCCGGTCTTGTATATAAGATAGACAGGGTCGAAAGACCGGATTATCCGCTTGCAGTGACGGCTGATCGCTCGTACTTCAAGGTATATTTGTGTGATGTTGGGCTTTTGCGTAGGATGAGCCGGTTTGCCATTGAGGGATTTTTTGCCGATGCACCGGAGTTTTCTGTAATGAGGGGGGTGATCACAGAAAATTTTGTTCTTACTGAGTTGATTTCAGGTAATGGAGAGATACCGTATTACTGGAAGTCAGGAAATACGGCAGAAGTTGAGTTTGTTGTTCAGCATGGTGTCGACATCGTGCCTGTTGAAGTGAAGGCAGGGATACACACATCATCAAAGAGTCTTTCTGTGTATCGGGAGAAGTATCATCCAAGAATCGCTTTACGTATGAGTCTGAAAAATGTCGGCGTTACGGATGATTCTTTCGGAAGATTTGTTTCCCTGCCATTGTATCTGGCAGGAAAAGCGACGAAGTATTTCCATTGACTGTGTAAACGTTTTTTATTTGTAATATCATGTCCCGTCTGTCGGATATTTTTGATGTTGTCAACGGAATGGTCCCCGATGAAAACAATGAGATAGTTTTTGGGATGCAGTTCTTTTGAAGGTATTCATGAAAAAAAAGTGCCGGGAAAATCCCGGCGGTGTTTGGATGCTTTACTTTTGCGTCGATCCCAGTTCACCGGTCAGCTTCCCAAAAAGCATGATGAGAAACCCAAGGAACATCAGGATCAGACGCCGCAGACGTCCGGAGATACGCATGCCACCATCCCGTTAGTTCAGGGCCGTCTTCGTGTCTGCCCAGGCGTCGACTGCTGCAAGGGTGGCGTCGTCGGCGTAACCGGAAACCGTCATCGAATCCCGGTTAAGACTGAGCTGGAACGAATCCGTGCCGAGAACGCAGGAGATCCTGACGTTCCACGTTGCTTCGGTGCCGATCTCAGAGGTCTCTGCTGAGCCGCCGTTTCCAAATGCGGTCTTAAGATCCGCACTGCCGGTAAGGGCGGTGATGGCCGCGTCATACTCGGCCCGCGTGTATGCCGTGACCTGGACCTTGCCGTTCATTTCGCTGGTGTTCGGGTCGAAGTAGCCGACATATGTCTTGTAGGTCTGCTTCCCAAGCTCGACTTCGGCAAGACCGAGGGGATTTGTCTCGCCTGTGATCTCTGCGATGATCGCATCATACGCGGCGGCGTTCAAGATACCGGTTCACGAGATGGCAGGCGCTCCCAAAGGGTATCGTCATTTCGCCACCTTCCATCGCCGTGACGATCTCTTTATAGAGGGACGCATACAGCTGATCGATCTCGCCTTCGATATCTGCACAACCCTGCAGGCGGGACACATCTCCCGACTCGAACGCTGTATACACTTCATTCAGGATCGAGACGGTGGCCTCGCCTTCTCTATGAAGGGCCGGCGGGATCTTATCGGGGACGCTTGCAGCGACTAATTCCGTAATGTCTTTTGCATATCGGCCGATCCTTTCTGAAGAGGTAACGATGTCCATGCAGCTTGAGATCATGCACAGATCCTTTGCCATCGGCTGATTTAGGGCTATCAGGAGAAGGCCCCGTTCATTCAGCATCTCGTACTGATTGTTCACATACTCCTTCTGCCGGATGATATCGGCGGCGATCATGAGATCGGCCGACTCATATGCCATCAGGGAGTTTTTCAGCATGGTAAGGGCAAATCTCCCGTACCAGGTCACTTCGCTTTTGTATGAATCAAGTTCAACGTGGAAATAGGTGTTCATCCGAATCTTCCTGTAATGTAGCGTTCTGTTAGCTCTTCGTGAGGGTTGGAAAAGATCGTCGTGGTCTTGTCGGCTTCGATCATCTTTCCAAGATATATGAATCCGGTGATATCGCTTACCCGTGCGGCCTGCTGCATATTGTGGGTCACGATGATGACCGTGTAGTCCTTTTTCAGATCCATGATCAGATTCTCGATCTTCGCCGTGGCGATTGGGTCGAGGGCTGAGCACGGCTCGTCCATGAGGATCACATCCGGATTCACGGCCAGGGTTCGGGCGATGCATAATCTCTGCTGCTGGCCGCCGGAGAGACCAAGCGCCGATTCATGCAGACGATCTTTCACTTCTTCCCAGAGAACGGCGCCTTTCAGACTTTTTTCGACGACTTCATCGAGAACTTTTTTGTCTTTTTCTCCGTGGGCACGGGGGCCGTAGGCGATATTGTCATAGATGGATTTTGGAAACGGATTTGGACGCTGGAAGACCATTCCGATCTTTCGCCGGAGAAGGACCGGATCGCTTGTCATTATGTTCTCCCCGCGGTACGATATTTCTCCGGTTATTTTGCAGTCGGGAATCAGGTCGTTCATGCGGTTTATGCACCTAAGAAGTGTCGATTTCCCGCAGCCTGATGGACCTATCAGTGCTGTTACGGATTTTTCCTCAAAGGAAAAATCGATATCATAGAGGGTCTGTTTCGATCCATAGGAAAGATTCAGGTTTTTTGTTGATAGAATGGATGTCATATTAATCTCTTCTGGAAACGCTTTCGAATCACGATCGCAATGAGGTATATCGCCATAACAAGGGATATGAGGACGACGGCGGTCCCGTACTGCTGGGTTTGTGACCCGGGCACACTTGTTGCGAGGACATAGAGGTGGAAGGGAAGCGCCATCACCGGATCAAAGAGATCCATACTGATGAACCGTTTGGAAAACACCACTGCAGTGAACATGATCGGGGCTGTTTCGCCGGCTGCTCTTCCGATCGAAAGGATCGTTCCGGTAAGAATTCCGGGAGCGGTCGAGGGTAAGACCACATTTTTCAGGGTCTGCCATTTGGTCGCACCAAGTCCAAGCGAGGCTTCCCGGAGTGAATTTGGAACCGATTTGAGGGCTTCTTCTGTTGTTTTAATGATCGTTGGGAGGATCATCAAAGCAAGACAGACCATACCCGCAAGAAGACAGACACCCCACCCGAGGAAAATAACGAGGAAGGCGAACCCGAACACGCCGAAAACGATTGACGGCGTGCCGGCAAGCAGATCGTTCCCTGTCCTAAGAAGGCGGGTCAGGATGTTTTCTCTGGAGTATTCATGCAGATAGATCGCAGATCCGATTCCAATTGGGAGGGCTATAAGAATAGCGCCGCCGACCAGCTGGAGCGTTCCGATGATCGCAGGGAAAATCCCTCCTTCCAGTCCCATATTGCTCGGCGAAGTCGTCAGAAATTCCCATGATATCGCCGGGATCCCGTTTATGAAAATGTTTCCAAGAATAAGGACCAGGATTCCGATAACGATGAACGTTCCCGCATAAATTATGCCAAACGCCGTTCGCTCGATCGATTTGTGGGATAAAACTCCCCAAACGAAGAACAGTCCTCCGGCTATCGCCATCACAACGATCGTCGGCAGGATCCCTATTGCATACATCAGGAAGCTGATGAGAAGTATCGCACCGCAAAGCTTGAGGAATGTTTTGATCCGGGCAGGTACGCTGAAGACGGGTCTGCCGCTCTGGATCTTTTTTGTGATCCTTCCTGAGAGGAGATTGATCAGAAGAGTGATCAACAGGAGCACAGCTGCAACGCCGAAGAGAGCATAATAATGCATCGAGCCCGTCGCGACTTCGCCAAGCTCTATACCAAGCGTCGCCGTCAGTGTTCTGACCTGGGAGAGGACATCCCTAATTGGTGACGGGATCACTGCCGCATTTCCGGCAACCATCATCACGGCCATCGTCTCGCCGATCGCACGGCCGATTCCAAGAATCACCGCAGCCGAGATGCCCGATGCGGCGGCAGGTATCAGCACACGCGAAATGGTCTGCCATTTCGTGGCTCCAAGACCAAGTGACGCCTCTTTGTAATCCTTTGGAACCACATAAAGGGCGTCTTCGGAGACGGATACGATCGTCGGCAGTGCCATGATTCCTAGAAGGATCGAGGCGGCAAGCCAGGAAAAACCGCTTGGAATATCCAAAGTACTCTGCAGGAAACTGCAGAGAACGACCATGCCGAAAAATCCGTAGACGACCGACGGGATTCCTGCAAGGAGTTCTATTGCCGGCTTGACGATATCACGGACCTTTTGAGGGGCAAGGTAGGCAAGAAAAACTGCACTGATGATACCGAGAGGTACGGCAAAAATCATCGCCCCGAATGTTACCAGAAGCGTGTCGATAATAAGAGTGGCAATTCCATATGACGGAATACTGCCTGTTGGATTCCAGACTGTATTAAAGAAAAATCCGGAGATACCAGTTTCAAAAAAAATCGGGAGAGAAGTTAGGACAAGGTATCCGAGAATGAACACCACAGCCAAGGCGGCGATCAGTGCGGCTGCCAGCCACACCGATTTGATACCTGTCTCCTTCCATCCCGCATTTATGCGTACGTTCATGCGTTAACCGGAACAAAACCGTTTTCTGCGATGATCGTCTGACCTTCATCCGAGAGAATGAACTCAAGGAACTTCTTTGCAAGGCCGGTTGGTTCACCGTTCGTGATCATCAGAAGAGGACGGTTGATCGGGTAACTTCCGTTGATAACGTTCTCGACCGTGGGTGCAACGCCGGAGAGCGTAAATGCTTTGACGGAATCATCAACGAACTCGAGAGATACATAACCTATAGCTCCGGGTGTCTGGGCTACGGCCTGCTGCACGGCTCCGTTTGAACTGAACTTCTGCATGGTGCTTGCTGCATCCTCCTTCTTCAGAACAAACTCGGTAAAGAATTCCCGGGTGCCCGATGCACTGTCACGACCGATCAGGACAATTTTCATGTCGGCTCCGCCAAGTTCTTTCCAGTTCGTGATCTTTCCCTGATAAATGTCTTTGATCTGCTCAAGGGTCAGATCCGAAACCGTGTTCGACGGGTGGGCGATCAGGGCGATTCCGTCTTTTGCAATGACGTATTCTTTCAGATCGCTTCCTTCTTTTTCAGAGTCTTTGAGTTCACGCGAAAGCATGCCTATGTCAGCCGTGCCTTCTTTTGCTGCCGTCGCACCGACGCTTGATCCGCCGCCGCTGACCTGGATGTCGGCAGTCGCGTGCTCATCCATGTAAATTTCTGCAACGGTTTGGGCGACAGGTAGAACGGTCGTGGATCCCGCTAAGGTGAGGGTTTCCGGTTCTTCTCCCTGGCTTACACAGCCGGAAGCAAACACAAGGAACACAGCAAAAAGAATTGCCGCAGCTCCAACAATACTCATGGTCTTTCGTTTCATAACCATAACTGAATAGGGAACTGTCGGGTATAGTGATATTCGACATAGATTGAGGAAATTATGATTTAACTATACGCACTCATAATTTCAATTGAACTATGATATCTCTATAGTTTTTTCATAGAAGTTAAATACCGTGCCGGCGAATATACTATAAATGGAAATCCGGAAAGTTCAGATGACGGGCGGGTCATCCTATGTATTGTCTCTTCCAAAAGGATGGATACGTGAGAGAAATATTCAGAAAAACGATCCCCTGGGCGTGGTTTCACAGGCAGACGGAACCCTGCTCATCACACCGAATCTGCATTACGACAGTACGTCAAGGACGAAGGAGTTCGGTCTCAAGGATTATCCCGATCCAACGACGCTTCTCAGGTCCCTTATCGGCGCATACATATCCGGATTCACGACGATAAAGATCACATCGGCCGGCAGGATCCCGCCGAAGGTGCGGATGGTCGTTCGCAAATTCTCCCAGATGACGATCGGTCAGGAAGTTTCGGAAGAAGCTGACAACAGTATCGTTCTCAAAGACATTCTGAACCCAACAGAGATGCCGTTTGAAAACACCATCAGGAGGATGTACGTGATCGTGAAAGGTATGCACGAGGATGCAATGAACGCTCTTGAGCAGGGAAGACTCGATCTCGCCGAAGACGTTATTGCAAGAGATACTGATGTCGACCGCCTTCACTGGCTGGTCCACCGCCAGTTTTCCCTGATCGTCGATAATCCATCACTCTCTTTAAAGATGGGGATCACTCCAGGGATCGCTGCGACCTACTACCAGATTTCCCGGATCATTGAACGGGTCGGGGACCATACGGTTCTCATTGCCGAGGCGGCCACGACCCTTATCGAAAAAGGCGTTGACCGGACGCTCGTTGCGAAACTGACGGGCCTGAGCGAGTTTTCCCTGAACATCTTCAATAAAAGCATACAGGCCATCTACTCGGGCAGTATCCCAGGAGCAAACAAGATCATCACCGAAGTGGAAGAGATGGAAGCAGCGTATCACGGCCTGGCGGAATCGATTCGTAAAATGCGGGTCCCCGAGGCAGTGGCAGTCACGCAGATCACCCAAAGCCTTCACCGAATTACCGAATACAGTTCCGATATCGCCGAGATCCTTATCAACCGCATGGTCTCGCAGTAAAGCTATGCTGGTCACTGATCTTCGGGCCCGGTTTAGGGAAGAGGGGATAACCCCCTCGCTTGTTGCGGATTTCCAGCGTCACGTCCTGGAGTTTTACGCAGCGAAAGGCCGGCACGATATGGAATGGCGGCACACGAATGATCCGTATAAAATCGTTGTCTCCGAGATCATGCTCCAGCAGACTCAGGTCCCGCGGGTTGCGGTAATTTATCCGAAGTTCATCGAACGGTTTCCCGATTTTTCTGCTCTTGCAAAAGCGGAGCAGACCGATGTTCTCTCCGCATGGCAGGGGATGGGATATAACCGCCGGGCTTTGAATCTCCAAAAACTTGCCGGCGTTATCGTGAATGAATACAACGGAACAGTCCCACAGGACCCTCTCGTTCTGAAAAATCTCCCGGGAATAGGTCCTGCCACGTCCTGTTCGATCGCGGCGTTCGCCTTCAACCGGCCGGTCGTCTTCATCGAAACAAACATTAGAAGAGTGTTCATCCATTACTTTTTCGAAGACGACAAAATCGTGGACGACAGCGAACTTTTGCCCCTCGTCACGGCCATGCTCCCGGAAAACCCTCGTGAATGGTACTGGGCTTTGATGGATCTTGGAACGGCGCTGAAAGCATCGGTGCAGAACCCGAATCAACGAAGCCGTCATTACACGAAACAGAAGACCTTCGAAGGCTCCGACCGGAAGATACGCGGCAATGTTTTGAAAAAAATGCTCGAACGAAAAACCGGTGACCCGGAGATGTTCGCAAAAGAAATGGACGAGGATCCGGCACGGGTCAGGAGGATCATGGATAAAATAGCGGGGGAGGGGTTTTTCGTCCGTGAGTCGGAAACAGTTTACCGTTTGTCCGGTTCATCCCCGGATGAAGGCGATGCCCGCCAAGGATGAACCTGTTTTTTCAATACGCTTGAACGTCTTTTTTCTGCCGACAGCAGCATACCTCTAAGACAGACAAAACAACACAAAAAAGTATACAAAAAATGGACGTTGCCGATCCCAAACGGATCGGCTGATACGTCCCGGCGGGGACTTGAACCCCGGTCAAAAGCTCCGCAGGCTTCTAGGATATCCTCTACCCTACCGGGACCTGTGCTTTACACACTAAGTGCTCTACTACATAGCCTTTCGAACGATATAAAGCCACCGTTTTCGTCGGCCGGAAACCACGCCGTTCGAAGGGATTTTCCGTCTCGATGCGTCCCGGATGCCTGCCGTACATGCAAATTTTCGCGGCAGACGGCGGGGAGCGCAGATGCAAATAATATCCTAAAACCAGTGCGACCAAAGCTTTCACACAAAATCCCGTTCTTTTCATATGGAAGAAGGAACATATGAGTATCCATGACAGAGGAAAATACAACAGTCAACCACCCAAGACTCATCTGCACGGCCGTGGGGCTTGCAATGGGAATTGCGGTGCTCGTGTTATCTCTCATGAACAAAATCCAGCCGGAATCCGCGATCATTATGCTCGCCATCGGGGTCACTATGTATGGCGCAACACTCCTTCTCTTCAATAAATAAATCATGAAACCACTCATTCCGGCTCTTGCCGGCACAATCGTCTTCCTGCTCCTCATATACTACCTTCTGCCCCCTCTGTTTCTTCAGACAGACGGCCCGGTCTGGTTTCTGCTCCTCGTAATAAACCCCCTTGCCTGCCTCATTTCAGGCATCGTCTTCGGTCTTGTCTGCGGCATCCAGAAGACCGCCATCCTTCACCCGCTCATAGCAGCATTAGCCTTCGTCCCGACCCTGTTTATTTACTATAATGACTCGGCGCTGGTTTACCTGGCCTTCTACGTCATAACCTCGGTTATGGGTGTTGCAATAGGCTGGATCATCTATTTGAAAAAAATAATCCGATTCACTCTTTTTTTGGAAACCGGCGTTCTGTAAATTTCTTCCAGCCGAAATAAATCAGCGCACCGCAGGCGATAACTGCAGCTACCGCTCCGATCGCGTACAGCGGGTGAACAAACCAGAGATTGATGATCGCAGCTGCGCCAAACGCCATCGTCAGGGTCGCAAGAATGCTCCCGACAAGCACGATTGGAAGGATGATCTTTGGATGGATCGACAGAAGTCTGCCGATGATCGAGGTGTCAATCGCACTTGACCCCATGAAAGGAACATACATGAAAATAAGCAGACCGCCTACGGAAAGACCTTTGATCCATGGTTTTCTCTGCAGGAGATTGTTGGTTTTTCCGGTAAAAAACATCAGGACCTGACCAAGGATCGGTATCTTCAGCAGCAGATCGAAGTTAAAGGAGATCAACACTGCAAGCGTCATGTCGATTATGACGATACCTGCGAGCACCACCCACCAGGGAAAACCAAACCCCATCATCACCGGGACGACACTCTCTTTTCCTGCTCCCGGCGCCATGTAGAGTGCAAACAAGGAGACGCCGAGAATGAACTGATCGGTCGGCAGATACATAAAAAGCCAGATAATAAAAACAGCAAGGAGCCCGAACATCCCAAGGGTCATTGCCAGCCGTATCTTCAGCGAAGGGGCGTAATATGGAGGGATCTCTTCGTTCATACCCCCTCCGAACGATAAAACCTCTTTGTGAATCTGCTCCAGAGGTAGGCGATCACCCCAATCACCGCTAAAATGGCGACTGCGGTGGCGATGCCCAGAAGCGGGTTAATGTACCATAACTGAATCACCGAAGCTGCTCCAACGGCGACCGTGAGTGTGGAAAGAACACTCCCGATTACGACCAGTCCCAGACTGACTGCCGGTTTGTAGCCAAGCAGCCGGCCAAGAACCAAACAGGTGATCGAGCCGGACCCCTGAAGCGGGATATACATGAAGAGCAGCAGGCCGGAACTTGAAAGCTGCTCAATCCAAGGTTTGGAAACCCGCACCTTTTCGGCAGTGCGCATGACCCACCGGATCCATCTGCCGACAAGCGGAACTTTGAGCAGCAGGTCGAAGTTTAATGAGACGAAGGTTGCCGTGACGATATCCATCCCGACAACGCCGAGGAAAATGACCCATGTGTGATACCCTAGACCGAGAGCCAGCGGGATGATCGTTTCTTTCCCAAACGGTGGGACGAGATACGCTCCCATGAGACCAACAAGGGTGAGATACTCGGTACTTGGCGGCAGTGTGAATACGCCTGTCGGTGGGGGGTAGACGAACCAGAAAACAACGAGCAGAACAAGATAAACCAGAATAGGGACGACCAGATAGAAGATACGCTTCAGGATGCGGTATAGAAGCGCCGTTCCGGTTTCCCCTTCTGGATTCATGCCTATGTGTTTGTGCGGGAATAATAAAGAGTTGGCGGGTGCCCTTGTGGGAGAGGGAAGGATCATTACTGCAAAATCCACAATATTCCATATGTCTTTCTGATTATGGGGATGCGGGAGGGCGACTCAGAAAGGACTGGGATGTGGGAGAAGAATATACAGTGCGAATCATTTTTTGCCAGCACCGGCAATATGTTATCATATGGATTATTCAATCTCGACGCACTGCCTTCACTCGGATCCTCTGGCCACTGTGCTTGATACTCTTGCTCCCTACACAGATTATGTCGAGATCATGGATGACGGCCCCCATCTGCTCACGGATGCTGAACTCCTTCACTCATACACCTATACGTACAGCATCCATGCTCCATCACGGGGCGTGAATCTTGCCTCGGTCCTGGAACCCATTCGCCGGGCCGCAGTCGAGGTCATCCGGGACACGTTTTCGATTGCGGTCGAGGTCGACGCTCCGGTCGTGATCCACCCGGGATATATCGCATGGGAGTACGAACGTGAGCTTGCCGGCAAAAACCTGCGAGCGTCCCTTGCACAGATCCGGTCGGATGCGACCGATTACGGGGTGACCTATTTCATCGAAAACATGGGGAACTGGGGCTACTTCTATCTCAAGACACCGGACGACATCGACCTGCTGGACGGCGCCCTTTTCTGTCTGGATGTGGGGCATGCCAACGAGTGCAGTGTCCTGCCCGAGTTTCTGGAGGTGCCGTTCTCCCATATTCACCTCCACGACAACGACGGTAAACACGACAGCCACTCGGCTATTGGAACAGGCAACATCGATTTCGATGCTGTGATGACGAAGGTTCGGGAAAACAGGGTCTGCCACCCGGTCATCGAAGTGGAGACGCTGGAAGGAGCGCTTGAAAGCATTTCTGCTTTGGAAGAGAGAGGATACGTATGAAAAAGTTCTCCTGGGAGGCACGCCTCGCCTGTCTGCTGATCGCGATCTCGATTTGTGTGTATACAATTAAATTCCTGTTCTTTGGGGACAACGGGGAAAGCAACACCATGTCGTACATCTTCAACAGCCTGGGTTTTCTCCCGATCAACATTCTGATCGTAACGCTGATCATCAACCGTCTGCTGACCATGCGGGCGAAACGCGAGCAGCGGGAAAAAACCCGGATGGTTATCGGCCTCTTCTTCACCGAGATGGGCGATACCCTGCTTCGCAAGATGGTCCAGTGGGACACAGCGCCCGAAACGCTTCGCGAGACGATGCTGGTCACAAATACCTGGACCAAAGAGCAGTATAAAGCGGCCAAGGAACAAGCCGCAAAACTATGCACCCGCACGGTCCCAAGCGCCGACGATCTGACCGAGGTCAGAGACCTTTTCATAAAAAATCACGACTTTCTGCTGCGCCTGATCGAAAACCCAGTGCTTCTCGAGCACAACACCGTCTCAAAACTCATGCAGGATCTTTTCCATCTGGGAGAAGAACTTGCGAGCAGAAAGGATATCCGGTCTTTGCCGGTGTCCGATCTCGCTCACCTCTCAGGCGACGTGAACCGGGTCTACTGTCAGCTCACGACCGCATGGCTGGAACACATGGAGTATTTGAGCAAAAACTACCCGTATCTGCTCTCTCTTTCTTTACGTAAAAGTCCGTTCCTGCTGGAAGACCGGGTCATCGTTACCCAATAAAAAAACTTATTTTTTAAAGAACCCGCGGTGTGAGGGTTTTGAAGCTGCGGCTTCCTTCTGGAGGTTGAGCAGATGGTGCATCACCCTGACCTCTTTTTTCAGTTCATCGATGTTTCTAACCAGCATATCGATGTTTTTCTGCATTCGTGCCGTCTCTTTAAAACTTCGTTCCCGTGGTGGCGACACGATCCCTGCCTGCTCGGCCTGCATGAGACCTCCTTCGATCAGACGCAGAAGGGCCTCGTTTCGCTCCAGCTCCTGTTTCCTTGCAAATATATCGACCCGTTCCGCCAGTTCGGGGTCCAGAGTAAAAGAAAGATGAAGTGCCATACTCGTATTACTCCATTGGTATTCAGACTTATTGTAACTTATGGATGTTCATGTGCCAGACCCCATACACGGAATCGCTGGACGACACCGTCGGGAATCGGCACGCCGTCGGGCACACGGGCCGAACTGCCGTCTTCCATGATTATGACGCTGAATGAAATATTCCAGCCGTCGATTAACGCGGCCGATCGGGTTTCATACACTTCTCGTGCCAGATCGCGGGTGAGGTACACGGCATGTTCCGTGTCCTCAAAAAGCACCTCGGTCATATACCGCATGATGTACCAGCGAAGTTCGCTTGCCAGAGCGAGTCCGCTGGAAACGGTCGCAACCTCAAGAACTACACCCCATGGTGTCTCTTTCGGGTGATAAAACCGGAGGATGTGCCGGCTCGTCTCGGAGTCCGAGAGGGTCCGGTAGAGATCCACACCTGCTTTTCCAATACAGACCAGACGCATTAGATATACATTATGTCCCGGCGCTCTTCATCCTTGTCCTGGTGCTTGACCTTACGGATCGCCTGGACGAAGTTCATGCCGGTGATAAGATCTTCGTTGTTTCTGATGGCAAGCATTCCCGCCTCGCGGCAGATCGCTTCGATCTCGGCGCCGGTCAGACCTTCGGTCATACGCACAAGTTCGTCGTAATCGATGCCGGAAAGGGAACCTGCGGCTTGCATCTTCTTCATGTGGACCTTAAAGATCTGCATCCGTGCAGCATTGTCGGGTGCCGGGATCTTGATCAGGCGGTCGAATCTTCCGGGACGGAGAAGTGCGGCATCCAGCATGTCGGGGCGGTTTGTCGCCGCCATGATCCGGATGTTGCCGCGGTTGTTGAACCCGTCCATCTCGGCAAGAAGCTGCATTAAGGTTCTCTGCACCTCAGCAGAGCCGGACGTTCCGTCGTTGGTTCGCATACTGCCGACCGCGTCGATCTCGTCGATGAAGACAACGACCCCGTTGTTTTTCTCGGCAAGATCACGGGCCATCTCGAAGAGATCGCGAACCAGCTGGGCGCCTTCACCGATGTATTTGTGGACAAGCTCGGAACCTGCCATTCTCAGGAACGGAACGCCGGCATTATTGGCGACCGCTTTCGCGATCAGCGTCTTGCCGGTTCCAGGCGGGCCATAGAAGAGGACGCCTTTGGGCGGGACGACCCCGAACTTCTCGAAGGACTCGGGACGGGTAAGCGGATATTCGACCGCTTCACGCACCTCGGTGATCTCGTTTTTCAGACCGCCGATGTCGGCAAAGGTGATCGCCGGCTTCTCTTCAAGCTCCATCACGCGGACCCGCTCGTCGATGGTGTTTCCAAGGATCTTCACGACCGAGAGGGTGTTGTTGACGGCTACTTTGGTCCCTGCCTTGACCTCTGCGTAGATCAGCGGGTTCGCCTGGGTCACATACTCCTGATTGTTGCCGAGCTGACGAAGATAGAGTTCATTCTCGTCGAGCTTCTCCAAAACAACCGCGACAAACAGCGGCAGGCGTTTGAGCTGCGCATTCTCCTTTTTGAGCTGGGCATTATCCATCCGGATCTTGTTGTTCTCCAGCCTGAGGGACTCGTTTTCGGTTTTTGTCGTTTTGATTATTTTATGGAGAGAGTCGTTCTCTTTTTTCAGGAAAAGAGCTTCGTCCCGTAACTTGGCGTATTGATCGTTGAGGTCCCCGAAGTCGAGGGCGTTGGGGGAGATGTTCGATTCGCGTGAGCGACCGGTATTGGGTGATGGTATTTCTTCATCCATATATTACTGTTATGTTTGGGACTGGGCATTTATATTTTATCTGATTAGGGTATGAGAAAAAACGATTCTGGAAGTGCACCAATCAGTAATCCGATCGAAATTCATGCCGCATCGCATACGGCCCCGCTCCATTCCGCATTCTTAATAGCCTTTAGAGTCAATAGATAGACATTATTTGATTTCGGAAAAGGAAGGGCAAAAAATGAAATATGTAGTAGTAACCGGAGGAGTAATGAGCGGACTAGGAAAAGGCATCACTGCCGCTTCCATCGGCCGCATTCTCATCAACAGAGGGTATCATGTCACAAGCGTAAAGATCGATCCGTATCTGAATATCGATGCGGGGCTCATGAACCCGGGCCAGCACGGCGAGGTCTTTGTCTTAAAAGACGGCGGGGAAGCCGATCTCGATCTTGGAAACTACGAGCGGTTTCTTGACATAGAACTTACCAGCGATCACAACCTGACCACGGGAAAGATCTACTCCTCGGTCATCTCGAAGGAACGTCACGGCGATTATCTGGGCGCCACCGTTCAGATCATCCCTCACATCACCGATGAGATCAAAGACCGGATCAAACACGCCGCCGAATCCTGGGTTGACAAAGACGGCAATCATGCCGAGATCTGTATCGTCGAGGTCGGCGGGACAGTGGGAGATATTGAAAGCATGCCGTTTTTGGAAGCCGTCCGTCAGATGCACTGGGAATATGGAAACGGAGACTTTGCCCTCGTCCACGTCACCCTTCTGCCTGCCGATACGATGGGCGATCTGAAAACGAAACCGACCCAGCACTCAATAAAAGCCCTTCGCGAACTCGGTCTCGAAGCTGACATCATTGTCGGGAGAAGCAATTTACCGGTCTCCCTTTCCACAAAACGAAAGATATCCTCCTTCTGCGATGTGGACGTCCATGCGGTCATCAGCGCTCAGACGGCGCCGGACACCTACCTCGTTCCAATGGAACTCGAAAAGGAGGGGATGGCCGACGTCCTGTTAAAGCAGCTCCATCTCGAGTCCGGAAAAGCGGACAACAGCTGGTATTCGCTGGTTGCACGCGATTACACAAGCCGAAACACTGTTGGTATCATCACCAAATACGGTGTTGAGGATGTGTATATCTCGATAAAAGAGGCACTCAAGCACGCAGGCCGTCATCTCTCCACCGAAGTCGTGATCCACTGGCTTGATGCAGAACTCTATACCCCTGAAGACCATGCCGATCTTGACGGGATCCTGATTCCGGGTGGATTTGGCAACCGCGGTATCGAAGGAATGATCTCGGCGATCCAGTATGCCCGAGAACACAAAAAACCTCTTCTCGGTCTTTGTCTCGGGTTCCAGCTCTGCGTGATCGAGTTCATGAGAAATGTCGTCGGTTACAAGGATGCGACGAGCGAAGAGATGGGTCCGGGAACCCATGCGATCGCTCTCCTTCCCGAACAGGAAGGCGTTGAAGATCTCGGCGGGACGATGCGTCTTGGCGACTACCCGGTCACTCTCGACCCCGCTTCCCGTCTCGCAGAACTTTACGGCGCGACCGAGATTGTGGAACGCCACCGGCACAGATATGAAGTCAACCCGGCCTACATCGACGAGATCGAAGCAAAGGGCATGAAGTTCGTCGGCAAAAACGGCAGACGCATGGAAGCTCTTGAACTGGCCGACCACCCGTATTTTGTTGCGACACAGTACCACCCGGAGTTCAGATCCCGTCCGGCCCGCCCGTCGGCACCGTTCATCGGTTTTGTAAAAACCTGCCGCGAGATGAAGAGAAAGGAGTAACATGGAATCGATATTAGCCCTTGATTTCGGCGGCCAGTACAACCAGCTGATTGCCCGCCGCGTCAGAGAAGCACATGTCTTCTGCGAAGTAAAGCCCTGCACAATCCCTCTTTCGGAGATCAAAGAAGGGAACTATGCGGGAATTATTTTCACCGGCGGACCGGCGAGCGTGTATGCGAAAAACGCTCCGACCGTTGATGCCGGCATCTTCGAGCTTGGGATCCCGATCCTTGGGATCTGCTACGGCGCCCAGCTCACGGCATATCTCCTTGGCGGGAAAGTTGCCTCGGCAACGACCCGCGAGTACGGCCGAACAACCGTTTCTACGGAAGAGTCCCCGATCTTCAAAGATGTCCCAAGAGAGACGACCTGCTGGATGAGCCACACGGATTACATCAGCGAGGTCCCTGCCGGATTCGTCAAAGCGGCCCACACGAGTGTGTGCCCGGTAGCCGCCATGGCAAACCCCGCAAAGAAAATCTATGCGGTCCAGTTCCACCCGGAGGTCATGCACACCCCCGAAGGCATGACGATGATCAAAAACTTCCTTTACGATGTCTGTGGATGCACAGGAACCTGGCATATGTCCTCCTTCGTCGAAGACATGGTCCTGCAGCTTCGCGAGAAGATCGGCGACAAAAAAGTTCTCTGCGCTCTTTCAGGCGGTGTCGACTCCTCTGTTGCCGCTGTTTTGATCAACAAAGCGGTCGGCAAGCAGCTGACCTGCATCTTTGTCGATCACGGTCTTCTCAGGAAGAACGAGGGTGACGAGGTCGAAGAGATCTTCAGGAACCAGTTCGATATTAATCTGATCCGCGCCAATGTCGAGGACCAGTTCCTTGGAAAACTTGCCGGCGTTTCCGATCCGGAAAAGAAACGCAAGATCATCGGCGAGGAGTTCATCCGCGTCTTCGAAGCCGAGGCAAAAAAGATCGGCACGGTCGATTTCCTTGTGCAGGGAACGATCTATCCCGATGTAATCGAGTCAGGACCGGGCGCGGCTGCCGTGATCAAAAGCCACCACAACGTCGGCGGTCTGCCGGACAATGTGGATTTCAAGGAGATCATTGAGCCGCTGCGTATCCTTTTCAAGGACGAGGTCCGCCGGGCCGGTCTTGAACTCGGCATCCCGGAGAAGCTTGTCTGGCGTCAGCCGTTCCCGGGCCCGGGTCTTGCGATCCGTATCATCGGCGATATCACGAAGGAAAAACTCGAGATCGTCCGCGACGCCGATGCGATCTACCGCGAGGAGATCGCTAAAGCCGGAATCGACCGGGACATCAACCAGTATTTTGCGGCCTTAACGAACATGTGCAGCGTCGGCGTGATGGGTGATGAGAGGACATATGACTACGCCGTCGTTTTGCGGGCCGTAACAACGACCGATTTCATGACTGCCGACTGGGCCCAGATCCCATTTGCGGTGCTTGAAAAGGTTTCGAGCCGGATCATCAACGAAGTCAGGCATGTGAACCGGGTCTTATACGATATTACAAGCAAGCCTCCGGCAACGATCGAGTACGAATAAATTACCGGATTCTGCAAAGGCTAATCTTTGCAGATATCCCTCCTGGGATTAGACTTCCGGGAAGATGATTAGTGGTGTAACGTATGATAATAATCGGATTCATCGGAAGCTATCGGAAAGGCGGGAATACCGACACGGCTGTAAGAACCGTGCTTGAAGGAGCGATGAATCTGGGTGCAGACGTTGAAGCCGTATATTTGAACGATTATACAATAACGGATTGTATCGGATGCGAAGCGTGTAAAACGACGTTCGAGTGTGTTATCCGCGATGATATGCAGAAAATTTATGCAAAAATAATGGAGGCGGATGGTGTCGTCATCGGGTCTCCAACCTATTTTTACAACGTTACCGGGATCATAAAAAAAATGATAGACCGGCTCTACTGCTAAGGATAAAATACAGAATATGATGAATTCAACGTCCCACCAGTGCTGACCCGACGTACTCTCTTTTTTTGATATTTGTGCGTCCTCAACCCCGCGCCGGTCCCAAAGCACCTTTCTCCAAAGAAAACCCTGCATTTGCCGTATTTTTTCCGGGCCGACATGCGGTTTCAATACACAGAACGACAAATACTTATCTAAATAACCAACGAGAAATATCATGTCCACCTACAAAGAACTTGATGCAAAATACTACATGCCCTGCTTTGGACGGTCGATGGAGATCGTCAAAGGCGAGGGATGTAATGTTTGGGACGATAACGGGAAGAAATACCTCGACTTAGTCGCAGGAATCGCGGTCTGCAGTACGGGACACTGCCACCCGCAGGTAGTGGACGCAATTTGCCGCCAGGCACACGAACTTATTCACTGTTCCAATCTTTACTACATACCGGGTCAGGCCGAACTCGCAGAAAAACTGAGCAAAGCGAGCGGCATGGGAAAGGTCTTCTTTGGAAACAGCGGGGCCGAAGCAATTGATGCAGCCCTCAAGCTCGCCAAGGTTTGCTCAGGACGCAAGAACTTTGTTTCATTCAACCACGATTTCCACGGCCGGACCATCGGATCTTTAGCCGTAACCCACAAACCCCAGATCAGGGAACCCTTCGAGCCGCTCGGCATCCACTGTGATTTCCCGGACTACGGGGACCTCGAAGGACTCAAAGCTGCTGTCAATAAAGATACCGCCGCCGTTGTCTTCGAACCCATTCAGGGTGAGACCGGCATCATCATCCCGCCCGAGGACTTCCTTCCAGGAATCCGGGATATCTGCGACGACGCCGGAGCTCTTATGATCTGCGATGAAGTCCAGTCAGGTATGGGGCGGACCGGCAAATGGTTCGCATTCCAGCACTCGACCGTGCAGCCCGATATCATCAGCATTGCAAAAGGAATCGCGTCTGGTGTCCCGATGGGTGCTATCATCGCCCGGGAAGGACTCGAGTTCACGAAAGGCGAACACGGCAGCACCTTTGCCGGCGGGCCGATCGCCTGCGCCGCAGGAAACGTCACGTTTGGCATCATCGAACAGCTCCTCCCGGGAATTGCAGCAAAAGGCGAACTTTTCAGAAAAGGTCTTGCCGCATTCAACTCGCGGGTAAGGGGCCTGATGGTTGGGTTCACGCTCGGCGAAGCCGCTCCCAAACTTGCCGAACTCTGTATGGAAAAGGGCGTTCTTATCAATGTTGCCGGTGAAGGCAACATAAGAATCGTCCCGCCTCTGACAATCTCGGCCGAAGAAATCAACTACGCAGTCGGAGTGATCAATGAAGCCGCGGGTCAGATCTGAGTTCATCAAATCAGGCTACGTCTTTGCAAAATCCCCTGCGGATATCGCAAAGGAATACGGGTTCTGTGAAGTTGCTCTTCTCGGAAGCAACGAAAACCCCTACCCTCCGTCAGAAAAGGTCCTTCGGGCAGAAGAAGAGGCTTTGTCCGGTGTAAACAGATATCCGGATCCGAAGGCTGCAGAATATCATGCCGCCCTTCGTGCGAATATCTGCGATGCTCCCGTCGTTACGTCAGGACTTGGTATGGACGGCGTCATCGAGACTGCTATTCGGACCCTGGTAGCTCCGGGTGAAAAAGTCGTCATTTCCACACCGACATTCTCTATGTACGGCCTCGCGGCAAAAGCAGCGTCTGCTGAAGTAGTGAATGTTCCCCGGAAATCTGATTTCACCGTGGATCTGGATATGTTCGTCCGTGAAGCGAAGGATGCGAAAATCTCCTTCCTCTGCACGCCGAACAACCCCACCGGGACCGTGACCCCGATTGAGGACATCGAATATATCCTCGACCGGATCGACGGTGTTCTTTTCCTGGATTGTGCCTATGTCGAGTTTTCTGATGTCAACTATCTGCCGCTTCTTTCCCGCGACAATATCATCATCGGACGGACGATGTCCAAGGTCTACGGTCTTGCGGGTCTTCGTATCGGTTATGCCTTCGTTCCCGCATGGTTCGAAGGTCCCTACAACGTTGCGGCAACGCCGTTCACGCTGAACCGTGTATCCGCGGCCGCGGCATCAGAAGCGGTATCGGATCATGTCTATAAAGATAATTTCATCGCTCATGTCAGGAAATGGCGTGAGGAATTCATCAAAGAGATCCCCTTCCCGATATCTCCCAGCGGTGCAAACTTTGTTCTGATCAATGTTGCACCGCAATTGGGCGATGATGTAATGGAAGCCTTAGCAAAGCAGGGTGTTCTCGTTCGTTCCTGTGCCAGTTTCCCGGGTCTTGGAGATACATTCATTCGCGTAAGCGTAGGTGCCGACTGGGAAAACGAGCGATTCCTCGCTGCGGTGAAAAAATTATGATGATCGGGATTACCGGAACACCCGGATGCGGGAAGACTACCGTCGCAGACCTCCTGCGTGAGATGGGGTATCCAGTTCTCGATCTCAAAACCACTGTCGGCCCCTTCGTCTTGGAACACGATGATGCGTTCGGTTCGGATATCGTGGACGTGGATGCCTGGGCGGATGCGTTTCCCTATACCGAAGGGTTTGTCGAGGGGGCATTCGCCCATAATCTCCCCTGCGATAAGATCATCATTTTGAGATGCCGGCCCGATGTTTTACGTGAACGTCTCGCTTCACGTGGCTATTCAAAAGAAAAGATCCGTGAAAATCTGGAAGCCGAAGCTTTGGACGTGATCCTGATCGAAACGGCTGATGCTTTTGCATCGGAACAGATTTATGAGATAGACACTACAAGTACAGAGAGAGAGTCTGTGGTCCGGAGTATCATCTCTTTTGCGAAGGGAGAGACTCCCGCATCGTTTGGATCACTCGACTGGTCAGAGTATATAGCAGATGTCATATGAGTCTTGATTCGCTTCGTCCGAAAGTTCAGTGGATATTAACGCCTATTGCAGAGGCATTTTCAAAGCTTCCGATAACGCCGAATATGTGGACCGTTGTCTCGCTTTTCTGCGCACTCATTGCCGGGATATTTTTCGGATTCGGTCTGCCGCTTTTTGGCGTGCTGTTTGTTGTCCTGAATTCATTCCTGGATGTTCTGGACGGAGCGCTGTCACGACACACCGGGGCGGCAAGTCCGATCGGCGATTATCTGGATCACGTCTTCGACCGGTATGCTGATGTATTCATCATCACCGGTATCATCGTTTACGGGGTCCAGACCTGGCAGGCTCCTGTTCCGGCATGGCTGATCGGCCTGTTTGCGATCACCGGCGTTCTGCTTTCCTCCTATATGGGAACCCAGGCGCAGGCGGTCGGACTCAAGCGAAACTACGGCGGGGTCCTCGGACGTGCCGACCGTCTGGTCCTTCTGATGCTTTTCGGTCATGCCGAGGTCGTCTATCCGGCTCCGATCCTTTTCGGCCTGCCGTTTTTGGGATGGATGCTTGTTGTGTACGGCTTCTTTGGACACATCACGGCGATCCAGCGGTTCGTCATGACGCTCAAAGAACTCTTGAAGGATGCACACGCTCAGTAAAGCAGAACGTACGTCAAATAATATAAAAAAAAAAGTCTGCGGCCTTTTTCGGCCGCACATGTTTCCCAGTTTCTTTTTACTGGACGGCTTGTTCCAGTTTCTTGTAACAGATGATCTCCAGCACACCGTTTTTCAGGTGCGTCTGGGTTTGTGACGGGTCGATTCCGGCAACCGGGATCACTGCTGAGTATTCACGGTTGGTGCCGGCATTGAGCTGGAGTTTACCGTCCTGATAGGCGATGAAGAAATCATCCTGACATTCGGAGGGGAGTTCGGTCTGGATGATTACAGTTCCCTTGTCCTCGAACATCTCGATCGGGATCGTCTTATTGTGGACCTCGTCGTGTGTCAGATGGATCTTACCGCCGGAGAGGACGAACTTCACACCGACGACCGGCGGGAGTTTGCCCTCATTCTCTCCAGAAACGTGATTGATCAATATCTTATGGATGATATCCATTAATTCCCTGTATGCATCATCTGGTGTTTCCAGCATTCTGTTTCATCTCCGAGGTGAAGAGAGTGTTTCTCTTCACGCATATGCTGTCTTAGTTATCTCTTTGATTCTGCTAAAGTCTTTCTGATGAGCCATCAGCAGTTCATCGAGTTCCTGCATTTCCGGCGTGAGTTCGCCGCCTTTGTATTCGGCGGTTTCCACGATGGAAATGCCCTTTTCGAGAGTCTTTCTCTCTTCGTCATTGAATCTGTACTGCCATGAACCTCTTTCGGCGCTGCGTCTTCCCGACTTATCGAGGGAGGGTCTTACCCTCTTCAACGCGGCATCGAAGTGCCTGCCGAAGATCTTGACGCTCGATACTGCAAGCGTGATCTCGGCGGCGTCGTGGCCGGCCATCACTTTCACGAACTCGCGGATCGCGACCATCTTTGCCTCACGGACGAGTGCTTCGATGTCAGCTCCGACAAACCCTTCGGTTTTGTCGACGAGTTCATCCAGATTTACATCTTCGGCCAGCATCGAGCTGATGTCTTTGATGTAGACATTGAGGATCTGCTTTCTTCCCTCGCGGTCCGGCGGGGGTACGAAGATATGCTGCTCGAGACGTCCCGGCCTCAGAAGAGCCGGGTCGATCATGTCCGGGCGGTTTGTGGCGCCGATCACGACGACGTTTTTCAGCTCCTCGAGACCGTCGAGTTCGGTCAGGAACTGACTGACGACGCTTTCGGTCACGTGGGAGGAGCCTTCGTAACTTCCTCTGCGGGGAACGATCGAGTCGATCTCATCGAAGAAGATGATCGACGGAGACGCGAGACGGGCTTTTCTGAAGATCTCACGAATGCCCTTCTCGGACTCTCCCACCCATTTCGACATGAGTTCTGGTCCTTTTACGGAGATGAAGTTACACTCCGATTCGTTTGCGACCGCTTTGGCGAGCAGGGTCTTTCCTGTCCCGGGCGGCCCGAACATCAGGAAACCCTTGGGGGATTTCGTGGCGAACTGTTTGTAGACATCCCTGTATTTGAGCGGCCACTCGACCGCCTGCTGAAGTTCTTCTTTGACGGAGTCGAGACCGCCGACGTCTGCCCAGCGGATGTCGGGCACTTCGACGAGAACCTCACGCATGGCGCTCGGCTGAACCATTTTCAGAGCCGATTCGAAGTCCTCTGCGGTCACTTTGAGGTTTTCGAGCTTTTCTGCGCTGATCTCCTCGTCGGGGTTCATGCCCGGGAAGGCACGGCGCAGGGCATGCATCGCAGCCTCTTTCACCATCAAAGCAAGGTCTGCTCCCACAAATCCGTGGGTGGTATTTGCATACTTTTCCAACTTGAAGTTCTCGGAAAGCGGGACGTTTCGTGCATGGATCTGCAGGATCTCGCGGCGTCCGTCTTTGTCCGGGACGCCGATCTCGATCTCACGGTCAAACCGCCCGCCACGGCGAAGCGCCGGGTCGATGGAGTCCGGAAGGTTGGTTGCAGCAATCACGATGACTTTCCCGCGGCTCTTTAGGCCGTCCATCAGGGAAAGCAGCTGGGCAACGACACGGCGTTCCACTTCGCCTTTTGACTCTTCACGTTTTGGGGCGATCGAGTCGATCTCATCGATGAATATAATCGACGGTGCATTCTCTTCGGCTTTCTCGAAGATCTCACGAAGTTTTTCTTCGGAGTCCCCGTAGTATTTGGAGATAATCTCCGGCCCCGAGATCGTGTCGAAGTAGGCACCCGCTTCATTTGCGACCGCACGGGCGATAAGGGTTTTACCGGTTCCGGGCGGACCATAGAGAAGAACTCCCTTCGGCGGTTCGATACCGAGTTTCTCGAATACTTCCGGATGTCTGAGCGGGTACTCGATCATCTCCCGCACGAGCGAAAGTTCACGGCCGAGACCACCGATATCCTCGTAATGGATGTTTCCTGCGGATTTTCCTTTGGGAGCGTCCTCACCTTTATAGACGCTGTCTTTGTAGTTGACGGTTGTCTCCGAGCCGATGATCGCAACATCACCGGGCGAGACATCCGAAACAGCGAAGTCGACGTACTCGGTGTTGTAGTTGGAGAATCCTCCCCATCCTGAGAAGAACGGATCCTCCGACTTGGTCTGGAACCCGAAGGTCATGATCTGGCCTTTCGTAATCGGCCGGCCGGCGAATTTACTCTGGATCGTCTGCTCGAGTGCACGGCTGTCGAGACGGATGCTCTGTGAGATTGGCTGAAGCGTGATCTTTGTCGCGGTCTTTGGAACGACCTTCTCGACAGTTACAGTGTCACCAATACCTGCACCTGCCGACCTACGGATGTCTCCGTCGATTGCGATCCCTCCCGAACCGGAGACGGATGAACGCATGACTTTGGCAGCGCCCATGCGTTTTCCAGTGATCTTGATGAAATCGCCGGAGTCGACGCCGAGTTTTGCCATAACGTCATTATTTATTTTCGCGTATCCGCGTCCGACATCATTTTGGTCTGCCTCCTGTACAATTAATGAAATTTTAGTATTCTCTGTCATTTTTATCACTTCCAGGTTGCTATAAGTATATGTAATCGCCATCGTCTATTTAAAGTATTGTTGGGGGCAATGCAATCCGGCATCACGGAAGATTATTTATAGACTCACAATACAGAAAATCGCTGGGCGCGCAGACGGGTGCATAATAATTACAATAATTTTCGTAGTTTTGGATAGGTATATGTCAATATAGCAACTACAAGTGTAGTGATACATATGAAAAAGAATGTAATTGCAATCCTGCTTCTCTTTGCGGTGTTTGCGATCTTTGCTATGCCTGCGGCAGCAGAAGATTCACAGACCGACAAAGTCATTCTGGTTTCCGGATACGGCGTTTCGACCACCACTCCCGACAAAGTAACGATCAGCTTCGGCGTTGAGACCAAAAACCCTGATGCAAAAATCGCCCAGAGCGAAAATGCAGCCCTGATGGAAAAAGTGGTTGCCGCACTCAAGAATGCCGGCATCAAAGACTCGAACATCCAGACGACCGGTTACAACATCTACTCCTACGTTATCGGGGACTATAATCCCGGCAAGTGGGCAAACGGAACCACCGTCTACAAAGTAACGAACACCGTTCAGATCATCTACTATGATGTCGACCAGGCCGGTTCCTACATCGACGCTACCGTCGCTGCAGGAGCAAACAGCGTAAACAGCCTTCAGTTCGGTCTTTCCGATGAGAAGATGATTATTGAAAGAAACGCTGCAATCCTCTCGGCTGTCAAATCGGCACGCGCCGATGCGGATTCCGTCTCTTCAGCTCTCGGTCTGAAGATCTCCGGCACAGGCACCATCAATGTAGGTCAGAGCTACACCCCCGTCTCCTACACGAACATGGATGTCAGCTTAGTAAAGGCCGAAGCAAGCGGTGCACGCACCACGATCGAATCCGGCGAGATCAAAACTACTGCAACGCTTTCGATCGTTTACACTTACTAATTTCCCCTTCTCTTTTTTTCAGTAAATTCCCGACGCTGTCAAACGGTCTGCCGTTTTTTTCTCAAATGAGTTCAGTTCATCACACAAACAATACTGCCATAACAAGGATCAGGGATGTTGCTCCAATCAGATCGATCGAGCTTGTTACGACCGGAACTCCGAAGTTATCCGGATCATACCCGAGACGATAGGTAATGGCGGCGGTGTAATAACCGAGAAGATTCATGACCGTCACCACAATAAGACCAGCGATCAGAGAGAGAAGGACCATTGGGATAAGGCCCGGCGTAGTGATGCCGCAGAGGACCGCGGCAGCGTGAGAAAGCAGACCCATAAGCGGAAGAATTAGCAGGGCATACACATAGTTTGCGATAAAATGCTTCCATACGAGACTCTGCGGGAAAGATCGTGCATCCACGAGACCCATATGCATCTCCGTCCCGATCTGGGAGGTCAGGATGCCGCCGATCGATCCGCATCCGTTCATGAATGGAGAGATAAGGATCAAAACGGATGCTGCCGCGATCAATCCTTCCAGCTGATTCGTATACAGAACGCCGGCCACGATTCCGAGAAGACACAGAGGGGTCAGCAAAGGGAGACCTTCACGCAGAACATCCTTCATGGTTTTGGTTGCCCAGTGCATGGAGATCAGCGCCCATATGATCAGCGCAATTACCAGAATCCCGAGAATAGCCTTTCCAATGAACGGGAGCTGCATCACTACAATCGCGGTCCCAACCAAAAACGGCAGTGTCATAATGTCGCCGAATGTAGTGACCACGGGGGCGCCCACCATGTCGAGATTCCAGCTCTTTCTGTAACAAAGCACCGAAATAAGGATACCCACAGCTGTAACGATTACTCCGGCCAGAACTCCCGAGACGACTGATATGATGATCATTTCGGCAATGCCGATCACCTCGGTTCCGGTCAGTATACAGATGATCTTGCCGAAGATCGCCAGAACAACTGAGATGATGACCGTGAGAATGATCGAGGAACGCAGATTGTCACCGAGCTCCGTATCCCGTCCGAACTTTGTCTCGAATGCTCCAAGGTGCATGGCTGACGACAGACGCGAGGTAAGAATCCCGGCGATTGCCCCCCGCATATTTATCGACGGGGTGACGAGCACCATGAGTCCGGGGATCAGAATCAGAACTGCACTTACAAAACCAAGATAAATACCCGCAATGAAGGAAAGACTGACACTAATTATCAGTGTCCAAAGCCCGGTAAAAAACTCCCGATGACCACGAAGGAGGTAACCCCTCAACATGTCCACTATCACCATCTCCATCCGGGTTCACCTCTTCTAAGCACATAGTGCTTCATATATTGGTTTTTGATACGTATGAAGGCTTTGAACCGGACCACAGCCATAAGATGCGACAAATCTGTCCGATAGAGAGAAAGCATCCGTCAATCAGATAGAACAGAAAGAGAAGAGAATCTTCCAGCATCACTCATGCAAAATCATCCCGGTTTTAGCTGAGGGAATCTCTCTTAAAAAAGTGCAGATTTGGCGTGATGCCAAAAATCAGTTTTTGAAACTGTGGATCGGTGCAGGAATCCGACCGCCGCGATTGATGAAATTTGCACAGGAGAATTTGTTCACCGGCTGAACGGGGGCATAGCCGAGAAGGCCGCCGAACTCGACGGTGTCGCCGATGTCTTTTCCGATCACGGTGATAAGCCGAACGGCGGTCGTCTTCTGGTTGATCATACCGATCGCCGCTTCGTCTGCGATTATTCCGGCAATCGTCGTTGCAGGCGTATTTCCCGGGATGGCGATCATGTCAAGACCGACAGAACATACCGAGGTCATCGCTTCGAGTTTCTCAAGCGTGAGGGCACCTCTGTTCACCGCATCGATCATCCCCTGATCCTCACTCACAGGAATAAAAGCACCGGACAGTCCGCCGACAAAGGAACTGGCCATCACACCACCTTTCTTGACCTGATCGTTCAGAAGAGCGAGGGCAGCAGTCGTACCCGGGGCACCGATGGATTCAAGACCCATCTCTTCCAGAATCTCGGCAACACTGTCGCCGACCGATGGAGTCGGTGCAAGGGAAAGATCAACGATACCAAAGGGAATACCCAGTCTCTCCGGTGCCTCAAGCGCCACGAGCTGACCCATGCGGGTGACCTTGAACGCGGTTTTCTTAACAGTCTCGCAGAGTACCTCGAAATTTTTACCGCGAACCGCTTCGAGAGCATGCTTCACAACACCGGGGCCGCTGACGCCGACATTGATGACTGCATCTCCTTCGGTCACGCCGTGGAAAGCGCCGGCCATGAACGGATTGTCGTCAGGAGCATTGCAGAAGACGACCAGTTTTGCGCAGCCGAGGGAGTTCTAGTCCTTCGTCGCTTCTGCTGTCGAGAGAACGATCTCGCCCATCAGTTTGACCGCATCCATATTGATTCCGGTCCTGGTGGAACCGATATTGACCGAGCTGCAGATCCGCTCGGTGCAGGCGAGCGCCTGGGGGATGGAAAGGATAAGATCCCGCTCGGCTTTGGTCATTCCTTTGGACACCAGGGCCGAGTAGCCGCCGAGGAAGTTGACGCCGACTTCTTTTGCGGCACGGTCAAGAGTCTTGGCAATGGTGACGAAGTCTTCCGGCGAGCTGCAGGCCTGTCCCCCGACAAGGGCGATAGGCGTGACGGAGATGCGTTTATTAACGATTGGAATGCCGTATTCCCGCTCGATTTCTTGCCCGACAGCGACAAGATTTTTCGCGATGCGGGTGATCTTCTCATAGATCCGCGTGTTGAGACGGTTAAGATCCGTATCGCAGCAGTCGAGAAGGCTGATCCCAAGCGTGATCGTTCTGACATCGAGCATCTCCTGCTCGATCATTTTATTGGTCTCGTTTACCTCGAAGATATTGATCATGGACGCCCCTTAGATGCGGTGCATCTTTTCGAAGATCTCTTCGCGCTGACATCTGATGTGGACACCGATCTCCTGACCGATCTGTTCAAGATCGCGGGCCATATCGCCGAAAGGCACCGCAGAACTGCTGGTGTCGACGATCATCATCATATTGAAGTATCCCTGAACGATTGTCTGTGATATATCTTCGACATTGATATGATTATTCGATAAATAGGTACATACTTTTGCAATGATGCCGACCGCATCCTTTCCAAAGACGGTGATGATGGTTTTGTTCATACTTTTCTCCTTATGCGTTATTCAAAAAGTTACTTAGTTATTCTCTGCGTATTGACAAATAGCTTTGTTTGTAGCAGGGGTTTTTATCAGCACCAGGAGGCAAACGTAGTCTGCCGTGTGCGGCCAAGAGAGAGATACGGCATCGCCCATTTCATAACAACGCCGCATTCGCGAAGGATATCGGGGTTTCTGATATTTCGGCCGTCACGGATTTTAAGAATGGACGCGGCAGACACTGGACCAATCCCCGGGACCCGGAGAAGTTCTGCATACTCTGCGGTTGCCGGATCAACTTCGGGAAGATTTCTCGCGAGAAGTATCTTAGGATCAGTGTTCATCAGCATCCCGTTTTCGTCGAAGACCGGAGAGGTCTCAGCTCTGTCATACCCGTAGAGCCGGAGAAGAGCGTCGACCTGATACCATCTGTTAGCCCGCCAGAGAGCGGTGTTTTCATGATTTTCCAGAGGCGTACCGTTTACTACGTAGAATGCAGAGTAGTAGACCCTTGCAGGGTTGTACTTTTCATAACTGGTCATGACCGTCTGGAAGAGATCGGCATCGGTTTCCCCGGCGGCCCCGAGAACAAACTGGGTTGAGTGTTTGCCCGGCATGATCTCGGCAAGCCATTTGTGTCGGGTCAGGAGGTCGGATGCATAATCTTTGACGGTGGCAAGTTCGGAGAGATAAGATGAACCTGGTGCTTCGAGATTAATGCTGAGCCGGGTGGCATACTTCGCCATCTCAACGATGTCGGTGCGGCTTGCGCCGGGAAGTACTTTGAGATGCAGATAACCGTTGTATCCCGAACCACGGATGATTTTTGCCGTTTCGGTGAGTTTTTCCATACCGAGGTCGACATCCCCGCGTGGGATTCCGGTACTTAATAATAGACCGCCTACCTTTCCCTGACGGTGAAGTTCGAGAAATCCGTGGGCAAGTTCTTGTGGGGTGAAGTGGATGCCGGTCCTTTTGGTGCAGACCTGACAGTAGGCACAGTCAAAAGAGCAGGTACCTTCGAGAAGGATACGCATCGGGGTGCATTGATGGGTTTTTCCTTCGTTTCGGCCTGTCTGATCAAAAAATTGCGAGCTGGTTGCCATCTCGATCTTTCGCGTGAGTTTCGACATTTCCATGTAAGTATCGGAACAGGGACATATAAACCCCCAACCGCGCGGTGCGATAATGCCCGGAGTCTGACAAAAAATGGGCATCTCTCTATGAGAGATCATCTACAAAAATCGGGATGAAGTGGCATGCCTGTGAAAAACAGCGGCCGGATTTACTCACTCCCCTTTCTTCACAACGTAAGATAGACGTATCCCGATAATCCCCAAAACGATCACAAGCAGATCATACAGGACAAGCATCCCAAGGACCAGATACCAGACCAGCCCCTCGGCCGGAACTACGCCGGAGGCAAGCCCGCTCACGACGGCAAGTATCGGAGCCCCGAAAAGCAGCACTAATGCGGCCGCTCCGGTGATCACCACCGGAATTTTCCATGTCCCTGAAAGTACTGAACCAATTATCAGCAGGATCCATCCAGCCAAAACAAGGAAAAACAGTTCAGCAAGCATCAGATAATCCATCAGCAGTTTTCCGGCGAAAAACGATCCGGCGATACCGGTCACTAGCGTTAAAGCGATCGGAATCCACAATAAAATACTGCCTATCACCGAACACACAAACGCCGCTTTTTGATGATCCGCCATTTCCTGTCCCTCTTCAGATGATTCAGGATAGAGCCGTGTCTGTATTAATATTTGAGGTTGGGGACTTTTTTTTAATATCACGCGATATGCAGCAGAACAAGCTCCCAGGCATGTCCCGTCCCTCGAAGCACCGCCGTAAAACGCCTGGCTGCTTCGCAGTATGTACATTCGCCCGACACCCAGGCGATAACTCCCTCGCCCTTCACCTCCATCCCGCCAAATGTCAGAGGCTCTAAGGACAACCCTTCACGTCTGTGGTGATCCAGACCCGGCACAAACACAACGATGTCCGGGGCGATGATCTTCTCGTACCCTGCAATATTTTCCTGACGGGAACAGACCTCCACTTTTGCGAGAAGTGCGAGTATCTGATCTTTGGTCTGGGTCGAAAGAGGCATGCTTAATAGATTTGGGTCCAGACAAATAATACATTACGAATGGCAGATACAGCTGACTTTTTTCCCTATCAAACCTATCGGAAAAACCAAAAGGAAATGCTCGAAGAGGTTGAAAAAACCGCCGAAGAAAACGGCATCCTCTTAATTGACGCACCAACCGGCAGCGGGAAATCCAGCGTGATCGCAAGTCTCCTTGCTAAAACCAACGGACGAAAAATTCTCATCGCCGTCAGAACCATCTCGCAGCTCCAGATTTTTATTCGGGAGCTCGATCTCATCAGACAGAAAAAACAGCCGACCCTTAAGTTCGTCTACCTCATCGGGAAAGGAAACATGTGTCCCTTGGGCGGATACGGGGATGTCTACCGGAGATGCGAAGGCGTCAAAGCATTCACCTCGGCACTTATGCAGCAGAGGGCAGACCGCGGTTCATTCGATCCGGCGACCGACAAACAGATCCTCGAACAAATAAGAAAGCAGGATCGGGAACATCCCCTCATCTGCCCCTACTTCGTCAACAGCCGGGTCTTTATCCAGAGCGATGAGGGCGGGCGGCGCATGATCCCCTCGCCGGAACTCAGACGAAAATCCGATATCGCCCAGAAACAGATCGTCAGGCCGAGTGAACTTCTGAATTTTGCAGGCAAGGTCTGCCCCTACGATCTCATACTTTCAGCGGCAAAAGGCGCCGATGTGATCATCTGTAACTACTATCACCTCTTCAACGACGATATCAGAGAACAGCTGTACGTCAATCTCCAGTGCGAGGAGCACAACATCATGCTCCTCTTAGACGAAGCCCATAATTTAGGCGACGTCATCCAGACGATCCAGAGCATTCGGATACGGGACACCGACATCGAAGCCGCGGCAAACGAGATCGCCTCGCTTCGCGATAATGTCCGCGGTTCCGAGGCCGTCCGCCATATCCTCCCCAGAATCACGGAGTTCATCGACAGACTCCAGCGTTCGAACGAGGCCGAGGACTGGTTCGATCCGCAGATCTTCAACCGGTTCATCATTAAGGGTTCGCTGTATGAAAAACCCGAGGCGATGCTCGAAGATATCATTTCCATCAAAGAGGCTATGCGTGAACGCGGCATCGAACGGGGAGATTACCGCGAATCGGCGATCGAAAAACTCTGCGAGTTTCTGATCCGGCTCTACCGCTCTTCCACTGACCCGTCGTTTCTGACCGTTTACACCAAAGATGCCGAGACGATCACGCTCGAGGTTCGAAACATCGACCCGGCGGACAGGCTTCAGGAGCTCGTCTCCAAACATTCAGCAACCATCCTGATCAGCGGGACTCTTTCACCAGTCGATTCCTACAAAAAATACTACTTCGGCAGTATGCCGGTCAAAACTCTCTCTCTTTCCAACTCGTTTCCAAAAGAGAACAGGCTGGTTCTCGGGACACGGGATATCACCACGGCATTTTCCAAACGTCAGAACGCAGAAAACACCCAGGCAATTCAAGAGTATATCCTTGCTTTTGCCAAACTTCCGGGAAACATTGCGGTCTACTTCCCTTCCTATCAGCTACAGAGCCGTTTTGCCGAAGCATGCGTAAGCAGAATCCGCACCAAACAGGTGTTTATCGAACCTCGTGAGTCAGACGAGGCAAACGAAGCGCTGAAGGAGTTCATCTCGCTGCCGGGAAAACATAAATCCGGGATACTTTTCGCCGTCTGCGGCGGGAAATGGAGCGAAGGATTGGACTATAGGGGCGATCAGTTAACGGCTGCCCTTGTTATCGGTCTCCCACTCGCCCCGTTCACCCCGGTTCGGCGAATGGTCAACAGTTATTACCGGCGCAAGTTCGGGGCTGAAGGAGAGTTCATCGCCTACACTCTTCCGGCGATCAACAAATCTATGCAGGCACTCGGCCGGGTCCTTCGTACCGAAAGCGACCGTGGTGTTTTGATCCTCGGCGATCAGAGATTCCTAGAGGGAGAGATCTTCCATGGTCTTTCTCCCTGGATGCAGGATGAACTGACCGAGTGCGATGTTGATACGGTAAAAAGCAAACTTGAAAAATGGGGAAGCAATGCGTCAGGGCGGCTGTAGTTTTGGACTCTGGAAGGTCGCAGTTGATTACGACGGGACGGTAATTCACCGGGTCAGGTTCATGCGAACGGCCCCGGAGGGCCCGGTCCCGCCAGAGTTCACTAGGTTTCTCGCGGGAAAAGGAACTGGCTTTGCACCGCTGACCTCTGCGGCTCTGGTCGGTGATGGAACATATGCAGAAATCTACCGTGCCGTATCAAAGATTCCATATGGAGAAACGCGAAGTTACAGCGAGATTGCCGAGGAAGCAAAAACCCACCCGCGTGTGGTAGGAAACGCTATGGCGCGAAATCCCACTCCATTAATCATACCGTGTCACCGGGTCATCGCCACTGACGGCAGTCTCGGTGGTTTCTCGCCGGATCCGGAAATCAAAAAATCTCTTTTACAGCTCGAAAAAAGCACGTTACGGCGGCATATTTCGTAATTATTTTGTGTCACCTGCTGGCTAAATCCATGTGAACAGCAAATAATAAGGGACTGAAATGGACCTTCGTCTGCTCATATTCCCTCTCCTCGTCTTCCTTGGCGGTTGTTGTTACGGACCTTCATCACCCACAATAAAACTAGCGTATGCTGCCGGCTATTCTTGGACGGATGTGGTTATGAGTCAGTACTTTTACGGATGGCTGATCCTTTTCGTTATCGTTGCTGGTCTTTTCATTCTTCGCTTTATTCGAAAACAACCGACCGTTCCTGGAAAAAATCCCCGTCCCCTCCTGCGCAGCATCCCGGGTCTTGCACTTGCCGGAACCTGCATCGCTCTTGTCACCGTGACGTATTGTCTTTCTCTGCAGACCGTGCCTGCATACATCTCGGTGATTCTTCTCTTCCAGTTCACCTGGATGGGAGTTCTGATCCAGGCAATCATCGAACAGCGGCTTCCGGAACCAAAGATGATTCTCGCGGTTGTTATTCTCGTGATAGGCACCTTCCTTGCATTGGGTTTTGCCGGACTGGATGGACCGCTCGACCCAGTGGGTGTGATCTTTGGACTTCTTTCCGCCCTTTTGTATGCAATGTATATGTTCATACTCGGCCGGTTCGAGATCGGCATGCACCCGCTGAACAGAAGTTTTCTGATTCTCAGCTATGCTCTCCTGCTCCTGACATTCCTCTTCACCCCTGCCTACTTCATGCAGGGCACTTTTGTTACCGGCATTTGGCAGTATGGGATCATCCTGGGATCTATAGGATGTATTCTCCCGATGTGTCTCTTCGCGATAGCCGCACCGAGGATCTCGACCGGAGCAACCATCTGGCACTGGCCGTCAGGATCGATGACCCGCAGATGCACCCAGCTCGACCGTGACTGCCCGACAGCATGGCTCGAGATGAACAAGAAGGATGCAGCAAAACTCGGCATCGCAGACGGCGAGAAAGTCCTGCTTTCTTCACGCCGCGGAGAAGTCGCAGTCGCAGCACGCGTGATGGAAGATATCAAAGAAGGCGTGTTCTTCATGCCGTTCCACTTCATCGAGGCACGTGCAAACTTAGTCACGAACACCGCATACGACCCCGTATCCAGAACACCGGAATACAAAGTCTGTGCTGTGAAAGTTACCAAACAGGAGGCCTAAAATGTCAGCAAAAGGCGATATGTGCTATGCATGGACCAAAGATGCAGGCATCAAAGGAGAATGCGGAGGAGCAGTGACGTCACTGCTGAAATATGCACTCCAAAATCACATCGTTGACGCCGTCCTTACGGTAAAGAAAGGCGTGGATATCTACGACCCGCAACCGGCGTTCGTCACTGATGCAAAAGAGCTCGACGCATGTGCCGGTTCACTTCACTGCGGTACACTGCTTCTGCCAAAGCTCATTATGAAGTATCTTGACGGCGCAAAAGACATGAAAGTCGCCGTTACCGTCAAGGGATGCGATGCAAAAGCAATGTACGAACTTGCCAAACGCGGCAAGATCAACATGGACAATATCTTCATGATCGGCCTGAACTGTGGTGGCTCGGTCACTCCGTATACCGCACGCACGATGATCCTTGAAAAATACGGCATCAACCCTGATGACGTTGTCAAGGAAGAGATCGACAAAGGTCAGTTCATTGTCATGCTCAAAGACGGAACACACAAAGGTATTTCGATCGACGAGCTGGAAGAGGAAGGTGTCGGCCGCCACCTGAACTGTCAGCGCTGCGAAACCAAGATCCCCCGTCAGGCAGACATCGCCTGTGGAAACTGGGGTGTCTTCGGCGAGAAAGCCGGCAAGGCAACCTTTGTTGAGATCTGCTCGGAGAAAGGTGCAAAACTCTTCGATGGCGCCGTAAAATCCGGCATCATCGAAACCTGCGCACCCGAGGCAAAAGGTCTCGAGATCCGTGGAAAGATCGAAAACGTCATGGTCAAGATGGGTAAGAAGAACCAGAAGAAACAGTTCGATGCTCTTGGCTACGGTGCAAAACGTCTGGAATTCATGCAGAAGGAATCATCACGCTGCATCAAATGTTATTCCTGTATCGAAGCCTGCCCAATCTGCTCCTGTAAAGACTGCATGACGAAAGATCCAAACTTCGTCATACCAGGCCGCATCCCGCCGAACTTCATGTTCCACATGATCCGCTATGCACACATTTCCCCATCCTGTATCAACTGTGGTCAGTGTCAGGAACTCTGTCCGATGGATATTCCAAATGCGCTCTTCATGCACGCGATACAGACCGAGATTCAGGAACTCATCGGCGCTCAGAAACCAGGTTACGACATGACGCCATCGCCTCTTGCCTACTCTGAAGACAAGAAAGACAGCGGTTTTGTCTTTATCAAGATGCCGTAATTAACGTATTTACCATCCGATTAATGATACTAGAGAACACCCGGGTGTGAAATCCACACCGATAAACCCTTTTTTTAACGTAAATTATATTGGAAAGTTCTGTGATTGATTGCTATAAAAACACAAAAATAGTAGAGAGACACCTACAAAATCTCTGATGAAAAAAGATAATAAGCGGATGATCGCTTATATCGCAATTATTCCAGAGGCGTGACGCTGATAACAGAGGTATTACCGAGATTCATGATCTCGCCGCATTTGTATGGGACCGGAGCGTGAAAAATCGGCCCGCCGACGGTAACCGTATGATACTCACCGTTTTCGCCGCATACGTCGATTCCCAGTTCCTTCATGTACGCGACCATCTCATGGTCCAGAACTTTCCCGAGCAGATCCTGAGGGATATCCGCGTTTCTGATACATTTTATCACGCACTGATATCCAAGATCGATCAATTCGTTGGTATTTTCCTCACGGTTTCTATGCCAGAGCGGATAATAGGGAATCAACCCGACAGCGTTGCATCTTGCCATGCCCCATTCCATGTGCTCTTCGATGTCGATGTCTCCAAAAACGCAGAGTTCGGCACCAAGCTCCTTTGCACGGCGAAGTCCCTCTTCGAGTTCGAGATGATATTCTTCCCCGCCCGACACGCATTTGATCAGAGGGATTTCCAGCGATTCTGATATCTGTTCAAGCAGACCAAGATCAACCCCGTGGAACCAGGAGAGTTTTTCATCCTTGTTTACCATGACGAGCAGGCCGACAGGCGTATGGCCGGTGGCGATCATCTTGTGGAGAGAAAGCGTGCTGTCTTTCCCGCAACTGTATGATATAACGAATTTCATGATTGTTCCTCCAGGATCCGGTACACCGCATCCATGTCGAGTGATTCATGCAGAGCGTCGGCAAGCAGATCGAGCTGATGTTCACGGTAGGCTTTATCTTCAAACAGGCTGTTGTCGCGGGGAATCGGTCCCGGGATATCTTCCTCCTGAAGATGGACGTCAAGTTTTGGAACGACGCCGAGAACCGGTATCCCGGTCAGACCGGTAAGGCGTTCGGGTCCGGCTCCAAGATGTTTCGGATCACCACAGAGTCGGTTTATGACAAAACCACGAACCAGCTTTTTGGCTGCATCGTCGAAGAGCCCGAAGGTCCCGTACAGTGAAGCAAATACTCCGCCACATTCGATATCGCCGACGATGACGACAGGGGTCTGGATCTCTTTTGCAAAACCCATGTTGGAGATGTCACGATCCATGAGGTTGAGTTCTGCCGCCGCTCCCGCTCCCTCGATGATGATAATATCATACTCTTCTTCGAGACTACGGAAGGCTGAAAGGACTTCGGGCATCAACTGGACCATCTCGCCATACTTTTTGATTCCCGGAACCGGTTTTCCTCTGATGCATACTTCAGTTCCCACACCGCACGGTTTAACGAGCACGGGGTTCATTCGCCCGTCAGGCTTGATCCCTGCCGCTTCAGCCTGGACAGCCTGTCCGATCCCGATCCGATCGCCGGATTTGGTGACATAGGCCGCTGAAGCGAGGTTCTGCGGTTTGAACGGAGTGACACGGTGCCCGTCCTGAGCCAGGATCCGGCAAAGACCGGCGGTCAGGGTGGTTTTTCCGACATTGGACGTTGTCCCCTGTATCATGAGTGTTTTTGCCATTTCTGTCTCCAAAGTTGACCGATAACGTTTTTGATACAAATAGTATTGCTTTACTACTAAATATCTTTATGAGTTCTGTCTTTCAGGCGAGACACAGCAGGTGATAACGGTGATTATTCTTTTTGTACCGCACCGTATTTTTCGCGTGATATTTTTCGTTTCGGCGAGATGATGACTGCAACTAAAAAGCCAAATGCGAACAGTACTGCAGAGAGCGGTGCTATGGGCAGATTAAATGTAAAGGCGAGCCATGTCCCAAATAGACTTATGTTGCCTGCAATAATCGGCGATGCGATCATCATCTGTTTGAGTGTCCCGAAGAACTGATATGCTATAGTAGCAGGCGTCACGAGCCAGACATATAATAACAGTCCCCCAACTATGGGCATGGTCAGCGCCACCATCAGTGCGATCATAAAAAGCAGGACATACATCATCGGACGTGTTTTTATTCCGGAGATCTCGGCGATTTTCATATGGAAAATCATGGATGAGATCTCCTTGTAGAATACTATTACAAAGCCGATCACAAGGAGCATGATCAGGGCAAGTCCGTAGATCTCTTCCCTGTAAAGAGAGAGGACACTGCCGAACATAAGTGCCGAGGCGTCGTATCCCATTCCGAGTTGAACCATCCATGCATAGAAAAAAAATGGCTACTGCCATCATTGCACCGAACAAAACGCCAAGGATAGTGTCTACAGGCATACGGGCCTTGTCGGAAAGCGGCCCAAGCAGAAATGCTATCAGAATGCTGCCGACCACTGCTGCAAGAGTAACGTTCAGTCCAAAAAACATCCCGACCGCCGCTCCGGCAAATGCCCCGTGCGCCATCGTAAATCCGATCGATGAGATCTTCATCTGGGTGATCAGAACCGCAAGTATCCCGCACCCGACCGAAGCAAAAAGCATGGCTTCAGTTGCGTGACAGACCATATTGTTGGGAATAAGAAACTCAAGCATAGGCAAAATCTAGTATTCGGAGGTAAGTCTGACGGTCTGCTGAACGCATTCCGGTGCAGTGATTTTATTCAGGACGATTTTTCCGGACTTCATCACAACAACCCGGACATCTCTTTTCGGCAGTGCATCGAATGCGTGGGATACAATGATAATTGTGACCCCGATATCTGCGATCCTGCAGAGAACCTCGCAGACATGTTCACGGGTCGCAAGATCCAGATTACTGAACGGTTCGTCCAGAAGAAGTACTTCCGGTTTCTTTGCGAGATTATGGGCAATGAGAACTTTCTGCTGCTGCCCTCCGGAAAGTTTTCCTATATGGCTTTTTCTGAGATCCTCGATACCGAGTGTTGAAAGAGCGGTATCCACCGCGGCATAATCCTCTTCGCCCGGACGTTTAAAAAGACCAAGCAGACCGAACCTTGCCATAATCAGGACCTCTTCAACGGTAAACGGTGTGTAGGCATCGAAGGCGAAGTTCTGAATGACATATCCGAGTTTTTTCCGGAGTTTGTTCTTTTTCTTCAGAATATCTTCGCCGCAGATCTCGACGGAGCCGTTCACCACCGGCAAGAGCCCGGCAATCGTTTCAAGAAGCGTGGTTTTTCCTGCGCCGTTTGGACCGCCGACGATAACGAACTCTCCCGGGTTTACAGCGAGATTGATGTCGTGAATCACCGGATGGGCCGCTCCCTCGTACGTAGTGGTTACATCCGTCAGTCTGACGATTGCGTCACTCATCGTAATTCCGTCACGACAAACAGATCTGTATCCTGCATCGAATACATGGCCTCGGCAAAATGTTCAAGGGCAAGTTCCGGATCAAGAGAGTCATAGTCTGATTTGTATTTCATGTAGTCTCCTGGTTTTATCAGAATAGCACGGCCGTCCGCATGCCGGAACATGACCTCTGCTGATTGAGAGGTAACGAGTTCGATGTTTCTTTTTCCAAGCGTGCACCCGCTGCCTATCTGGATACCGTCCATCAAACAGGATTCAGGTGTTTTCCCGGAACAGTAGACTGTCGCAAAAAGGGAGAAGGGGTCATTGTCGAAGTATTGCAGTGCGAATTTACCCATCCTATATCCAAGAACGATAAAGGGACCAAGATGTCCGTGAAATTTTGCAAGTTCCTCGCTTGAGTATTCCCGCGGGAGTTCCATATATCTGCAGTTTTCATGCCACTTCATACATACCAATGTAATTTTAAAGTTAATAAAATATGTCAATATAAAATATATGTAATACTTTTAGTGATGAAAAAGAAAATTGTTATTTCCTTCTGGTAAGGAAAAGTACTGCACAGGCAAGAGCACCCATGATCGGCTCGGCAGCCAGCGGTGACTGGGTTTGCGTGTCATCGTTTATGCTGTCTAAAATGAGGTCTTTGTTGTAGGTGTAGTAGTCGAGAATCGAGTCGATGCCGTCAGCCGATTTGGGAAGGTTCAGAAATACAACGCGTTCGCAGGGAATATTTTCGTCAGTCAATGCCTCATGGATTGATTTTCCAATATCCTGACCTGCAACAATATTTTCGACCACGAATATTTTTCCGCATTTTGCGTCTTCAGCAATCTTCAGATACTTTTCCGGATCTGCGTGGATATCGTCAACGATGGCCTGGACAGTCTCCGGGCTGGGGTATGAGGTAATAATATTCATACCAAGCCAGGTTTCAGCCTGATTTTTGATACGGAACTGACAGATGATCGGCACATCCGAAAGGGCTTCCTTTTCAGCAGCCGTAAGGGTAGTTACCGTCGAGATTTTTTTCAGATATGTTTCGAGATTTGCAGCATACGTGTCGGCATTTGCCGGATCCGCGGTTTCCAGAATGTAGGCTATCGTCTGTGCATAGCCGATAAGACTTGTCGGGTTATCATAGACGTTTGTCGCGTTGGGTACTGCTGAAGTTGGAACTTCGTTCATCAGTTTCCAGTCTGTATCTTTTCCAAAGTTGTTTTTTCGAAATTCCGTGACTTTTGTGATCGGCGTTCCATCCATCCCGCCGCCCTGCCCGATAAAAAGATCGGCAGTATTAATGAAATCACTGTTCTTCTGCAGAATTGCATCGATGGTGTCACTCGAGATATGTACCGCGGTTGGGGGAGCGACGTAAATCACGGTGACTTTGTCACCGCCGATTTCCTGAGCAACATCCCAGATATTCGGCATAGTTGTCACAACATTCAGCGCAGATGCCCCTGAAATCAGCATGCTGCAGATCAAAAACAGGGTAAGAATAATTCCAATCGTTTTTTTTTCATACATCTTAACTATATTCTCACTCGTATAATTAAATCTAACGTATTTTAAATAATGTAGCAATAATGGCAATTTTCAATCTGTGAATGCCTTTTCGAACATCTGCGCTCTATTCATACATCGAATATGAAAAGTGAGAGTAAAACTGAAAATATATTGAAAAGAGAAACTGTGAATGTAAACTAACAATGGGAATCCCCGAGGTTTGAAATGAAATCAAACCTCAGGGAAATCATTTGAAACTGATATTTCCAAATGAGGGGATCATTCATGTGTGGGTCCGGTACATGAATATGTATGAGTGCAATTACCCGATATCCCTATGATACTTTGCCAATTGAATCTCGGCTCATCTTCCTGTGTTTTTTTCGTAATTCGTGCATTGTGCCCTACTCTTCCGCATAAAGGCACTGGGTCTGGTGTTAGTATTACACTAACACAATTATGTATCACGTATTGTGATATATACTTTTTTGTGTGCGCTGCTTTTATTTTCGCAAGCAGGGGATACAGACATGTTTGCCGTCGATCACCGGAGCCAGACCCTCGGCAACCTGCTCACCGCAGACGGAACAGACCACATTATTATAGATCCGTGCATGACCTGGAAGAAGTTCGGTTGTCTCTTTAATAATGTACATCTTCTCTGCCGGCATGTTGAGGATCTCATCTATCCACATATGGGAAAGGGTATGGAACCGGTCTATTTCTTCCTGCGTTGCCGCTCCGGAGAATACCTTCGGACGGAGTTCTGCCATCTCGGGATTTACATTCATGCATTCAGGATTGGCAACCAGACGGATTGATGTGTCATTGTCACGACGGTAAAACGAAAAGGCATTTTTTCCCCAGTTGTTGACGAACAGATTTCCTTTTCCGGCCGTACATCCGAGAACAACCTGAATCGCATCAACCGTACAGGAGTCAGTTTCTGTGATGCATACCACTTCTTCATCTTCTGAAAAAGAAAGTCCAAGCTTTTCGATGGCAAGTTCGCATGCTTTGTACCCCATGGCAAGTCCGCCGCAGGTGTGACCGTGAAAGGCAACCGCCTCGCAATAATCTTTCATATAAACATAATACGCATTATCCGATATAAAAATCATACGAAAATATACATTGCATGTTTTTATTATGGTGAAAAATAGAGATGTGTATTACCTATTGTGACAAAATTCTAGAATGTTAATACTATGAGGAAATTTTTTACTGTACTTTTACTGCTTGCTCTGACTCTCGTCTGCGTGTCTGCAGGCTGCGTAAGCACCGCTGAAGAAACCGGTGATGGTACCATCACCATAACCGACTCGGGCGGCAGAGTGGTCGTTGTTCCAGACAATCCTGAAAGAATTGCTGAAAGCGGCTCGGGCTCGACACGTTATTTTGCCTATCTCAATGTGACCGACAGGCTCGTTGCTATCGATTTTCAGGACAGCAATCTCCTTAATTTTGACAAGGATGTCCGGCCCTATATGCTTGCCCATCCTGAAATCAAAGAACTCCCGGCTCTTGGTACCGCAAAAGGAGTTGTTGATGCTGAGAAACTTCTTTCGATCAATCCGGATGTTTTGTTCATGGCAGGATACAGCGACACTGCAATCCAGTCAGCTAACGAGATTCAGGAAAAAACCGGGATCCCTGTGGTTCTTTTCTACTCGGGAGATTATGTTACAAATGGAGACAAAGTAGCCTCATCTCTGAGAATGATTGGTAATATTCTCCATGTGGATAAACGTGCGGAGGATGTCATCCAATACTTTGCTGATGTTCGTACCGATCTGGAAACCAGAACTGCTGGTATTTCCGATGCAGATAAACCATCCGTGTATGTTGGTGGTATCTCCTACAGCGGGGCACACGGTCTCGATGGAACTGATCCGACATATTATCCATTCACTGTTCTTCATGCAATGAATGTTGCCTCGGTAATAAATGCGACAACGAGCACCGGATATGCGGCAATCTCAAAGGAACAGATTCTTGGATGGGATCCTGATATCATCTTTGTTGACCTCGTTACTATGAGTGCAGCAGGAGGAGGGGCAATTTACGAATTGCAGACCGATCCATCTTATCGGGAACTGACAGCGGTAAAGACCGGTGAAGTGTATGCCGTCAATCCTCACACGTCAATGGGAACGAACCATGAAACGAGTATGGCAAATGCCTACTACATTGGTACGATCCTCTATCCGGAGCAGTTTGCAGACATCGACCCTGCAGCAAAAGCAAATGAGATTTACACGTTCATTGACGGTGCGCCGGTCTACGAACAGCTGAAAGCAAATCTGGACGGACTCTCCTATACAAAACTCGTGTTGTAATCTATGAACAAAAAAATACTCATTTCATTTTTTGCATGTTTCTGCGTACTCGCAATATGCATGTGTGCTGGATGCATCAGCACGCCTAACTCGGGAGATGGAACGATTAATATCACCGACTCCTTTGGTCGAGTGGTATCCATACCCGATAATCCCGACAAAATTGCTGTCAGCGGTTCTGGTTCCATGAGATATTTCGTCTATCTTGATGTCGATTTAGACCGTGTGGTTGCCGTTGATTATTCTGACAGTGCTTTGAACATTTATCCTGAAGATCCACGTCCGTATATGCTTGCAAATCCTGAAATTCTCAACATTTCAGAGATTGGTGCTTCACGCAGCGTTGTTGACGGAGAAAAACTTCTGACATCAGGTGCAGATGTACTCTTTATCGCCGCATCCAGTGAGGCAAGTATCGAATCTGCTAACGAAATCCAGGAAAAAACAGGTATTCCTGTTGTTCTCTTCTATACGGGAGACTTTGTAACCCAGAAAGAAAAAGTCTGTGATTCTCTTGAAATGCTTGCAATGATTCTGCATAAACAGGACAGATATCAGGAACTTATTTCCTACTTTACTTCGGTAGAAAATGATTTGACATCCCGTGTTGCAAACGTATCAGCATCAGATGCCCGTGCATATGTTGGTGGTATATCTTATCGCGGTGAACACGGACTTGACGGCACTAACCCGAACTACCTGCCGTTCAAACTCCTGAACGTCAACAATGTTGCATCAGAAATGCTGGACGTTGCCCAAAGCGAGTATGCTCAGGTAGCAAAAGAACAGATTCTCGCATGGGATCCCGACACTATATTTGTCGGGCTTGGAACCATAAACGCTGCAGGAGGCGGAGCAATATATGAACTTCAAACTGATCCATCTTACAAAACTTTAGCGGCAGCAAAGACCGGTGAGGTCTATACTGTTAACCCAGACATTTCAGCCGGTGCAAACTATGAGACACAGCTGGTCAATGCCTACTACATCGGTAAAATTCTGTATCCAGAACAATTTGCAGATATTGATCTTGCTATTATAGCTGATGAAATCTACAATAATGTTGTCGGTGGAGATGTGTATCAAAAATTGAATGAGCACATGAACGGGCTCTCTTATCAGAAAGTGGATCTTTCCACTATTTGATTTTTGGAGATATTTTTATGACTGAATTATGTATGAATTGCGTTCCTATCGGTTTTGTTTCATCTCCGTTTAAAACACGCGAAGACGCTCCCAAACAGGGAAGACACACCGACAAACTGAGTATCATCACACTTGAACCTGCATATCAGGAGGCAGCAGAAGGACTTTTCATTGGCGATGATCTGTTTATCTTTTGCTGGTTCGACCGGTCCGACCGGACGGTTTTGAAGTCGCGAAGACCTGGGGAGGAACAGAACCCTCCCCGCGGCATATTCTCAAATCGTTCACCGAATCGCCCTAATCCTATCGCATTAACGTTGGTAAAACTTGTGGATATCGAAGGAAGAATTTTGACAGTCAAAGGACTGGAAGCATTGGATCAGACGCCCGTTGTTGACATCAAACCTTATTCAGAAGGGATTGATACGCCGCGAAATGGATAAAGCATGAATAAAGAAGAGAAAAAACCAACGAACTACAAAGCCTACGTCAGCAGAAAAGTCACGATAATATTAATCGGAATTATTGCCACTATCGTTATGTTTTTCGTTTCCGTCTCGGTAGGTGCGGTCTCTATTCCAATACCCGATATTATTGCGACGATTTTTGGAGGGGGCGGCACCAGTCTTTATGAAAGGATCATCTGGAACATCAGAATCCCTCAGGCTTTGACGGCTATTGTAGCCGGCGCTGGACTCGCAATTGCCGGAGTTTCCATGCAGTCGGTTTTACGTAACCCTCTTGCATCTCCATTCACTCTTGGGCTTTCCAGTGCTGCGGCATTTGGAGCTGCTGTCGGCATTCTGCTTTTTGGAGCAGGTACCACCGGAAGCAGCATCGCCGATGCTGTTGTAATTAACAACCCGTATCTAACGACGATCTCGGCATTCGTCTTCTCTATTCTGACAACAGTAATTATTCTGTTCATTGCAAAGATTCGTTCTGCAACTCCTGAAACGATGATTCTGGCAGGTGTTGCCATCAGCTCTCTTTTTAGCGCCGGGTTAATGGCAATTCAGTACTTCGTTGACGACACCCGTCTTGCCTCAATCGTTTTCTGGCAGTTTGGAGATGTTGCAAGAGCAAGCTGGACGGAACTTGGACTGATTACGCTGATGACCGTGATCTGCTTCATCTACTTCATCTATAAACGCTGGGATTATAACGCAATCGATGCCGGAGAAGAAACCGCAAAAGGTCTTGGCGTCAACGTTGAGAGGACACGCCTCCTTGGTATGATTGCTGCATCTTTGATCAGTGCAGTCATCGTGGCATTTCTTGGGATCATCGGCTTTGTGGGCCTGGTTTGTCCGCACATGATGCGAAAGATCGTGGGCGATGATCACCGGTTTTTGATTCCGGCAAGTTTTGTCTGCGGTGCAGTTCTATTACTTGTTTCTGATACTGTGGCCCGAACACTGATCGCCCCTCACGTCTTGCCAGTTGCTGTATTGACCGCATTTCTCGGAGCTCCGGTATTCCTGTATCTGATTATACGGGGGAGGCGGGTATGAATAAATATCCATCTCACGAAGAACACGGCTATGATGAAGAACTGCATATCCACCCGCATGTTCATTCAGACGGCTATGTCCATACACATGAACATCTTCATGGTGTTCCGCATGATCATCATACCGATGCTCCGACGCCGGCACTACTGAATGTCGACTGTGTGAATTTCGAGTACAAAACTGCAAGAGTTCTGGATGAAATCTGCGTGGGAGTTTCACGTGGCGAAATTCTTGCGATCCTTGGCCCCAACGGTGTTGGGAAATCAACGCTACTCAAGTGTATGAACCTGATTCTCCAGCCGAAAACCGGAACGATCATGCTTGGAGAGCTGAACCTGACCAAGATGAGCGGCAATGAAATTGCAAAAAACGTTGGATATGTCGCCCAGCGAAACGAGTCGGCCCGTATGACGGTGTTCGATTCCGTGCTGCTTGGTCGAAAACCGCATATTGGATGGCGTGTTTCCGATCATGATTATCAAATTGTGGAGAAGGCCATTGAACGGTTCGGCCTTACCGATATGCAGCTCAGGTACATTGACGAGCTCTCGGGCGGGGAACTGCAGAGGGTCTGCCTTTGCCGGGCAATTGTCCAGGAGCCTTCTGTTCTTCTTCTGGATGAACCAACAAGCGCTCTTGATCTGTGCAGGCAGATGGAGATTCTCCGTGCCATTCGGGATGTTGTTGATTATCACGATGTGGCAACCGTAATGACGATGCATGACCTGAATCTTGCTCTGCGATTTGCGGACCGGTTTTTGTTCATGAAAGAAGGGAAGATCTATGCGATGTGCGACAAATCAGGAGTGACTGAAGATATTATCGAGGCGGTATACGGAATACCGATGGATGTGATATTCCATAACGATCTGCCGATTGTTGTGCCGTGCGGCTGATTGAGAGAAAACCTATACAAACATCTTTACGCTACAAAAAACAGGAATTATTATGACCGGAACGTTTGAGTGTAAACCAATAGGAACCGTAATATCACCATTTAAAGAAAAGGGAGATGCCCCGTCACAGGGACGTGAAAATGAACAAAGCAGTCAAATCGTCATCTTTCCGGAGTATGCCAAAGGGCTTGCAGGTCTGTCCCCCGGCAGACAGATATTTGTTATCTGCTGGTTCGATCGTTCCGATCGAAATGTAATCGAGGTACACCCGCGGGGGAATCCCGACACCCCGCTGACAGGCGTCTTTAACACGCGTTCGCCTGCCCGTCCAAATCCTGTTTCGCTGACATTGGTCATCATAGAATCCATCAATGATAATGTGCTGACTGTATGCGGTTTAGACGCCTTGGATAAAACACCGGTCATCGACATCAAACCATATTCCCGAGGTATTGACGAGGCAAAACAGTTTCTCAAAACTGAATGAGATGTCAAACATAAAACCAATTTGATTTATAGTAAGTGAATCATACCTTTATGTATGCGCAAACAAGGTTTACTTCTGATAGGTCATGGAAGCAGACTCAATTATAATAAAGAGCTCATCACTTCAACCGCTGAATTGATGGCCGAGAAAACGGACGAGTATCTGATTAAAACATGTTTTATGGAAAACAGTTCTCCGACAGTTTTGGAAGGGCTTGATTCCATGAAATGCGAGGATATCGAACTTTTAGTCGTTGTTCCGCTGTTCCTTGCCAAAGGCGTCCACGTGCTTGAAGACATACCCGGACTTCTCGGTCTGAAATCAAACGAGTCACGTGGCAGTTTCATTCTGGCAAACGGAACCGAGATTCCTCTCGTATATGCCGAACCTATTGGCAAAGATCCGCTTCTCGCCGACATTATGCTCAAAAACGCTAATTTCGCGCTGAACACACATCTCTGATCTCCAATCCCCACTTTTTTGTAACGCTGTTTATTTAACAATATAATTTTACATTTATTAATTAAAATCAATTACTACACAATTATATATTCATTAAGACAATTTTTATTATGCATATTATGGAGGGGTATTTACCCATCGGCTGGTGTATATTCTGGGCTGTTCTTTCAGCTCCGTTTGTCATCTACGGTATTTGGAAAATGACCAAAATGATTCAGGAGGATCGGCGTGTTCTCCCCTTGATGGCGGTATGCGGTGCATTTGTCTTCGTACTTTCTGCACTCAAGATCCCGTCGGTAACGGGAAGCTGTTCCCATCCTACAGGAACAGGTCTTTCGGCGGCGTTCTTTGGACCGTTCATTACCTCTGTTCTTGGAACAATCGTTCTCTTATTCCAGGCCCTGCTGCTTGCACACGGAGGACTTACGACGCTTGGAGCAAACGTTTTCTCCATGGCCATTGCCGGTCCTTTCATTGCCTGGCTCGTTTTCGTCGGTTTAAGAAGAACCGGCAAGGTCGGCATTGGAATTGCAGTATTCGTAACCGCCGCCGTCGCAAATTTAGTCACCTACACCGTGACCTCACTGCAGCTTGCAATAGTGTTTCCGGTCGAAGGAAGTATTCTCAATGCATTCATTGCATTCGCCGGTATCTTTGCCGTGACCCAGATTCCTCTCGCCATTATCGAGGGTATCATCTGTGCACTCGTCGCAAAATACATCGTCCGTGTAAAGCCGGAGATCTTAAAGAAACTCGGAATTATCCAGGATGACGAGATTGCAAAGATCCAGGGAGAAGCAGTATGAAGAAAGCACATCTTGAGATTCTTGTGGGCCTTCTCGTCATTGTTCTGCTCGTTATTGGAACACTTGCCATAGTTCCATCCGGTACAGGTGATGAAGAAGGCTGGGGTGGAGCAGACGGCGGTGCTGCCGAGACGATCGATGCAACAGGCTACATACCATGGTTTAACTCAATCTGGACCCCGCCAAGCGGAGAAATCGAAACGCTCTTCTTCTGTGTTCAAACAGCGATTGGCGCACTGATTATCGGTTATATTTTTGGATACTGGAACGCTTCGGCAAAAGCCCGGAGAGGAAAACAGGGAGAGGAGTAATCCTCTTTTTGTGATCAGAAATTACATCTCAATTTTTTATTATTTTTTGTATCCCACAACGATGCAGAAGAGTTTACTTAACACCGCCGGAGGATTTTTCGCGGTTCCTTCAGCAATCCTTTCGTTAGGATATCCGAGATCCTCGCAGATCGCAATAGGTACAGATGCGGGAAGTGAACGGGCAAGTTCCTCCACTGAAAAATCAGGATCGGCAATGAGAAAAACCGAGTGCCCGGTAGCAATGTCCTGAACGGTCCGGGACACAGCATCCTGATGATTTTTTCCATGAGCATTCACGACAGCCACATTTGTCCATGGGGCATGGAGACGGGCAAACGCCGCCTGCATCGATGAGATCCCCGGGATGATCTCGCCCGGCAGATAGCCAAGCCCTGCCATCAAAGGATCTCCCGTCGAAAGAACTACCGCATCGTCGGGAAGAAAACGAAGCGCTTTGTAATCCGTTATCTCGATGATATCTGCCTCTGCAGGGATAAAAGCTCTGACAAGTTCGATCGCCCGTCCTGATCCATACACATTTTTTGCTTTGCGTAATGCAGCTTCTCCCTCCCTTGTCAGCATTCCGTCCCCGCATCCAACTCCAATTATTTTCATTGCGTATCTCCCATGATTTTACCGTCCCTATCTACAATAACGATACGAAGCCAGGGGTATTTCTGCTTTGCTGCGGTCAGCTCCTCTGCAAGAGCGGATTCGCCGTCGGGCCCCGCGATCAGCTCCTCGACAGTTGGAAATCCCGCGAGGTCGCGACTTCCGGATGGAAAAACCGCAGGATCAGGGCCGGCAGACCGCAGATGACGGCATGCTCACAATTTGCAACCGCTGAGAGACTCTCGGCGATTTTTGATCCGGCAAGAACCACCTCGTAATCGGGGAAGAGAAGTCTTGAGTAACGAAGTTCGATCCTTCCGGTAGTTATTACCACATTCTGTGCTTTGGAGATCCGTTCACTTACCGTTTCCGAGAGATGATCATCCCAGGGTTCAACAAACCCGGTCGTTCCAACAATGGAAATCCCTCCATCAATTCCAATCTTCGGGTTCAGGGTCATTGCCCCGATCCTTCGGCCGTCGGGAATCGTAAGTAAAACAGAGGCTCCGGGAATACCGGCCGCACGGCAGGCTGAAGAGATCGCATCGAGAATCTCTTTTCTCGCAGGAGGGCTTACGGCTGCCGCCCCTTTTGGATATCGAGGGGTGTCCCGAACGAAACGGCCGACACCCTCGCCTGTTTCCAGAGAAATTTCATTGGAATGGGTCGCCTTCGCACACATGAGGATCCCAGCCGTGATGTCGTTTGGGAAATCTCCAGAAAATTTTCTGGCCGACCCCTCCCGTCTTTTCCGACAGCCGGGATCTCGGCGAGGATCCCGCAGGGAAGCAGTATCGGCGCACTATTAACGGGGGCCGCACGAGAAGCGACCGCAGCGTAACACGCCGCCGCCGCAGTTGAACCTGTGGTGAATCCCCTTCGTAAAACAGAACCATTCGAAGTCAGCACCCCAAAACCGCTTTTTGCAATTGCCAATGCGTCTGCATCGCGGCATTTTGCCGTCCACGATTCGGGATATGCAAAACCAGTAACCGGATCGATCATTTTTTCAGTTCGGTAAACATCGTAATAATTTCGTTCAGAGAAGCCACGGCAATCGGCGTACCGCCACGGGTCCCGACATTTGAAACGGACGCGACGGATTTTGTGCGAAGAACTTCCTTCGACTCGGCCGCGTTGATAAAACCCACTGGCGTTCCGATCACAAGCGCCGGACGGATGCCTTCATCTACAAATGAACAGACGGTCAGAAGAGCGCTCGGCGCATTCCCGATCACGATGATAGAGCCTTCGAGCCGCTCTTTCAGGGCAATGAACCCTGCAGAACTTCGGGTGATTCCCAACTCTTTGGAGATATCGGCGCCGAAATCCAGGGCACACTCGACCGTTGACGAATGGCCTTTCTTCTGAATCCCGGTCAGGACCACGCGGATATCGGTGAAGATAGGCGCACCATTTTCGAGCGCCTGCAGTCCTGCTGTCACCGGATCGTTGGAAAACCTGAGAAGATCTGCCATTGCCCAGTCTCCAACTGCGATCGAGCATCTCTGTCTGATTCGGTCCTCAGGCGTCTTGTTACCGACAGCTTCTCTTGCAAGGCTTCGGCTTCTCGACGAGATCGAAAAACCTTCCGGCGTATCTGCACCGATATCAGTATACGTATTTTCTGTGGTAACCGCGGGGTGTAATGATTCCTTTGACATCGTTATTCTCCATCCATTTTCTGCTTTCTTCGCCCCCGATAATCAGTACCGCATGCATATCTACGATATCATCATTCTCGGCAAGTTCCCGAAGCGTCGTTACGTGTGTCTCTTCTTCTTCCCGGAACACGTTCTTTACGATGCCGACCGGGGTTTCCGGATCACGGCAGGTAAGAATGATCTCCAATGCTTTGGCAAGATTCAACGGATGGCCGCGGCTCTTTGGATTATAAAGAGCGATCGGGGTCCCCATCTGTGCGGCAAGACCAAGGCGTTTTTCAATCACGTCCCAAGGCGTCAGGAGATCGGAAAGGCTTAAGGTCACGTAGTCGCCCGAGAGCGGGGACCCGAGTCTGCTCGCCACCGCGGTGGCCGCAGTATCTCCTGGAAGAACGATTACTTCCTGGGAAGGGAATTCATGTTCGACCATCTCGAGAACGATGCTCGCCATACCATAAATGCCGGCATCTCCACCCGAAACCATGGCGACATTATGATCTGATGCAAGGCGTACCGCTTCTCTGGCACGGTCAACTTCTTTTCCCATCGCACTTCGGATGACCTGTTTGTTTTTCAACAGCTGTTCAAGCATATCCAGATAGAATGCATTGCCGATGATCACATCAGCGGAGGCGATTGCCTTCATTGCGGCGGGGGTAAGCTGCTGTGTGCTTCCCGGGCCTGAACTTACGATCCATAAAATACCCATATTATCTTCCTATTGCAATAGATACACGCCCGTATACAGTTTTTTTCAGTATAAGTGTGCCTGTTTTCGAAAGGGCGAGAGCACACGGCTCGGCGACCCCGCAGAGTCCAAGCATCTCAGCGCGGGACGAAGTCACCGGTATCTGTTTGTTAATTGTTTCATCATCCAGAAAGATGAGGTTGCCGGAAAGTGAGGCTACTCCCTCGTGCAGTCCTTTTTCATGGAACTTTTTGAGGGTTGTCGCGAATAATGTCACCGAATCCGCAGAGATGTCTGCATCTTTGCATGCAGAAAAGACGGCATTTCTGATTTCATCGGCAGTGGTTCCAAGCCGGCACCCGATACCGATGACATACGGTGAATCCGTTACAAGAACCGAAACGCCGGGATCCGCTACGACGATCTTTGGTGCCAGCACGCGAACGATCGGCACATCGCCGTCAAGAATTGCGCCGTTCACTTCTCTCGTCGAAGATCTGTTGACAATCGTCAGCCCGCCTTGTTTTGCCTTCTCTTCGACCGACGGCCGGCCCATCACTTCCGTTGCGGTCGAAATAACGGGCTCGATTCCAAGATCTGCAAGACGTTTCGCAACGTCGTTTGCTCCGTGGTGCCCTCCGAGAACGGGTATGGCATACCGCATATCCGGCGTGACAACGATGACTGCCGGATCATGCCACTTGTCGGTCAGAAGCGGAGCACAGCCGCGAACCGCGATCCCTGCCGACATAACGCAGATAATCGCGTCGTACTTCCCATAAAGTTCGGAGAAGATTTCCGGCGAATAGGGAAGAAGCTCAGCTTCCAGAAACGTTGCGATCCGCTCTCCGGCTTCCTGGAATCTTGGCAGAGTGACGACGACGATGTTCATCCGTACAGGTGTGAGTTGGTATATGCCGCGTGGATTCCGGCAACAATGTCGCCGACGATAATCAGTGCAGAGCGGGTTATCTCTGCATCGTGCACCTTTTCGGCGATGGTCTCGATCGTTCCTTTTATGATCTTCTGGTCGGGCCAGGAGGCATGATAGACCACGGCGACCGGTGTTTCGGGCGGACGCCGCAGTTTTTTCATCACGGTGTCGATATGTCCGGTCGATAAAAAGATGACCATCGTTGTACCGTGGGCAGAGAGTTCGGGGATCTGGTCGGCGTCAAGCGTCTCTCCCGCAGATCGGGTCACGATGACCGATTCAGATACCCCGCGAAGCGTGTATTCGGTCTGCAGTGCGGCCGCGGCTCCAAACATCGATGAAACGCCAGTGACGATTTCTGAATGGATCCCCTTTGCTTCAAGAGGAGCGATCTGTTCAACGATCGAGCCGTAGATCGCCGGGTCTCCGGAGTGAAGACGAACAACGAACCGGCCGGTCCGTACTCCTTCTTCGATAACGCTTGTGATCTCTTCGAGCTTCATTCCCCATGAGTCAAGCTTTACCGATGCAGGAGATGCGGTGACAAGCTCGGAATTTACGAGCGATCCGGCATAGATGAGGATATCGGCACGTTTCAAAAGATCCATACCTTTCACCGTGATAAGTCCTGGATCACCGCATCCCGCACCGACGATATAATACTTCATACCTTCCTCGCGATCATGATGCTGAAGTAGTTGGTCTTTTCCGGCAGAACATCCCGATAAACCTTCTCGCCTTCCATATACATCCGCTCAACGACAATGAAATCATTGTAGCCGGCGGCTTTCAGCTGTTCAGCTGCATTTCTTGGCCGCGTGACCTTCATCAGAATCTTTGTCGAAGGGATGACCGGACCGTCCGTTACGAGAAATGCTCCGTTCACGGGTATTTTAGCATGCGATGCCACGGCGGTGATGGAACTTATCCCTGGAATCGTTTCCACGATCAGATCGGGCACAAGTGCTATCACCATCTCGGCAAGACGAGAGAATGTGGAGTAATAATTCGGGTCACCGATCAGTCCGAAGACTGCATGACCGCTTTTTGCCGCGGGCAAAATCTTTTCAGCATTTCTCTCCATGCATTTCGTGATCTCATTCTCATCCCGGGTCATCGGGAACTCAAACGTGATGATGTTTTTCGCATAGGGTTTGACTAAGTCAAGAGCAATGCCTCCCGGCACAAAAACCGTGTCTGCTTCTTTTAATATCCGAACCGCTTTGAGGGTCAGAAGTTCTGCATCGCCCGGGCCCAGGCCCACTGCGGTCAGCATGTTCTGCCCCCGTGTATGATATAGACGGGATTGATTGGTTGAAACATAATACGCTCCACGAGATCATGGGACCTGGAGACCTGCAGATGAACGGCTTCAATGAAGATACCCAGTTCTTTCATCGCATGGATGGTCTCGACGGCGGTTTCCAGAAGTACGGCATTCACCACGATACTTCGCGTTCCTTCTTTTTGAAGAAGGGAAAGTATCTCATGGATATTGCTGCTTCCACCAAGAAACGCACAGTCGATTCTTTTATGCGGCGAGGTAAGAAAATCAAGAGCTTCGCCGGCAAAAAATTCTACCTCCATACCCCGGCAGGTTTCCTGCGTACATTCAATGGCCTGAGGCCTCCGGTCCACGGCGTATACCTGTCCCTCTTTTCCTGCGAGTTTCGTCATCTCGAGCGTGACCGTACTGGTCCCGCAGCCGATGTCAACAACCGTGTCACCTGGACGAATGGCAAGTTTTGCGAGGGAAACGGCCATGACTTCCGGCTGAGTAGGTCCTCCGGGTAAATCCATTCTGTGATCTCCTAAGTAAAACTATTTTCGGTAGAGAAAATGTACTTGTGATTTATTTGCTGTGAGCAGTTATAGAATAACTGGTTTGTATGGCATAATCATGGGGTCGATGAGGGTCTACCCACTCTATATTTACAATCAGATTTTAGAAGAAAAATAAGATAATATTTCCATCATTATTTTTTGACCAGCATCGTACGCATATTTCGAATCCACCGATAGTGAAGAATAAGATGGATGGCGACGAGGATGACAAACAGCAGACTTGTATAGAAATGGAGATCATACCAGCTTTGATAACTGATGGAAAGGTAACTCATCGACCCTCTTCCTGACCCCAGAGGGAAAAATGCCCAGAGAACATACCCAGTCACACAGGTCGCTACTGCTGCAACGAACGCAGCGAGATCGACCCATGCATTAATCCTGGTGTTTTTCATCGGATCCTCCGTAGCCCCGCCGCAACGGTATTTCTCCATTGAATGCTCATATTCATGAATTAACAATGGATTTTTTGCCTGAAATATATTTGTATGGGGGCATTATCCGAGGATTATCGGTATGATTACCGAATATCTGATGAATGCCGTTTTAGATTCGTTTGACCTTTACCTCGATCCCGCTTTCTTTTGAGAATGTGGCCGCCTGAAGTTCCACCCGGTCAAGCATGCCCCCGCAGGTAAGAATCAAAGTATCTTCCCCGCTCATGACGGAAAGAAGACACTTGTCCACAACGCCGTGTGTATATTCAAGCGAAATCTCCGAGAGATAACAGAACTTCTTTGCCCTTGTCCCCATAGCCCCGGTATGCCAGGCCGGGTGTTCTGTCAGCATCTGCTGTACTAACGCCGGGGTGAGGGAGTCGGTATCTGCGAGATAGATTGCCCCGGTCACGATAGGACATGATCCTTCGATGAGCCGGGTCATCTCCGGAATGCATTTAGGGGGGATACCGGGCACCAGAATATTTCGTCTAACGAGCTCCATATAGAGATCCAGCAGGACCGGCGGGGTCATTCTCGCTTTTGTCATCAGCTCATAGCTGGTGAAGACCTCGGCAGGCTCTCCCTGATGAAGGACCCTCCCTTCGGCAAGAAGAATCACCTCGTCTGCCCAGGCATAGGCAAGTTCAACATCATGGGTGGAGAGCAGGATCGTCGTCCCGTCTTCATGGAGTTCATCCAGAAGATCCATGATCTCGGCGGCAGTTGCCGGATCAAGTGATGCAGTCGGTATCAGCTACCAGAATGTCTGGCCGCATGGTAAGAATTCCGGCGATCGCGACACGTTTCTTTTCGCCACCTGAGAGGTGATGGGGCGGACGCTTATCATAATCCACAAAGCCAACGGCAAACAGCGAATCAGAAACACGTTCCCTTATTTCCTCTTCGGAAAGATGCAGATTCATCGGCCCAAACGCTACATCGGCATAGACGCTCGGGGCAAATATCTGGGAGTCGGAGTTCTGAAATACGAGACCTACCCTGGTCCGAACGTCCCGAAGCGAAGCTCTGTCGTATGCGATCTCTTCGCCGTTTACCAGAATTCTCCCGCTTTCCGGCACCAATGTCCCATTGCACATCAGAAGAAGTGTGGTTTTTCCAGCTCCGTTTGGTCCCACTACGGCAACTTTCTTTCCTCTTTTAATGGAAAAGGGTATTCCTTTCAGCGATGCGGGGCGGCCCGGATACGAGAACCGGACATCTTCAAAGGTAAGTACATCATCGTTCATAATAACAGCATCTCCGCACATAACAAACCAAATATTAACGCAATAAAGAGGAACACGGACACGGCAGCGAGCGTGGTGACATGCCCGTCTTCTTCAGGCAGAGCCATGCATCCATCATAACAGCGGGCATCCATGGATACAAAAATCGCCTCTCCTTTTTCCCAGGTTCTGATAAAAAGCATCGAGGCAAGCATGGAAAACGAGGTGAGATAATTTTTCCATGTGCCGTATCCTCCCCGCATGATCTGCGCATTGTGAATCGCGATCGCCTCGCCGATAAAGACGAAGATATACCGGTAAATCAGCATGGACAAGTCGATGAATGCCTGAGGCATCCGCATCTTCTGGAGAACAGAAAAAAGCGATGTTATCGGCGTGGTAAGGGTCAGGAAGTAGAGCGAGCACATACCGGCCAGAGTCCTGGATAAGACCAGTCCAGCCAGTTCAAGCGAGGTCGTAGTAATCTGAAAATGAAATGTTCCGATGCGGAAAAAGTCGACAAGCGTCTCACCGCCGCCGGTGATGAGCAAAATCACCGCAGCTCCCGTCCCGGCAAAAACCAGGGGGATCGTCAGGAGAGATCCGTAAAGACGCGGACTGACTTTAGCGATGACGAGTGCCGCAAAGATCATGACCGCTGCAATAAACAGCGGGAGATACGGAAGCGGCGAGGTCACGCCGATTATGATCGCTGACAGACAGAACAGAAGTTTAAGCCAGGCCGAAACCTGCCGAAGAGGACTTGCGATCGCCACATCATCGAGAATATGTTCATCGAAGATGGTGTGGGGTTTCTTTGCAGACCCTCGGGCTGCCGATCTGGTTCTCAATAGATAGAGACATAAGACAAGGACAGCAGCGCCGATTCCGGCCTGAAGAGCAAAGAGCCAGCCGTGCATATCCTCGGAGACAAGATTCAGCGGATCAAAGACCGGAAGATTTCCCAGATCGATCAGCGTTTCTGCGACCAGATCATCAGATCCTGACTGGAGTCCGAGTCCTGAAAGCAGGAATGCAAGGGAGGCTGTAAGCAGCACGACAATGATTCCGGTAATTATCCATTTGTTTTTCGATATTGGTGACTTTTTCTGATCATAATCCGGAAGAAGTATGCGTGTCTCTTTTTTCGACAGAATGTCGAGGGAGACAAAGATATCCGGACGTATCCTGATCACAAATCTCATCATAAGAACAATGAGTATGCCCTCAAGAACGGCAAGAGGAATCTGCGTTATGCTGAAGATCCCGAGGTAAACAGCAAATGAGGCAAGAACGCAACCTTCAGCCGCGGGTAGGCAAGTGCGAGTTGAAGAGAGGTCATCATGTAAGTGACCAAATCTGCCGCCGCAGCAGCGCAAAATACGGTGACCGAAAAACTCCTGATACTAAATTCGGGTCGAATCAGATGGCCTATTTTAAAAATGATACAGGCGGCAAGCGGGCCGGCAACACCCATCGAGATGATGTTGGCGCCGAGTGTGGTGATCCCTCCGTGTGCAAGAAGAAGTGCCTGGAATACTAATACTATTGTGCAGAACACAGAACAAACCGCAGGTCCGAATAGTATCGCACCGAATCCAGTGCCGGTCGCATGCGATGAGGATCCTACGGAAGGAAGTTTCAGGGATGAAAGGATAAAAACACAGGCTCCGGCAAGTCCGAGAAGCGGCAGTGACTCCGGATTTCTCTTTACAAGTCTGATAAGCGCGACCATGCCTGCCAAAACACAAACCGCAGCGAGGAGCGCCCAAAACTGCCACCATGGGCTTGGCAGAAACCCTTCCATAATATGCATAAAACACCAAGTATCTATTAATAAGATATAATTCTATAAAGTTAAACTTAAACTGATATAAGGTAAACGATTATGATTAGACAAAGCACCAGCATACCCCGCATAGTAATTGCCGGCACGCACAGCGGATGCGGAAAAACGACCACCGCTTCTGGGATCATGGCGGCACTTCGGGCGAGGGGGCTCGTGGTCCAGCCGTTCAAAGTCGGGCCGGATTTCATCGATCCATCTCATCATTCAGTTGTCTGCGGGCGAAGTTCGCGTAATCTCGATCCGTTCATGATGGGGGAGGAGTCGGTTCGCCGTTCGTTTGTTTCTGCCTGCGAGGGGGCAGACATTGCCGTAATCGAGGGTGTGATGGGATTGTATGACGGCGTGGATGGGGGAGACTGCGCGAGCACGGCGCATGTCGCACGCATTCTCGATGCTCCCGTTGTTTTGGTCACGGACATTAAAGGCATGAGCCGGAGTGTGGCCGCTTTGATCAAGGGGTACACGGAATTTGATTCCAGGCTCAGGTTTGCCGGTGTCATCATGACGAAAGGAGGTAGTGAGAAACATAAAGCGATGACAACCACGGATATTTCCATACCTCTCCTTGGATGGATCCCGCGAAGCGATGCACTCGCTGTCGAAAGCCGGCACCTGGGTTTGAAGATGGCGGACGAGGACGCACGGATGAAGGATACCGGAGCATTCATCGAAGAACACTGCATGCTTGATGCCCTTTTGGCAGCTGCTGCTGATACAACTGTGATCACGGCAGAGACGAACGTGTCCCCTGCAGAGAAAAAATCCAGAGTGGGCATTGCGCTGGATGAGGCGTTCTGTTTTTATTATCAGGACAACTTCGATCATCTCAGAAAGAAAGGAGCTGAATTGATTTTCTTTTCTCCCATTCACGACACGCTTCCGGACGCTGATGCCTATTACTTCGGCGGCGGCTATCCGGAACTCTATGCCGAAGAGCTGGCAAAATCCCGATGTAAAACCGAACTGAAAAGGGCTGCAGAGTCTGGTAAAACGATTTTCGGCGAATGCGGCGGTCTGAT